>DATIMT010000001.1:0-4243 GCA_035475035.1 Arthrobacter sp.
GGAAGCTGAGCCCGGCGCCAAGGCTTCGCGCGCACCTCGGGCGCCGCGAAGCCGGGAGCCGCAGTCGCGGGAACCGGAAGCCCAGCCGGGCGGCATGATGGGGGACCTCGGCGGAGTGCTCGGTGGGGCCCTCGGTGGCGGTCTCAAGAGCATGGCCCGGTCCATGGGGACCCAGCTGGGCCGCGAACTGCTCCGTGGAGTGTTCGGCACGGCGTCCCGCCGCCGTCGCCGCTGACCCGGCAGTAGGAGCATCCGCAACCGGCCCCCTGTAACTGCTGTCCTCCAGCCCCCTGCCCCGGGGGCGCCCGAGGCGCCTGTTGACGCTGTCCTGGCGTCCCGCCGTCGGGCGTTAACGGGGCGTTGCCCGGCAGATTAGGGGGACGCCAACTTTAGTGTCCGTCCGCACTCCCGTTACTGTAAGGAACGTGCAGATGAGTCAAGCGTTGGTGAGGACCGCGGCCGGATGGCTGCTGGGCCTCATGCTTGCCGTCGCCGGAGCCATCGTGGCCATCAACATTGTGAACAACACCGTGGCCAGCCCGCAGCAGCCGGTCAGGGAGTACCTGGACGCCCTGAAGAGCGGAGACGGCGGGCGGGCGCTGGGGCTCCTGAGGGCCGCGGTTCCGCCCAGCAACGCCGCCATGCTGGATGGCCCGGGCCTGCAGACGTCCGCGGCCCGCCTGGCCAACATCGCCATTGGTGATCCTGAGGAGCGCCCGGCCAACCAGGTGATGGTGCCCCTTGATTACACGATCGACGGCAGCCGGCTCCATACGGAGTTCCTGCTGCAGAAGACCGGCGCCGAGTGGCTGTTCTTCAATACCTGGGCGTTCGTCCCGTCCCGGCTGCCCACCGTGGATGTCACCGTGGTCAACGGCAACGAGGCTGACGTCAACGGGGTTCCCGTGAACATGCCCAACGGGCGGAACTCCTTTGCCGTGTTCTATCCGGGCCAGTATGAGGCCTCCCTTGACGGCCAGTACTTCGCGGCGCCCGCCACCCGTGCCACGGTCACCGCCAAGGATGCCCCGGTGGCCCCGCTCAACCTGCTGACCCAGGCCACGGACAAGCTGAAGAGCGACGTTTCCGCCAAGGTCCGGGAATTCCTGGACGGCTGCGCGGCGGAGGCCGTCAAGGAACAGAAACTCCAGCCCGACTGCCCCTTCTACTACACCAGCAATAACAGGGTCCAGGACGGCAGCATCAAGTGGACTGTGACCGAATACCCGGGTGTCTCCGTGGAACCGTTCGACGGCCGCTGGGTGGTGGCTCCCCTGGACGGCAAGGCCAAGGTGGAGGCGCTGCAGCAGAACGCGTTCACCGGGGCCTGGTACCCGCTGGACGCGGAGGTGGACTTCAGCTTCACCACCCGCCTGGACGTCGCCGGGGACACCGTCAAGGTCACCCCGATGCTGAGCTTCTAGCGCCCTGTACCAAACTGGCCCAGCTTTTGGACCCTTCCTGAAGTGACGCCTGCAGAATTAGACCCAATCCTGCTGAAAACTGGGCTGGTTCGGCTGCGGCCATCGCAGCGAACCCCGCACCAGCACCTCCCGTACCTGTGCCAGGACGGACTCCGGTGCGTAAACCACGTCGTCGTAGAAGAACCTGAGTACGGGTAACCCCTGACGAGTTGCCGCATTGTCCCTGCGGCGGTCCTTCTTGAATTGCCGTGACTCAAGGTGGAAGGCGATCCCGTCGATCTCTACGATGAGGAATCCCTCCAGAAGGAAATCCACACGCCCAATGCCGTCGATCCACACTTGGGTCTCGGTGGCTATGCCGGCGTCCGTGAACAGCACGCGGGCCAGGGTTTCCAGCAGGGAGTCTGCACCACGCTCAACCTTGGACAGAACGTTCCGTGCCTTGCCGCACCGCCTGCCATTCAAATGACGGGAAAGATGAGCCGGTTCGATGTCGCCGCGGTTGTAAGCGCACTCCACCATCACCAAGGACTCAAGTTCGGGCAGGCACAGTAACGCGTGCAGCAGGATATCGGGAAGTGCAGCAAGGGTCCGGTGCTGCGGCTGCTGCGTCAGGGCAAGCCGGTGGCTGATACACCGGGCTGTACCTCGCCCGTTGTTTTGCCAGTAGTGGGGCTGCGTGGCGGGTCGGAGCTGCCACAGGCCGTACTTGGGGGCGGCGGAAGCACATGTAAGAAGGCCATGGGCGATCCCGGCAGCCACCAGTTCCGGATCAGCGCCCGCCATGGCCAAAAGGCCGCGATCCGGCTGCAGCACATATCCGCTTCGGACCGCCTGGCGCAGCTCAGTTTCCGTAGCACCTGCGGCGAGCACATCACGCCGCAGCAGCACTCCCCCAGCTGATCTGAGGATTTCCATGGGGTCCATCAGGCCACAATGTCTGCAAGCCTCGGCAGACGGCAGACCGACGGGGAGCTATGTGGACAATGGCGCGCAGACTAGCCCAGTTTTAGGGGCAGCAGGAGCAGAACTGGCCCGGTTTCCGGACTCAAAGGTCTAAAAACTGGGCCAGTTCAGCAAAGAAGCCCCGGTCAGTCCATCCCGCGGAGGTCCAGGACCAGTTCGGTGTCGCCGTCGGCCTGCAGGACCACGGGGATGCCCCAGTCCTGCTGGTAGAGGTGGCAGGCGGCGTGGTCGGGGATCTCGCCGTCCTCCGTCTCGGGGCCATCACATGCCGCAGCCCGGGCGGTAATGTGCAGCACGCCCTCGGACACGTCCGCGGACAGCTCGAGGGTGCGCAGCAGTCCCACGGAGGTTCCGCCGCCGGACACCAACAGCTCAGGCGGCGTAGAGGAGATCTTCAGCTGTGTGGGATCGCCCCAGCGGTCATCAAGCTTCTGCCCGGTGGGCGCCGTGAAGCGGACAGTCAGGTCCAGCGAACCCGGTGCCACGGGGCTCTTGGGCCGGTGGGTCTGGGACGCGCCCTCATCCACCTGATGCGCTTCCTTGGGGATGGGCACGTACACCAGCTGGTGCTTATTCGCCTCCACCACTACCAGCAGCGGCTCCGAGCCGGCCGACTGCGTGTGGTCCACGATCACGTCGGAGGGCTCGGCCAGGCCACGGGCCAAAGTGGACACGGCGCCGGACGCGGGGTCGTAGCGGCGCACGGCCCCGTTGTAGGTATCGGCAATCGCCACGGAGCCGTCGGGCAGGACGGTCACGCCAAGCGGATGCTGCAGCCGGGCTTCGGCGGCGGGGCCATCACGGAAGCCAAAGTCGAACAGGCCCTTGCCCACGGCGGACTCCACCGTGATGGCGCCGTCGTCTGCGATGACCAGCTTGCGGAGGGCGGAGGTCTCAGAGTCAGCCACCCAGATGTTGCCGTCGGCGTCTTCGGCCAGGCCGGAGGACTGGGCAAACCAGGCCTCGTGGGCGGGACCGTCGAGCAGGCCTTCCAGGCCGTTGCCGGCAATGATGGCCACCGCGCCCGTGACGGGATCAAAACTGAAGATCTGGTGCGTGCCGGCCATTGCCACCACCACCGCATTGAGCTTGCGCGACCACACCACGTCCCACGGCGAGCTCAGCGCAACCTCCAGCGGATCGTTGCCCAGTGAGCCGCTGAACCCGGCGCCGTCTTCGTCCACGCGTGCCGGGCCTGTTTCGAGCAGCCGCTGGATCCCGTTGCCGGCCAGGGTGGAGGCCTTGCCATCCGTGAGCGAGAGTCCGCGAAGGCGGTGGTTGACCGAGTCTGCAATGACGACGTCGTAGCCCGCCTTGGCTGCCACATCTTCCGGCAGCAGGACCAGGCCCTGGGGCTCGTTGAACTGTGCACTGGCGGTATCGCCCGCGGCGGGACCATCGGCGTAGCCCTTGGTTCCCGAGCCGAAGGTGCCCAGGACTGTCTGGAAGTCGGTACCCAGCTCCACCAGGCGGTGGTGGCCGGTATCGGTGACCAGCCAGGAACCCCTGTCCCCAGCAGCGTCCGCTGCGGCACCAGCGGAAGTGCCGTCGTCGGACGTTCCAGCCAAAAGCGTTCCAGCCGAAGCCGTGGAACCGCGTCCCGGCGGCAGGAACAGTGCCTTGCCGGGGAAGCGCAGGGTACCGGACGTCGCCTCGGGCGCCACGTAGGGGCCGGAGCCGCGGTGCAGGGTGCCCTTGGCTTCGTGTTCGGTAATGAGCTCGGGGATCAGTACGGCGAGTCCGTCCGCGTGGCCTTCGCCGGAGAGGTGCGCCACGATGTAGCCCTCGGGGTCGATGACCACCAGGGTGGGCCAGGCGCGGGCGGTGTAGGCCTTCCAGGTGTCCAGCTCGGG
>DATIMT010000002.1:0-2805 GCA_035475035.1 Arthrobacter sp.
TCGGGGGCTTCGTCATTCGACGTTGGGCTGTCCCACGTCTGGAGCCGGCGCACCAGGAGCCGCAAGAGCCCGACGGCGATCCCCGCGGCCAGGAGCGGCGGAACGAGGGCCATCGGAGTCATCTGGGAACGCGTCAGGACCGCAGCCGCTCCGGCGAGACCGAAGATTCCCATCACGGCAGCGCCAGTGAAAGGCCGCCGGCGCTCCAGCACGCCGGCAAGCGCGGCCAGTACTGCTATGACCAGCCCCATGCCAGCCAGAAGCGCTGCCTTGTCAGCCGTGCCGAACAGCGAGATCGCCCAGTCCTTGACGCCGGGAGGGACGGCATCAATCACGGCACCGCCAACCGCCGTCAACGGAGAGAGGGATGGGCTGGCAAACCCTGCCAGCAACTCCCCCGCGGCTACACCGCTGCCAGCTGCGACGATCCCGGCAGCCGCAGCCCAACCGTCTCCGGCACGCCCGGCTGCCGATAGCCGGACGGGACTTTCGGCCCGCTCCCCAAGGCCGGCGCCGTCGTCGTCCGTTGCGTGCCCAGGCTGGGAGCTCTTCACAACTTCAAGCATAGGTTCACCGGCGTTCCCCGACGCAGGCGCGGGCCACACATCTTGTGCCAGATCTGCATGGTCATGGTGTGATGCCCGGCTCAACGTGGCGTAGCCTGAATTCATGAGCGTCCAGCTAGGCATGCCGCAGCCGCGGGAGGAAGCAGCACCGGTGCTGCCCGGCGTTCCCGGCCGCCGCCCGGAAGATGCACCCGGCGGGCTGGTGGACCGGTACGGCCGCCGCGCCACGGACATGAGGCTGTCCCTGACAGACAAATGCAACCTCCGCTGCACCTATTGCATGCCGGCGGAAGGCCTGGAATGGCTCGCCAAGCAGGCAGTGATGTCAGCCGGGGAAATCGTTCGGATTGTCAAAGTAGGCGTGGAGCAGCTGGGAGTCCGCGAGCTGCGGCTGACGGGCGGCGAGCCGCTTGTCCGGCACGATCTCGTCGAGATCATCTCGGCCCTGCGTGCCAACCACCCCGACCTGCCCATCTCCATGACCACCAACGGTGTCGGCCTGGCCAAGAAGGCGGCGGCGCTCAAGAACGCCGGGCTGACGCGCATCAATGTGTCACTGGATTCGCTGCACGAGGAAACGTTCACCAAGCTGACCCGGCGCCCGTTCCTCAACCAGGTCCTGGCCGGTGTGGATGCGGCCTGGGCTGCCGGCCTTGGCCCGGTCAAGCTCAACGCTGTCCTCATGCGGGGCATCAACGATGTGGAGTCGCCACAACTGCTGGCCTGGGCGTTGGAGCGCGGGTACGAACTGCGGTTCATCGAACAGATGCCGCTCGACGCCGACCACGGCTGGACGCGCCGCAACATGATCACCGCCGCCGAGATCCGCGCACTGCTGTCCCGTGACTTTGTACTCAGTCCCGATCCCCGGGCCCGTGACGGTGCCCCCGCGGAGCGCTTTGAAGTACGACGGCGGGCGGCCGGGTCGTCGGATGCAGATGGTCCGGTGCTGGGAACCGTAGGGATTATTGCCTCCGTCACGGAGCCGTTTTGCTCCGATTGCCGGCGGACCAGGATCACTGCCGAGGGCAAGATCATGAGCTGCCTGTTTTCGCGCGAGGAGTATGACCTGCTGGGCCTGCTGCGCTCGGGCGCCAGCGACGAGGAGCTGGCGCAGCGGTGGCAGGATGCCATGTGGATCAAGCCGAAGGCCCACGGCATGGACCACGTGGGACTGGATGCTCCGGACTTCGTCCAGCCGGACCGCAGCATGAGCGCTATCGGGGGCTGACGGGAATGCTTGTACGTTACTTTGCTGCCGCACGCGCTGCCGCAGGTTTCGAGGAAGAAAAGTTCGACCTGCCGGCTGGCGCCACCGTTGCGGACCTGCTGGAGGCGGTCCTGGCCGTGGACCGCGCGGAACCACCGGCCGGGACGCCGCCGCTTCCCCGGCTCCTTTCCCGCAGCAGCTTCCTGCTCAACGAGGTGGCGGTGCGGGACCAGTCAACAGTTCTGGGCCCGGACGACGTCGTGGACGTGCTGCCTCCATTCGCCGGCGGGTAAGACGGAGCGGTGTCCGGTGGGCCGCTCATGCTGGCGCTGACTCACGGGGTTTACCGGCTGTAGTTTAAATGTCAGACCCCCGTTGGATGATGTTCGTATGGGATTCAGCAGTGGTGTTGGGGTGGCGTTGGAAGGTGTTCATGCCTCTGTTGCTGCCCTTGATGCGCTGACTTTGGAGGACGATTCGCTGGCTTCCGGATCTGGTGCTGGTGTGGATGTGTTGCAGCGGCGGTACGAAATCCGGCTGGAACGGCTGGGATTCACGACCCAGCTGGAAGCGCAACTCGCGGCAGTGAAGGCCCGGGACGCTGCCCAGGCCATCGAATTCCAGCAGGCCATGACCCCACCGGACGCGTCCGTGCAGGACCGCACCTACGCCGAAATGTCCACCGTCGAGGAGATCGCCGGGGTCCTCACCGTCAGCTCCGCGGCCGCGGGGGCGTTCGTGGAACAGTCCCGGCGGGTGTGCTCCCTGCCACCGGTAATCGCTGCGTTGTCTGCCGGGGAGATGTCCTGGCAGCACGCCAGGATCGTCGCCGATGAAACCGAAGGCCTGGGCCCTGCCGGTGCCGCCGCGCTGGTGGCGCACTTCTTCGACCCCGAAACCCCGAACCCTGCCCGCGGTGCAGCACCCGGTGAGCTCGTCCCGTCCCGGTTCCGGGCCAAGGTCCGTAGCTGGCGGGAACGCCACCACCCCGAGTCTTTGGAGAAGCGCCACGCCAAGGGGGTCGCGGAC
>DATIMT010000003.1:0-3996 GCA_035475035.1 Arthrobacter sp.
TGGGGATGAACATCAAAGAATCGGGCCATGCCCCCGAGCCTACGTTCCCGCGGGCCGCACCGCATCACTGGCCTGCCGTGGTTGTCTTTGTCATCCGTTGGCCCTGAACCCGGGACGAACAGGGGAACCTTCCCCTACCAGCGAGCAGCAGGATACGGCAGGATGTTGTCTGCCCCGGTTCAAGCCAATCCAGTACCAGCACAACCGTCCACCCCTGTGAAGGAGAACCTGCCATGCCAACAATCCTCAATCCCTACCTCAGCTTCCGCGACAACGCCCGCGATGCAATGAACTTCTACCAGTCCGTGTTCGGCGGCGAGCTGACACTGAGTACGTTTGGCGACTTCCAGGCCAGTGAGGATCCCGCGGAAGCGGAGAAAATCATGCACGGCATGCTGACCACGACCCACGGCCTGGTGCTCATGGGCGCTGACACCCCCAACGGCATGGAGTACCGCCCGGGTTCCTCCATATCGATCTCGCTCAGCGGCGATGACGAAGTGGAGCTTCGCGGCTATTACCAGAAGCTGAGCAGCGACGGGGGAGCGGTGACTGTTCCGATGGAAAAGTCGCCGTGGGGTGACGTTTTTGGCATGTGCACGGACCGCTTCGGCGTTGCCTGGCTGGTCAACGTCAATGCAGCCCAGGCCACGCCGGCTCCCTGAGATGTCGCAGGGGCCCGCGGCCGCAGTCCCGCCGCAAGCGCCCGCCGGGACCTGCCCCTGGGCCTTGAGGCCTGACCTCCGGCCTGCGAGGATTAAGCGGTGAGGCCCCTCATGGAGTTCCTGTACGACAAATGGTGGATGGTGTTCCCGCTGATGGCGATCGCCGGCCGCTGGGCAGGCGGCTGGCGGCGCGCGGGCGAGCGCCGGCACCGGCGCCGGGTTGAACTCTACGAACTCCAGAACCAGGCACGCGAAGCCGAAAGGGCGTCCGTGGCCGAGGTGCAGGCGTTGATGGACACCCATGACGCCACCAACCGGCGATGGCTCGACTATGAGCTCGACGTGGGCAAGCTCATCGACTTTCCCCTCATGACGGACGTCCGCGAACCGCTTACGGTGGCCTTCCTCCGTGCCAAGCGGGCAGCGGACGGCCAGCGCCCGGCTTCCGCCGACGACCTGAAATCCGTATCCGCCCTTGACGCCTACCGCCAGGCCGTCAACAACTTCGCGGTGGCACTCGAGGTGGCCGAACGCGAGGCCAGGCGGATCAGGGACACCAAGTTCAGCGGACCTGAACGCGAGCGGCTGGCCACCGCACGGAAACTGCTCATGATCGCCGAAAACCAGGCTGCTACCCCGGCCGAGCGACAGGCTGCCTACAAACGGGCGCGGCGCGAACTCGACGGGCTCATCGTGCTGCCGGACGTCACTGTGGCGGCCCTTGAGGAGAAAATCGCCCCGGAACTGGATATGGGCCCCAGGCCGCCGCAGTTCCACCAGGGCTGAAGCCGCGCAGGCTGCAGCGTGGGGCGAACGCTTTATTTGGACGTCGACGGCGTGGTCTGCCCGTTTGGGCCGGAAGGAACCACCGGCTGGGGATCGGCCTGGCAGCGCGCCGACGCTGGACTGTTGCCCGTCGCCTTCGCCGCCGAACTCGTGGCCGGGCTCAACTCCCTGGCGCGGACGCCCGGGCTGCGCTGTGTCTGGCTTACCAGCTGGGAGGAACTGGCGCCGCAATACCTGTGTCCCGCCGTCGGGCTTGCCGGCAGCGACTGGCCATACCTGGCTGCGGACGGGGCAGCCGGCGGTGCCGGTTGGTGGAAGCTCCGGGCCATCCAGGAAGATGTCGAAAACACTGCGCCGGACGTCGTCGCGTGGGTGGACGACCAACTGGCGTTCGAGGCCGAAGCGCAGCTGTGGACACGTTTCCTGGGCAGGCGCGTCCTTACCGTCTCGCCGCATCCACGGCGGGGAATCACGCCGGCGGAACTGGACCGGATCCACTCTTTCCTGGCTCAACCAATGTTTTGACCTCGTGCCCGGGACGCGTACGATCGATAAGGTTTCCCGCCGGTTGCGCCATCGCCGCAAGTCATTCCACGCCAACAGCTGGTGAACTATGCTGTGCAAGGCAGCCTGGTAAGAGAAACTGCTGAACGTCGACTCTGCAGATTGGGCAACAGGTGGATATCACCTTCATGGTGGCGCTGGTCATCGCACTGGCACTATTTTTCGACTTCACGAACGGCTTCCACGACACCGCGAACGCCATGGCAACGCCCATCGCAACGGGTGCCATCAAGCCCAAAACAGCCGTGGCCCTGGCGGCCGTCCTGAACCTGGTGGGCGCCTTCCTTTCCACGGAGGTGGCCAAGACCGTGTCCGGCGGCATCATCCGCGAGGGGTCCGGCGGCATTCAGATCACCCCGGAGATCATCTTCGCCGGGTTGATGGGAGCCGTCCTGTGGAACATGATCACCTGGCTGAAGGGCTTGCCGTCCAGCTCATCCCACGCACTTTTTGGCGGGCTGATCGGCGCGGCCATCGTCGGCGCCGGATTCGGTTCCGTCAACCTTGAGTCGCTGCTCCAGAAAGTCATTCTGCCGGCCGTCTTCGCCCCGGTGATCGCGGGCCTTGCCGCCTATGTGTGCACGCGCCTGGCCTATGCCCTCACCTCGCGGCACGACCCCGAGACGGGCAGCAAGCTCACCCAGAAGCGCGGCGGGTTCCGGACAGGCCAGATCTTCACCTCGAGCCTGGTGGCCCTGGCGCATGGAACCAATGACGCCCAGAAGACCATGGGCATCATCACGCTGGTCCTGATCGCAGCCGGCAGCCAGGCACCCGGGTCCGGTCCCCAGCTCTGGGTGATCACCTCCTGCGCCCTTGCCATCGCCATCGGCACCTATTCCGGCGGCTGGCGCATCATCCGCACCATGGGCTCCGGGCTGACCGAGGTCAAGCCCGCCCAGGGCTTCGCGGCCGAGGCCAGCACCGCGTCCGCCATCCTCGCCTCCTCGCATCTTGGCTTCGCCCTTTCCACCACGCAGGTGGCCTCGGGTTCCGTCATAGGCTCCGGAATGGGACGCCGTGGAACCACCGTCCGCTGGAACATGGTGGGCAAGATCGCGCTGGGATGGCTCTTTACCCTGCCTGCCGCCGGCATCGTCGGTGCCCTCACCGCCCTGCTGGTGGAGACCGGCGTCGTAGGTGTGCTCATTGCCGCCATTGCCGGCAGCGGCGCGGTGCTCTTCATGTTCTTCTACTCACGCAAGTCTTCCGTCAGCCACCAGAACGCCGTCGAGGTGGAGGAAGCCGGCCAGGCCGTCCGGTTCGCAAAGAAGAAGGCCCGGGCCGAAGCCAAAGCGAAAGCCAAAGCAGAAGCAAAAGCAAGAGCCGAGGCAAAAGTAAACAACCCCAAGGAGAATCGGCGATGAAGTGGTTGGAACTTCTGACGGTTGCCGGCGCCACGCTGATAGCCGCCGTAACAGTGGTGACCCTCTACTCGCTCGGCGTCCGGTTTACGGCCATCGCCGCTGACGCGCAGCAAACGTCTCCGGGCGTGAAGCGCTCCTTCGCCTACATCTGCTTTGGCCTCTGCGGCCTGGCCGTCATGGCCGGGCTGTACCTGATCATTCCGTACTTCTCGAAGTAAGAACCTTCCCGGAATCCGTGGCCGGTGCCCGCCGCGGAGTCCGTTGGCCGGGGCGGTTGGCCGCGCCGCACCTGTTGGCTAGGCTGGGGCCATGCCGCGCATCCAATACTTTGTGGCCGCATCCCTTGACGGCTTCATCGCCACGTCCACGGACGATCTGGGCTGGCTGCTGCAGTTCGACGGCTTTGAGGGCGGAGCGGAAAGCTACAACGACTTCATGGCCGGTGTGGGCTGCATCGTCATGGGCGGGGAAACCTACGCCTGGCTGATGGAACACGAGCCCGGCAAGTGGCCTTACACCGGCACGCCCAGCTACGTCTTCACTCACCACGAATACCGTGCCCCGGACGGAGCGGACATCACGTTCGTCCGCGGCGACATCCAGGAATTCGTCAC
>DATIMT010000004.1:0-7525 GCA_035475035.1 Arthrobacter sp.
ATCAGCGGGGTGGAGATCCAGCTCGTCATGACCGACCGCACCCTCCTCCAAGCCGACGCCGAACCCGCAAGGCTGCCCGGTTACGGCACCATCCCCGCAGCCTGGGCCAGAAACCTCGCCCTCACCAGTGCCGGTCAAGATGAGCTCAGCCTGTGGGTCCGCCGGCTCTACACCGCCCCGGGCAGCGGGGAGCTGGTGGCGCTGGACTCAAAGGCCCGGCTCTTCCCGGCAGGGCTCAAACGTTTCCTTCACATCCGGGACGACACCTGCCGCACCCCGTACTGTGACGCCCCCATCCGGCACCACG
Organism: Arthrobacter sp.; assembly: GCA_035475035.1. Lineage (GTDB taxonomy): Bacteria > Actinomycetota > Actinomycetes > Actinomycetales > Micrococcaceae > Arthrobacter. The sequence continues at coordinate 308 of DATIMT010000004.1, forward strand.
ACCACATCACCGCCTGGCACAACGGCGGACCCACCAGCGCCAGCAACGGCCAAGGCCTCTGCGAAGCCTGCAACCACACCAAAGAAACACCAGGCTGGACCGCAAAACCCATCCCCGGCCCGCGGCATACCGTGGCAACCACCACCCCAACCGGCCACACCTACCACTCCACAGCCCCACCACTACCGGGGACGCGATTAACGCGAAAACGATCATGGAGTTCTCAGGAACGGTGACTAGCATTGGCGCGTGCCACCCCTTGAGATCCTTCTTTCCTCCTGGCAACTCGACTGGGCTGCCGCAGTTTTCGTCGTCGTGGCCGGCGTCCTGTATGGGTGGGGAATCCGGTCAGCAGGCCACCAGGGCCACCGGTGGCCGGTGTGGCGCGCGGCAGCGTTCTACGTCCTTGGCCTGGGATCGTTTGTTGTCCTCACCTGCGGATTCACCGGGGTGTATGGCCCACAGCAACGGTGGGCCTTCACCATCAAGATATCCCTGCTGCTCTTCGTCGTTCCGCTGCTCATCGGGCTAGGAAAGCCCCTCACCCTTGCGCGGGCGGCACTCCCCGCCAGGGGCATAGGCACCTTCAACGCCGTCCTCGCCAGCCGGCCGGTCAGGTTCATCAGCAATTCGTTCGGCGCACCGCTGCTGGGGCTGGCGCTCTTCTCCACATTCCTCACTCCCGCCTTTTACACGCTCCGGACCGACCCCGTGGCCGGCGCGCTTCTCACCCTCGGCGTACCACTGCTGGGGATGCTGATGGCGCTGCCCATCATCGAAGAATCGGACTTCCAACGGTCCAGCGCGTACCTGACCCTGGAATTCATGTTCGTGTTCATCGAACTGCTGATCGATGCGGTTCCCGGAATCCTGCTGAGCCTCAATGGCCAGGTGCTCGACCACGCGCTGGCAGTCCCCAATCCCCAGTGGTGGTTCCGGGATGCGTTCCAGGACCAGCAATTCGCGGGAAACCTGCTGTGGTTCATCTGTGAAGTCGTGGACCTGCCGTTGATCATCCTCATGTTCATCCGGTTCTCGCGGAGCGATAAACGGGAGGCCGTGGGCTTCGATGAACTGACCGACGAACAACTCAGCGAACTCCACGAACAACACCTGCGTGGGCGGCACTAGGTTGGGCCGCTGAAAAACTCGGTGTGCCCACCCCTCCCCGGGGAAGCGTAGAGTGACATAGGACGCCTGATTCTGGACGCCTCGCTGCCAAGGGAGAAATCGTGACGATTGATTGGGACGAAAAAAAGGCCCTGCTACAGGAACCGAATATCGCGAAGGTAACCCAGCTTTGCGATGAACTGATGGAAAAGAAGCCCGGTTCCACCGTCCCCTACATTGACCCCGTCCACGACGAAGATGAGTGCAGGATCATCAGTCTCCAGGCCAGCCCGGGCAAGGGGACCGAGTCCGGATTTGTCTCCCACAACAACGATGACGAAGCGGCCCGCCGCGCCACCCAAATCTACGAACTCGCCGAGCTGGATCCCCGCTACGTCATGCCGTGGAACGCCTACCCCTGGGTCCGCGAGAGCGGCAGCCCGTCAGCACTGAGCGTCCAGGAAAAGACTGACGGTCTCCGCCCGTTCCGGCAGTTCCTCAAAATCAACTCCCGGGTTTCGGCGATCATCGCGCACGGTTCGGACGCCTCCACCTTCCTGACCCTTTTCGAGAAGACCTACCACTCGTCGCTGAAGAACAGTGGGATCAAGATCTACAAGGCTTCCGCCCTTGGCGGCAGGGCGTTCGCCGTCTCGGAGGCCAAGCAGGAAGAACTGCTCGCCAAGAGCGTGGAAACCTACCGGGATGCCATGCAGCGGGCAGGCATCCAGCACCTGTAGCGGGACGGTTTCACAGCTTTCTCCCAGCCGCGCGGGCGCATACTCGTAGGTACCCTGACCGGCGAAAGAACCAGGCTGAACCTTGACGTCCCACACCAACCGTTCCCCTCAAGCAGCGTTCCCAGCAGAGGCCGCGGCCGTGCGAATGGCCGTACTCCCCCAGCTTCGGCACTGGATCGGCGTGCCCCTCGTGGCAGCAGCGTTGATCGTGGCCGGCGGGCTGGCGCTGCGGTTCATCCCGGCATTGACGTCGGCGGATATGTCGGTGGACGCAGAGCTGAGCCATGATCACACTCCGCCGCTGACGGGCGTGGCCATGGTCATCAACGTGGTGTTCAGCCCCGTCGGCGGCGTGCTGATGATCGCCGCCCTGTGCCTCTACCTGCTGCTGGTGCGGCGCAGTCCCGTCAACGCTTTTGCCACGGGAGTGGTGGCAGCGGGCGGCTGGGTCAGCAGCGAGTTGTTCAAGGTGCTGGTGGCCCGCCACCGCCCCGACTCCACCGCACTGTTCAACCCGCTGATCCCTGAACCGGGAACAGACAGCTTCCCGAGCGGCCACGTGGCCCTGGCCTCAGCGCTGGCCATTGCCGTCTTCCTGTTGGCCCGCGGTACCAGGTGGCAGCGGCCCGCAGCCGTCCTCGGGATCATCATTGCGGTCGTCGTCGCGTTGTCGCGGGTCTATCTTGGCGTTCATTACCCGACGGACGTCACGGCCTCCTTCCTCAGCGCCGCCACCGGAGCGGCATTCCTGACCGGCCTGTGGAACCGTTTCGGCCTTTCACTGCTGTCCCGCGTGCCGTTACTGGCAAAGTTTGGCCCGATTCCGGCCCCGAAGGCCTAATCTGATGCCATGACGGGTTTCGTCGACGGACTCCTGAACGTAAGCCCGCTGGCGGCGTACATCGCCGTTTTCTGTTTGGTGTTCGCCGAGGATGCTTTGTTTGTCGGTTTCGTCATTCCGGGCGAGACGGCCGCCGTGCTGGGCGGCGTGGTGGCCAGCCGGGGCGAGGTGCAGCTGGGAACCATGATGGCCCTGGTGGTGGGCGCTGCCATCATCGGGGACAGTGTGGGCTACGAAGTAGGCAAGCATCTGGGCACCCGCCTCATGAAGACCAAAGCATTGGCCCGGCACTCCGGGAGACTGGAGAGCGCCCAGGACTTCCTGCGCCGCAAAGGCGGTTCCGCGGTTTTCCTGGGCCGTTTCACCGCCTTCTTCCGCGCCGTCATGCCCGCCCTGGCCGGCACGTCCCGGATGCCTTACGGCAGGTTCCTTGCCTACAACGCTGCCGGGGGCATCGTGTGGGGAATTGGCTTCGTCCTGCTGGGCTTCCTCGCGGGCAACTCCTATGAGGCCGTAGCCCAGGCAGTTGGCCGGGACCTCGCCGTAGTCATCGGCCTGGTGGCAGTGGCAGCACTGGTTGGCTGGCACCTTCGTTCACGACGGCGGCGGCAACGGCGGCGGGCACCGAGCCAGCGGCAGGAATAGGGAGAGTTTGACAGCAACTGTGACCAGTGCCATATTTAAGGCGTGAACCTGTCAGACAGCCGGACAGCAGGACAGCCTGCATTCCGTCCCCTTGCCCGGCTGAGCGCTGCCGAGGCGGTGTTCAACGCCATCCGCGCGGACATCGAGTCCGGCGCCATTCCGGTGGGAAGCAAGCTCAGCTCGGAAGCCACGCTCTCGCAGGAGTACGGAGTCAGCCGTTCGGTGATCCGGGAAGCCCTCCGCTCCTGCACCGCACTGGGCCTCACGGTCACCAGGACCGGCAAAGGTACGTTCGTCGTTGCCAGCAAAGTGGCGAACGACCTCACCCTGGGGCAATACTCGGCACGTGACCTCACGGAAGCGCGCCCGCACATCGAGGTCCCGGCCGCCGGCCTGGCAGCGGAACGGCGCACGCTGGAGGAACTGGACATCCTCCGCGGGATCGTCGCCGCCATGGCCACGGAAACGGACCCGGAATCCTGGGTGGCCCTGGACTCCACCTTCCATGCCACGGTTGCGCGTGCCAGCGGCAACAAGGTGTTTGCCAGCGTTGTGGCGGATATCCGGGACGCCCTGGCGCACCAGTCCGAGACCCTGAACATGGTGGCAGACCGCCAGCACGCCTCCGACGTTGAGCACCAGCAGATCCTTGCCGCAATCGAGGCCGGCTCCGCGGAAGACGCCAGCGCGGCCATGGCCCAGCATCTGGAAGCCGTGGGCGCTGCCCTGGACTCCATCCTCAGTAACTAGCCGAATCCAACCGACCCTTCCAAGGACTCCATGCAATCCCCCGTGTTTTCTGCTGCCCACACCGCTGCCCCGGCCCGGCAGGCCCTCCCGCAGCACACTCCACTGGTAGCCGCCATCCGTGACGGCCTGGTGGAAAGCGTCCACTACGGCTCCGGGATTTCCCTTGCGGCTGACGGTTCAGTGACGGCAACCGCGGGCGATCCCCTGGCCCCGTTCTATCCCCGCTCCGCGCTCAAGCCCCTCCAGGCCGTGGCCATGGTCCGCGCCGGCCTTGAACTCCCTGCCGATCTCCTGGCCCTCGCCGCGGCAAGCCATTCAGGTGCCGATGTGCACCGCGACGGCGCCCTGCGCATCCTCGAACTGCACGGGCTCGCCCCCACCGATCTGGAGAACAGCACGGACCTCCCCTACGGCACCGCCGAGCGTGAGGCCTGGCTGCGCAACGGTGGCAGCGCCACCCGGATCACCCAGAACTGCTCCGGAAAACACGCCGCCATGGCCGCGACCTGCGCCATCAACGGCTGGCCGGTCCAGGGGTACCTGGACCCGTCCCACCCCCTGCAGAAGCTCGTGGCCAGTACCGTCATTGACCTGACGGGCGAGGAGCCGGCCGCGGTCAGCACCGACGGCTGCGGTACCCCGTTGTTTGCCCTTACCCTCCGCGGCATGGCCCGCGCCTTCGGCCGGATCGCCCAGGCCGCCGCTTCCACGAGCATGGACGACGACGGCGGCCCGGGTTCCGGAAGCGCGGAAGCCGTCGTCGGACTCGCCATGCAGCAGCACCCGCACATGGTGGCCGGGGAAGGCCGCGACGTCACGGAACTGATGCGCCGGCTTCCGGGCGCCGTGGCCAAGGACGGCTTTGAAGGCGTGCAGCTGGTGGGCCTGGCAGACGGCGGCGCCGTGGCCGTAAAGATTTCCGACGGCGGCGACCGCGCCCGGATGCCCGCCACCGTCCGCCTGCTGGAGGCGCTGGGCGTGGACACTGAGCCACTCGCCGGCATCGCCACCGCACCTGTGCTGGGCGGCGGCCACCAGGTGGGCCAGTTGCTGGCCACCGATTTCCTGAACCCCGCTTTCCCGAGTACTGACCTGTCCACGCCCGACAACGAAGCCCTGTGAGGACCTCCATGACCATGATCGACACCGCCGCGGATGCGACATCCGCTCCAACCACCAGGTCCGAGCATGACCTGCTCGGCGACCGGGACGTCCCCGCCCAGGCGTACTGGGGCGTACACACGCTCCGCGCCGTGGAGAACTTCCCCATCACGGGCCAGAAGCTGTCTTCCAACATGCACCTGGTCCGCGGGCTCGCCGCAGTGAAACTGGCCGCCGCCCGCACCAACCGCGAGCTCGGCCTGCTGGACGCCGAACGCGCCGGTGCCATCGAACAGGCCTGCCAAGACGTCATGGCCGGACGTCTTGCCGAGCAGTTCGTGGTGGACGTGGTCCAGGGCGGTGCGGGGACGTCGTCGAACATGAACGCCAACGAGGTCATCGCCAACCGGGCACTGGAAATCCTCGGCCACCCCAAGGGTGACTACGCACGGCTGCACCCGAACGACCATGTCAACCTCAGCCAGTCCACCAACGACGTGTACCCCACCGCCGTCAAGCTGGGCACCATCTTCGCCGCCCGGGAGCTGCTGGCAGCACTCGAAGAACTCGAGGACGCCTGCGCTGCCAAGGCCATGGAGTTCCGCACCGTGGTGAAGATGGGCCGCACCCAGCTGCAGGACGCCGTCCCCATGACCCTGGGCCAGGAATTCGGAAGCTACGCCGTCACCATCGGCGAGGACCGGCTCCGCCTGGCGGAGGCCGAGCTACTGATCCACGAGATCAACCTTGGCGCCACGGCCATCGGCACCGGCCTGAACGCGCCCGCCGGCTACGCCGAAACCGCCTGCCGGCACCTGGCGGAGATTACCGGACTGCCGCTGGTGACCGCCGTCGACCTCATTGAAGCCACCCAGGACGTGGGCGCCTTCGTGCACCTGTCCGGCGTGCTGAAGCGGGTGGCGGTCAAACTCTCCAAGATCTGCAACGACCTCCGCCTGCTCTCCTCAGGCCCGCGCGCCGGTTTCGGCGAAATCAACCTGCCGGCCGTCCAGTCCGGGTCCTCCATCATGCCCGGCAAGATCAACCCGGTCATCCCGGAAGTGGTCTCCCAGGTGGCCTACGAAGTGATTGGCAACGACGTCACCATCACCATGGCCGCCGAAGCCGGGCAGCTGCAGCTCAACGCCTTCGAACCGATCATCGTCCACAGCCTCCACAAGAGCATCTCCCACCTCGAGGCAGCCTGCCGCACCCTCACGGCCCGCTGCATCCGTGGAATCACGGCCAACACCGAACACCTGCGCCGCACGGTGGAGCAGTCCATCGGCCTGGTCACCGCATTGAATCCCCACCTCGGCTACGCCACCGCCACTGCCATCGCGCAGGAAGCACTTGCCACCGGCAAGGGCGTGGCTGAACTGGTCCTGGAACACGGGCTCCTCACCGATGCCCAGCTCCAGGAACTCCTGAGCCCCGAACGCCTGGCGAACCTCAGCAAGTAGTCGCAAGTAGTCCCCACCCGCCCCCTAGCCTCGCAAGCTCGGCCAGGGAACCCGGCGGGCGTGGGCCCCCCATCCGCCCAACATCCCCAAGGACACTCCCTATGACTAACTCCCCCATACCCGACCACCTGATTGATGGGGGTCACGCGCATGCGTCTGAGACCTCCCTGCACGCGGAGGACAAGGGATATCACAAAAACCTCAAGCCGCGGCAGATCCAGATGATCGCGATCGGCGGTGCGATCGGTACCGGCCTGTTCCTGGGCGCCGGCGGCCGGCTCAACGCCGCCGGCCCTTCCCTGGTCATCGCGTACGCGGTGTGCGGGTTCTTCGCGTTCCTGATCCTGCGCGCCCTGGGCGAACTGGTCCTGCACCGGCCTTCCTCGGGCTCGTTCGTTTCCTACGCCCGTGAATTCTTCGGCGAAAAAGCCGCGTTCGTCTCCGGCTGGTTCTACTGGATCAACTGGGCCACCACCACCATCGTGGACATCACCGCCGCCGCCCTCTACATGCACTTCTTCGGCAACTACATCCCCTGGATGGCCGACGTCCCGCAGTGGGCCTGGGC
>DATIMT010000005.1:0-3212 GCA_035475035.1 Arthrobacter sp.
GAACATTGCCAACGTCAACTCGGAAGGCTACACGCGCCAACGCGTCACCACCTCCGCCATCAACGCTTCGGTGGGGCTCTTCTCCGGCATCGCCCGCCCTGGGCAGGGCGTTTCCGTTGACGGCGTGGCCCGGCTGGGGGATGCGTTCCTGGACGCGCGGGTACGGACGACGACGGCGGACGCCGGTTACGCTTCGGTGCGGGCCTCTGCTTTGGGTGCTATTGAGGACGGAACCCACGAGCCGGGGGCTGATGGGATCTCTGCCAAGCTGCAGGCGTTCTGGAACGGTTGGGGCGCCATGTCCAACAACCCTGGCGATCCCGCCTCGGCTCAGGTGCTGCTGGCCGCGGCCAATTCGCTGACTTCCCAGATCTCCAGCGGCTACAGCGATCTGGAGACGCAGTGGTCGCAGACCCGTGACCAGGCTGCTGGCATGGTCACTTCCTTGAACGGTGCTGCTTCCCAGGTGGCCAAACTGAACACCACCATCAAGTCCACGCTTGCCGCCGGCGGGGACGCGAACGAGCTGATCGACCAGCGGAACGTGCTGACGACGTCGATTGCTTCGCTGGCCGGAGGAACGGTCAAGGACGCGGGCGACGGGACTGTTGACGTTTACGTGGGCGGGAATTCGCTGGTATCCGGGGGCACGGCGAACGGTGTTGCACTGACCGGGTCGGACAGCCTGAGCGGACTGGTGGCGGGGAGCGGCACCGTGCAGCTTCAGTGGACTACCGGCTCGAAATCCACTCTCAACCTCGACGGAGGCCAGTTGGCCGGCGCGATTTCCGTGCTGGCTCCCGCCAACAGCGCTAAGGGCGATGGGACGGGCACCGGAGGCGTTATAGCCGAGGCGGCAGATGCCTACAACGAACTGGCGCGGACTCTGAGCGCCAAGGTCAATGAAGTTCACAGCGCCGGACAGACCTCGACGGGGGCAACGAATCTGGCGTTCTTCCAGCTCGCGGCTACGGGACCTGCGGCGCAGGGGCTAACCGTGGTTCCGCAGGACGTGACCGGGATTGCCACGGGAGCAGCAGGAAGCGGCAACCTGGACGGCAGCAATGCCGACAAAATGTCCCAGCTGGGTACGGCTACGGGATCGCCCGACAGTGTCTGGGCATCGTTCGTGACCAAGACGGGAAGCACCTCGGCCGCCGAACAGCAGCACTCAAAGCTGGCCGATGCCTCAGCAACCTCCGCCACCGCCATGCAGGCATCCGGAGCGTCTGTGGACCTGGACGAGGAGAGCATGAATATGCTTACCTACCAACACGCCTACCAGGCTGCCGCCCGGGTCATGACCGCCGTGGATGACATGCTGGATACCCTGATCAATAAAACCGGACTCGTAGGGAGATAGCGCATGCTGACCCGCGTCACAAGCCAGATGATGATGGGCTCCGCCCAGCGGAACCTGCAGTCCAGCCAGTCGCTGCTGGCCCAACGCCAGGACCAGGCGTCCACGTTGAAGGCCATCTCCCGGCCCTCGGACGATCCCATCGGCACTGCTTCTTCAATGCAGGTCCGTGCCCAGGCCGCGGCTGCGGATCAGTACAGCCGAAACATCGACGACGGTACCAACTGGCTGAACACCATCGACTCGACGCTCTCCAGCACTTCCAACATGATGAACCAGGTCCGCGACCTGACGGTGCAGGGAGGCAACGGCTCGCTCAACCAGGCCGCCAAGGACGCGCTGGCCACTCAAATCGAGGGTCTCAAGTCGGACCTGCTGAACCTGGCCAACACCAAGCTTCAGGGCCGCAACGTCTTCGCCGGCAACTCCGATGCCAGCAGCGCCGTTACGGATACGCTCGTCCTGGCGGATCCCAATGTCTCCGGGTCTGTTGACACCCACACCTACAGCTTTGGGGCCGCGACAACCGGAAGTGTGGAACGGCGCGTCGCGCCCGGCACCACTGTCAGGGTCGACAGCGACGGCGCGAGCATCTTCGGTGACGACAACAGTTCGGCTCCTGGCGCCTCACCGTCCGTCTTCAAACTGCTGGACAACATAACCGCCACCCTCCGCAATGGTGGGGATCCCTCGTCGCAATTGAACACCATTGACGACCGGATGAAGGCCATGACCACCGCCCACACAGAGATGGGAACCCGGCAGGCCCGGATTCTGTCAGCAAAGGACAGCAACCTGGCGCTACAGAACTCGTTGGAGGCCCAGCGGTCCGGTATCGAGGACCTGGACCTCGGCAAGTCGGTCCTGAACCTGCAGATGCAGCAGGTCAACTACCAGGCGGCCTTGGCCGTCACGGCGAAAGTCCTGCCGCAGACTCTGATGGACTTCCTCCGGTGAGCGCCAACCTGTCCCTGATGACCCAGCTGACCTTCGTCACCCCGCCTCCCGGACTGGCACCGCTGGTTAACTTCAGCCTGGAGCCCATCGCCGGGGCCGGGGGGTTGTACGCCCTGCAGGCTAGCCATGATGCGGATAAGCGGATGTTTGTCCTGGATGCGGGCGTCTACCTGCCCGACTACACTCCCCTGCTCTCCGATGCCCAGTGCGCCGCGCTCTCCCTCCAGGAACCCGAGGACGCCCAGGTGCTGGTGGTGGCGAATGCCGGCGAGGGTTCCACGACGGTGAACCTGATGGCACCGATCATCGTGAACCGGAAGACGGACATCTGCGCGCAGTTCATCCTGGATGGCCAGGACTTCCCGCTGCGGGCCCCCCTAGGTTCCTGACCCACTCCGCGTGGTCTAAGGATGCGGCGGGAGGCTGCCCCTCTAACTTGGTGTCGCTAACCGGTGGCCGCGCTGCAGACCCAGCCCTTCGGCGTCGTGCCTCAGGCAAGGAAGTCCGCCGGCTCACGGCCGGCCTCCTCGGACAGGATGGCGTCGGCCTGCGTGTAGAGGATGGGCTCCTCCTTGGAATTATGCGCATCGAGGAGCGCGCCCGTCCAAGGTGTTCGCCTCCATGTTCCTTCCCTTCCCAGGCGGGCCCCGGCGCAGGTGCACGGGACCCTTTCAGGCTATGCCTGTTTGTGGCCTGCCGGGGCGTGGCGGCTCGCTACTTCCGGTGCCGGTGCAGGAACCGGTCGACCCGCGCAGCGAACTCCTGCGGATCGGCCGCAGGACCTTGGGGAACGTCCCGCCCCGCCTGGATCACCGGCCGGAGCCCCTGGTCAACGGCGGCCTTGGATGCCCGCAGCGACGCCGCGGAGAGCCCGGCCCAGCCTGCCAGCAGCCCT
>DATIMT010000006.1:0-17777 GCA_035475035.1 Arthrobacter sp.
AGCATCGAAACACGCCACGCCAAGGGTGTGGCGGACCGGCGGGTGGAGTACCGGCCGGACCGGGACGGGATGGCCTGGCTCTCGGCGTACCTGCCCGCGGACCAGGCCGTGGCCGGCTGGAACCGGCTCACCGCGGTGGCCCGGGCGAGGCAGGGCCCGGACGAGTCCCGCACCATGGCCCAACTCCGGGCCGACGATTTCGCTGCGGCGGTTCTCAGCAGCGGCAACACCAGCGGCAGCGGTACCGGCATCACCGCTGCCGCTGATGCTGTCGGTGCCGCTAATGGTGCCGGATGGGATCACGTGTCGTCGCCGATCCGTGCCCAGGTCTTGGTCACGGTCCCGGTGTTGTCCCTGCTGGGCGTGACGGGGGAAGCGGCGATGCTGGATGGCTTCGGCCCGATCCCGCCGTCGATGGCGCGGGCGCTGGTGGCGGACGGGGCGGGGTCCTTCTTTCGGGTGCTGGTGGACCCGCGGGATGGGGCGCCGCTGGAGATCGGCCGGGCCAGTTACCGGCTGACCAAGGCCATGCGGGCGTGGCTGCGGATGCGGGACGGGAAGTGCCCGTTTCCTGGCTGCAGCAACAACTCCCTGGACAACGACGCCGACCACATCCTCGCCTGGCACCAGGGCGGGACCACCGGGATCTCGAACCTGGGACAACCCTGCCCCAAACACCACAAACTCCGGCACACCACCGGCTGGACACCCACCCCGGCCACCAAAAACGAACCACCCGGCTGGACCTCACCCGCCGGACGGCACTACAAAAGCGAACACCAGGACTGGGAACCAACCCACTGGCCACCCGGCTGCCTGCCCCGCAAACGAAGCCTCCTCGAAGAAGCACTCCTTGCGCATTTGGCGTCGTGATCCGATGGCGCCGCTACACGCTGCCGTCGTGCTGGCCGGCTGGCTCCGGCTAACCCAGAGGGTTGGCCGACTGGCAAGTCTGGTCGCTGCCGGTCTGCGCCACCACGCCGCCGGAGGAGTCAGTGGACGACGGCGGGGCGGCGGGCTTGGTGCCGGTAGCAAAGTCCTTGCCGGCGTACAGTTGCACGCCCTGGATGTTCGCCACCTGTTGCACACTGCCGGCCGGCAGTCCGAAGGTCGCCGCCACGTCCGCGGCGACGTCCTCGAACCCCGCGGAGTAGTAGACCATGGTCCTGTCCTGAGCCTGGGCCTGCAGCTTGGTCAGTTTGGTGAAGCCAGCGTCCGAGAGCAGTCCCGCGATGGCGTTGCTCCGGCCCGTTACGCCAGTGCCGTTCGCCACGGACACCGGCTGCAGAGACTTGTCGTAGGCGGGAGCCGCGGGAGTCGTGGGCGTCTCCGTGGGAGCAGCGGGGGCCGGCTGGCTCAGGTCCGGGCTCTTGCGCAGCGCTGCGAAGAAGTTTGATGCAGCCGGCTCATCCAGGGCGAGCCGGTTGGGGTCCTCCGGCGCGGGCTTGGTGGGCGTGGTGATGAAGTTGATGTTGGCTGGATCGATGTTCTTTAGCCGGTTGGCGATGGTCAGCAGCGAGGGGACCGAGGACAGGCCCGAGTCAACGGTCAGGTTCCTGGTGATGGTATCGGCGATGCTCAGCGTCTTCTGGGGGTTGCCCAGGGTGCCCTCTGATTTTAGTTTGCGGCTGAGCGAGGCCAGGAAGCCCTGCTGGGCCTGGATACGTCCCAGGTCCCCGCCGTTGGCGAAGCCATGCCGCGTACGCAGGAACGCCAGCGCCTGTTCACCCTGCACTTGGGAGGTGCCGGCAGGCAGGTTCAGGCCGCTGTCCGGATCGTGCACGGCGTCGCTGACACAGACCTCCACTCCGCCCACGGCATTGGACAGCTCCTTCACCGCGTTGAAGTCCGCCATCATGAAGTGATCCACTTCCAACCCGGTCAGCTTGTTAACGGTGTCAACGGCACAGCCGATTCCAGCCTGTTTCATGGCGCTGTTGATCATGGCATCCTGCTGCGCGGCGTACTTCTGGCCGGTCTTGGCGTCCGTGCACGAAGGCACGTCAACCAGCAGGTCGCGGGGAAAGCTGACAACATTCACGTGCTTGTTATCCGCGGAAATGTCCAGCAGCATCATCACATCGGACTGGCCGTAGCCGGAGGAATCATCCGCACTGCCGTACTCGCTGTTGTTTCCACTCCGCGTATCCGAGCCCAGGACCAGGATCTGCAGCCGGTCCGTGCTGTCATTCACGGACCCTTCGGTGCGCTGCCCGCCTGCGGTCAGTTCAGAAGTGCTGATGTTGGACTGGAGCCGCCACACCCAGTAGCCGCCGAAGGCCACGGCGCCCAGGAGCAGCACGGAAACCACGGCGGCAACGGCCTTGAGCCAGCGGGGGAGGCGGCGTGAAGGCCGACGGCGGCGCGAACTGGCGGCGTACAGCTCGCCTTGGCCGGGGTAGGCAGCGGAGCTGGAGCCAACCTGATCCGGGCCGGGGGATTTTCTGGAACCGAACACGACAAAAAGACCTTCGGGAGGGGACAGGTTTCCGCTACCCTACAGGCCCAAGCTGGCAATTCCCCAAGAATGGCGGCCCGGCAGCCGCGCCGCCGCCGCGCGGACACCGGCTGGGCGTACTCTGTTTTCTCGGCAGTACCCGCCCCCTGAGCTGAGCGCGGGCGTGGGAAAGCCATGGTGTGCAGGCTGAGGAACGGACAGATGAATAAAGGACAAAAGCAGGGCGGCGCGGGCCGTCCTGCCAGCCGCGGGTTGGGAAAATTGCGTGGGTTGGGCAAACTGGCGGTATGGCTGGAGGATGACTCGCCGGGACGCCTCCGGCCGCTGATCCTTGCGGTGGTCCTCACGCTTTCGGCGATCGGACTCGTGGAGGTGGCATCGGCGTCGTCCGTGGAATCCGTCGCGGCTGGAAACAATCCGTACGATCTTCCCCTGAAGCAGGCCATGTGGACCGTGGCAGGCGTGGTGATCATGCTGGTGCTGGCGCGGACGCCCGTACGGCGGATCCGGTGGCTGGGCTGGCCGCTGCTGATCGGCTCCCTTGTTGCCCTGGTGCTGGTGTTCACGCCGCTGGGCATGACAGTGAACGGCAACCGGAACTGGCTGAGCGTGGGCGGCTTCACCGCCCAGCCCTCCGAATTCGCCAAGCTATCGCTGATTGTCTGGGCGGCCGCCATCCTGGACCGGAAACAGGCCCTGCTGGGGAACTGGAAACACGCGGTGGTTCCGCTGGGTCCCGCCGGTGGGCTGATCATGCTGATCGTGGCGCTGGGGCACGACCTGGGCACCACCATGATCATCATGATGATCCTCGCAGCCACCATGTTCTACGGCGGCGTGCGGATGAAGGTGTTCTCCGTGGCGGGGCTGATCTGCTCGCTGACGGCCCTGATTCTCGCGGCCACCAGCGGCAACCGGATGGGGCGGATTTCGTCCTGGCTGGGCATGGGATCCGAGGAGGACGCCCAGGGAATGGGATACCAGGCGCAGCACGGTGCCTATGCGCTGGCCTCGGGTGGCTGGTTCGGCGTGGGCCTGGGGCAGAGCCGGCAGAAGTGGAACTGGATCCCGGAAGCCCACAACGACTTCATCTTCTCCATCCTCGGCGAGGAACTCGGCCTGGCCGGCTCGCTGCTGGTGCTGGGCCTGTTCGCCATCCTTGCCGTCGCCGTGTTCAAGACCATCGCCCGCACCGCGGACACCTTCTCGCGGATCGTGGCCTGCAGCGTGATCACCTGGATCCTGGGACAGGCCGTCATCAACATCGCCATGGTCAGCGGACTGCTGCCGGTAATCGGCGTGCCGCTGCCGTTTATCTCCTACGGAGGCTCGGCCATGGTCTCATCCCTGGCCGGAATAGGGGTGATCCTGGCGGTGACGCGCCCGGCCCCGGCCGTTTCTGGCCCCGCTGCCCGCGCCCGGTCAAACAGGCCGAACCGGTCAAACCGTCCGAGCCGGCCCGCGCAACAGGTCCGGGAGCATGCCTACCAGCCGTAGCGCCGGCGGGACCGTTCCTGCAGCGCCCATGACTGCCATCCGCTTCATCCTGGTTTTCGGGATCGTCAGCGCACTGATGGACATGGTGTATGAAGGGGCGCGGAGCGTCACCGGCCCGTATCTGGGTGCCCTGGGCGCGTCCGCCCTCCTGGTCAGCGTGGTTACGGGGGCGGGTGAGGCGGCGGCGCTGGTCCTCCGCCTGGTGTTCGGGCGGCTGGCCGACCGGCCGGGGCTGAGGTGGGCCCTCGCGATCAGCGGCTACGCCTTAACCGCTGTGTCCGTGCCGCTGCTGGGGATCACGGATGCGCTGTGGATTGCCTGCCTGCTGGTGCTGGCCGAGAGGCTGGGCAAAGCGGTGCGGAGCCCGGCGAAGGACACCATGCTCGCTGAGGCCGGCTCCGCGCTGGGGCAGGGCAAGGCATTCGCACTGCACGAGGCGCTGGACCAGGTAGGGGCGCTGTTGGGGCCGCTGCTGGTGGGTGCTGCCCTGGCGCTTTCCGGCAGCTACGGCCCGGGGTTCCTGCTGCTGGCTGTTCCGGGGATTGCCGCCATGGTGATTCTGTTCCGGTTGAAGCGAAGGGTTCCTGATCCCGCGGTCTACGAGGCACCGGTCATGCAGCCGGCCACTACCAGCCCCGTTCCTGGCGGTGCCGCTCCCATGCCGCGCCAGTACTGGCTCTGTGCCGCGTTCAGCAGCCTGACCATGTTCGGCTACGCAACGTTCGGGCTGTTGTCGTTCCATCTGGTGTCCACCGGGCTCCTCCCGCCCGCGGTAGTCCCGGTCCTCTACGCTGCTGCCATGGGAGTGGACGCTTTGGCCGCCCTGGTTTCCGGGTGGCTCTTTGACCGCCTGGGACTAAGGGTTCTCCTGGCCCTTCCGGTCCTTGCCGCCGCGGTCCCGTGGCTGGGCTTCAGCAACAACACCGGACTTGCGGTGCCGGGGGTGCTGGTGTGGGGCGCAGCGATGGGGGTCCAGGAGAGCACGATGCGGGCCGGGGTGGCAGGGCTCGCTCCGGCATCCCGGCGGGGGAGTGCCTATGGGATGTTCACCGCCTGCTATGGCCTTGCCTGGCTGGCCGGGAGCGTCCTCATTGGACTGCTCTACGAGCTCTCAATTCCTGCCCTGGCCGTTACCGTCACCGTAGTGCAGGCCGCGGCGCTGGTGGTGTTCGCCGTCGTCCGTCCTCACGCTTCGGCTACTGCCGGGTGAATCGCGGCCAGCAGGGAACGAAACTACCTAGGCGACGGCCCGCGAAACTTCGGGGCATTCAGCGCAGCGGACGTCCGCAACCAAGGCGCCGGCGTCGTCCTTTTGGAAATGGGTGACGTGCTTGGTGGTCCTGCCGCAGGCGGGGCAGAAGCTCTGGCTTTGTTTTGTCCACATGCATGAATAATACGGAAGGCCCTGACAAAGAGAAGATCGGGCGGCAAATTATGTGGATCGCCGCAGTTTCCTTTATCGGATCTTGACTAAACCTGCTGGCGATCCTTCGGGGAACGCTGAGCTTTGCCCCGTAGCTTGGGCTCATCAGGCATTAGGAAGGAGCGCAGGAAATGACCATCACCGATTACATCGCGGCTCTCGGCGGCATGCTGGCTTCACTCGCAGGTGCAGGACTGTTGGCGGCCGGCCTAATCCGGGCCCGGGCGCGGCACTAGGAAGGTTTGCGGCAGTTTTTACGCAACCACCGGGGGCTCGAACCGTGTTCCAGGCGCGCCGCTGGGCATCGATTTCAGGATGCCCTCCGCAACGCTGCGGACCTTGAGGTTGCGGTGCCGCGAAGTGCCGGCGAGCTTGCTGAAAGCCTCCGGGTAGGAACACCGGTTCTGCGCCATGAGCACCCCACAGGCAACATCGATGCTGGTCCTGCTCTCCAAAACCTGCTTCAGGTTGTCCCCGGCACGGATGACTCCATGCACCTCAAGGGCCAGTTTCAGGCTCTGCGACGCCACCTCACCGAACCACGCTGCCTGGCTTACCATCCTTGCATTGAAACCGTAGTTTCCCGGGCCCATGAAAACGACGATGCCGGCCGAACCCGGCTGCAGTTCCAGGGGGATGGCCAGGGCTGAGCCGAAGCCCTTGTCCAGCAACCGCGTCCGGTACGCCTGCCAGCGGGGGCCGGCCTGGTTGATCACTGCTGGAGCAATGAGCGCAGAACCCAGTGCTGTCGGGCCGTCCCCGTGCTCGTCCTCAACTGCCGCGAGGCTGGCCGCGGCCGCCGTGCTTCCCGCGGTGACAGGACAAGACCGCTGCCTGTGCAGCACCACGGCGCATTCAAGCATCCTTCCGGCCGTGGTGCTGCCCCAGCGGGCGGCAGCATCGGCGAGCTTCTGCAGGGACGCTGCATCGTCGTCGGCCCCTGTTACCAGGTCCAGCAGGAATCCTTGCCGCTCGGGCTCCTTGCCCTCCGCCGGACCAACCGCCACCCTGCACCCCATCTCTTCAGGTCCCTTGGCCGTCGCGCCGCGGGTTTCATAGAAACCTATTGGGCCAGCCGAATCCGGGCACGAGTAGCGGGTACTCTACTTTTCCGCAGTGCCTGCGAGGGTACTTGCCCACTTTTCAAGCGCCGTGGACGTGGGGCCGGAACAGGTGGGCTACCAAACTGCAGTACTTGAACCCCAGGCGCCAGGACAGTCCATCCCGGTTGAGATTCACCACGAACTTCCGCGTCATCAATCATTACCCACCGCGATTGATGACCCGGCGGCCCCTTTCACTGCGGTGCGGTCATGACGGCCACGCCCGTTCCGGCAACGTCCCTGGGTTGGGCGCCGCGGGAGCTTGGCCTCTCAACCTTGGCCGAGGCCAGCTGGACCGCTTCGAATGAATCACCGGCCAGCCCGTCATCTATAGCTTCGGGAGTTCCTGGGCGCGGGTGTCCAGCTGCCGTAAATCGCTAAAACTCCGCGGTTCCGAAGTGCAGCCATCCGTCTGTTCAGATGCAGCTGCACTTCGGCCGTTCGGAGCGGAGAGAGAAGTGGGAGTCGGCCCTCTCTGGCCCGTAAACTGGGCGCGGCGAGGGGCCGGACGTTTATGCGGCCAGGCGGCCTGCCGTTGGACGCGGATGTCGGCGGTCGGCCAGCACGCTGATGGCGCAAGGAGCCTGTTCCGGATCGATCATGACGGGCAGGTGCCTGGACTCGGAAGCGGCGCGGAGCATCTCCAGCGCCTCCTCATCCACCCAGGCACAGGAGATATCGAGCTCCAGGTCCAGGCCGCCCCTGAGGGAGTTGGCGCGCTTTGCCACTACGTAGAGTGCGTTGATGCTGTGGATGGTGATATGCCCCTTTGCAATCACCTGGGCCTTGCTTTGGTCCAGATCCACCCGGACCACGATGTTCAGCTTAGAGTTCAAGATGTAGAGCCTTCCCCGGCATTGGCTGCGACGCTGCAGCTTCTTGCATGGCCTGTTTGCTTAAGCCTCAACTAGATTAGGCAATCAGTGTGACCCACGCAACATCGTGACATTTATTACACCGAACGTAGTTTCCTATCAGTTGAGGAGCATCCATGAGCACCGACCCTGCGGGCAAGCCTTCCGTCCTCTTTGTCTGCGTCCACAACGCCGGCCGGTCCCAGATGGCGGCGGCATTCCTCACGTCCTTGTCCAAGGGGGCCGTCGAGGTGCGGTCCGCGGGGTCGCAGCCTGCGGAGAAAGTGAATCCGGCCGCCGTCGAGGCCATGGCCGAGGTGAATATCGACATGTCTGCCGAGGTCCCCAAGGTGCTCACCACCGAGGCAGTGAAAGAATCGGACGTGGTGATCACCATGGGCTGCGGTGACGACTGCCCGTATTTCCCGGGCAAGCGTTACGAGGACTGGGAACTGGAGGACCCGGCCGGCAAGGGCGTTGGCTCCGTCCGTCCGATCCGTGATGAGATCAAAGCACGCGTTGAACAACTGATCACCGAACTCCTGCCCGCGCAGCACGCGGACGCCCAGTAGTACCGCCATCGAAGGACAATCCATGAGCAAAGAACAGCTGATCATCATCGGCTCCGGCCCCTCCGGCTACACCGCCGCCATCTACGCCGCCCGCGCCGGCCTGAACCCGCTGGTCCTGGCCGGCTCGGTCACCGCCGGCGGCGCGCTGATGAACACCACCGAGGTGGAGAACTTTCCCGGCTTCCCCGGCGGCGTCCAGGGCCCCGAACTGATGGACGGGCTGCAGCAGCAAGCGGAAAAGTTCGGCGCGCGCATTGAGTTCGACGACGCCACATCCGTTGAGCTGAAAGGCTCCGTCAAGCGCGTGGTCACCGGCGCCGGGGAAACCTACGAGGCGCCGGCCGTCATCCTGGCCACCGGCTCCGCCTACAAGGAACTCGGCCTGCCGGAGGAGAAGAAGTTCAGCGGCCACGGCGTTTCCTGGTGCGCCACCTGCGACGGGTTCTTCTTCCGTGAGCAGGACATCATCGTGGTGGGCGGCGGCGACTCCGCCATGGAGGAAGCAACCTTCCTGACCCGGTTCGGAAAGTCCGTGACCGTGGTGGTGCGCAAGGGCGAACTGCGCGCCTCCCGCATCATGGCCCAGCGTGCCAAGGACAACCCCAAGATCCGCTTCGCCTGGAACTCTGCCGTCACGGCCATCCACGGCGACGGCAAGGTCACCGGCGTCACCCTGACGGACACCCGCAGCGGTGAGGCCCGGCACCAGGACGCCACCGGGATCTTCGTGGCCATCGGTCACCTGCCGCGCACCGAGCTGGTGGCCGGCCAGGTGGACCTGGACGAGGAAGGCTACATCAAGGTGGATTCGCCTACCACGTGCACCAACCTGCCGGGCGTTTTTGCCTGCGGCGACGCCGTGGACCACCGCTACCGGCAGGCCATCACAGCCGCCGGTACGGGCTGTGCCGCTGCCCTGGATGCGGAACGCTTCCTTGCGGCCCTCGACGATGCCGCCAGCATCGCCACCGCACTGGTGGAGGAACCAACCCACAGCTAAGTCCTATGCCCGGGCACCCGCTGCGTGCCCGGGCAGCCGGCTGCATCCAACCGTCAGACGACTTCGGGAAGCCGTCCCGTTAATACTGAAACGGGAGCAGCGGACCAGCGCTCGCGTTCCGGCTCGTACGAAATCACTATGGACGTATCGCTCTCGCGGGCCTCGTCGATGGCCAGCAGCAGCGCGTCCTCCGTGTGCCTGGCGTATTCCAGCCGTTCGGACAGGGAGCCCCGCAGCCCGCCGTCGTCAATCAACACGTGGCCCTTGCCGTCCACGATGACCTTCAATGAATACCCCTGGTCCTCATACAGTGACCCGCGGGTGGATGAAATCTCGGTGACTCGATCCGCCCGGACCAGGCCGTTGCCCAGCGTTCGGATCCATGCCTCACCCATGAATCGACCTTCCCTTGGATTGGGACGCGATTCAGCGCCCCATAAGGCGAACGCTACTCCTCAGCAGGGCTTTTGTGACCCCCCGAATCCTGCCTGCTGCCGGCAACGAACGACGCAAATGACGGCCGCTCCCTTCGGCTACTCTGGTGCCAGAGCCCGTCCGGGTACCTGGTTTTTGGGAGGAATGCATGTGGTCGAAGTTGGATACCTACCTCTTCCCGTTGCCTGTTACCGCAGTCTGTCCTTCAGGGACCTTTGAGCTGCACGTTGCCTCCGGGAACATGGAGTGGTCCGAGGGCATGTTCGGCATTCACGGCCTGCGGCCCGGCGAAGTAGTGCCTACCTTCGACGTGCTGATGGCCCACAAACACCCGGAGGACCGCGAACCGGTGCGCGCACTGTGGGCGGATCTCCTCAAGGGCGGCGGCCAAGCTGCGATGCTGCACCGGATCATCGACGTCCGCGGCAGGGAGCGGCGCGTCTTTTCGGCCCTCCAGGCCGTCGCACGCCCGTCCGGAACGGTGGAGTACGCCCGCGGGTTCATGGTTGATGTGACCCAAAGCCTGCGTATTGAGTCCCAGCATGCCGCGTCCGAGGCCATCGAGGGTGCATTCGGGCACAAGGCAGTCATCGAGCAGGCCAAGGGCATTGTGATGGCCCTGCAAGGAGTGGACGCCCCGGCAGCGTTCCAGGTCCTGTCCGGCAGGAGCCAGCGCGCCAACGTCAAATTGCACATCCTGGCTGAAGAACTGGTCAACGCGGCAGCTAACGGCAAAGCCGGGGAAGTCCTGGAAGGTTACTGATATTCCCTGGCCTGCGGGCGCGGGGGACCTTCGGCGCTTTTGGGCACGGCTGTTCCGGCGGACTCTGATGCCATGGCGGACAGGACTATCACCAGCCGCAGCGGCAACGTCGGCTCCCAGGTGCTGCCGTTATGACGGCAGACATGCCCCGTGTCCTGGACCTCGTCAACGCATCCCTGGCCGCAGGCATTATCGCGAACCTGGTCTTCGTGGTGATCCGCGCCAGGGCCCTCATGGCGCTGGGAAACCTGGCGGTCCTGGGCTCCGGCCTGACCGCCATGCTGCGCCTCTGGGAGGTCGTTCCCTTCGACTTTGGCAACAGCTGGTCCGGCTGGCCGCTGCTGGTGCGGGTGTTCCTGGCGCTCGGAATGGTGGGCTCGGCCATCGGTGCCGCGGTGGAAGTCGTGCACCTGTTCCGCGCCATGGCCGGCTTCGAGCCCCGGCCCCGCTGAGCCCCGGCCCCGCTGAGCCCCACCCGCGCTGAGCCAGGCCTGCCCACCCGGCCCAACTGAGCCGGGCGGCGGACCCGGGCCGTGTCCGCTGCGTCACACTGCATCCTGCGGCGGAAGGGGGCAGCCATAGGATAAATCTGATGACTTCCCCGAACGACCTCCAGACCTTCAGCCTGCGCGGCATCGCGGTGGCCGCCTTCGGCCCCACCCTGCTCTTTGGAATCGGGCAGGGTGCCATCCTTCCGGTGGTGGCATTGTCCGCCCGGGAACTGGGCGCGTCGGTGGCCGTGGCAGCCCTGATCGTCACCCTCATCGGGCTGGGTTCCTGGTTCTTCAACCTTCCGGCGTCCCTGGTGACCCTCCGCTTCGGTGAACGCTGGTCCATTGTGGGCGCCGCCGTCGCGGCCGGCCTTGCGCTCGCAGCCGCCGCTACTTCCGCCCTGGCCCCGAACGGACTGTGGCTGCTGGCGGCGGCGATGACCGTCGTCGGGATGTCCGGGGCGGTGTTTGGCCTTGCCCGGCAGAAGTACCTCACCGAGGCCGTGCCCGTGGCGTTCCGCGCCCGGGCGCTGTCCACGCTGGGTGGCGTGAACCGCATCGGCGTGTTCATCGGCCCGTTCGCGGGCGCAGCGGTAATGCAGTTCTTCGGCATCGCCGGCGCCTACTGGGTGGGCGTGGTGGCCATGGCAGCCGCGGCGCTGCTGTCCCTTACCATCCCGGATCTTACGACGCCGGAAGTCCCCTTGGGCGGGGACGCGGGCCCCCAGCCCACGCTCCGGAGCGTGGCGGTCTCGCACGCCGGCGTGTTCCTTTCGCTGGGCATGGGCATCCTGCTGCTCAGCGCGCTGCGGTCCTCCCGCCAGGTAGTGATCCCGCTCTGGGCCGACCACCTGGGCATGGATGCTACCTCCGCGTCCCTGATCTACGGGCTGTCCGGCGCCATCGACATGCTGGTGTTCTATCCGGCCGGGAAACTGATGGACCGCAAGGGCCGGCAGTGGGTAGCCATTCCGTCCACGCTGCTCATGGGGACCGCACTGCTTCTGATCCCGCTGACGGGCTCTTTCGTGGGGCTGCTGCTGGCGGCGCTGCTCATCGGGTTCGGCAACGGCATCAGCTCCGGGCTGGTGATGACCCTGGGCGCCGACTTCTCACCGGACCGTGGCCGTGGCCAGTTCCTGGGCCTGTGGCGGTTCATGGCGGATGCCGGCTCCACGGGTGGTCCGGTCCTCCTCTCCGGGGTGACGGCCCTTGCCTCCCTGGGCCCGGGGATCTCAGCCACCGGCATTCTGGGCTTTGCGGCGGCGGCCGTGTTCGCCGTCGTCATTCCCCGGCTGGCGCACCGCCGCAACTACTGAGCCCAGCCTGCTTGCCCCATCACTTTTGGTCCCCAAAACCGTGGTTTAGGGACCAAAACTGATGGAGCAAAGGGGAAGAGTGCCGTGCGGTGCCGGGTAGTCACGGCAGGCGGGCCAAGCGTGCGCAGGCATCCCATAGGCGCCTGCGGGCTTCCGGGTCCGAGCCCATGCCGGGCGTGGGCAGCTCCGTGCGCTTCGCCCAGAGCTTTCCCGAAACTCCGGCTGTCTCCGGCGCCGTGGCGAGCCAGAGAGCGGTGTCTGCCGCTTTTTCCGCCGGTGCACCGAACATGTTCGTGAGCAGGCGGAACGGGCCCCCGACGTTCTTCAGCAGGGACGTGTTCCTGACCAGCCCGGGGTGGACGGCGTTGGCCACCACGCCCGAGCCACGCAGGCGTTCGGCGAACTCCTGGGTGAGGAGAACGCGGGCAAGCATGGTGGGCGGTGTGGAGCGAAGATAGCTGTAGCGGCCCTTGGCGGTCTGGAGGTCATCGAAGTTGAGTTTGGTGTTGCCGTACCTGGATGCGATATTCACGATCCGCGGCGTGCCCGCCGGTGTTGCGTTCTTAAGCGCGCCAAGCATCAGGTTGGTCAGCAGGAAGTATGCCATCACGTTGGTTGCGAATGTCAGTTCCAGCCCGTCGGAGGTTACCTGGCGCTCCTTGCGGAACACGCCCGCTGAGTTCACCAGCACATCGAGCCTGTTGTGGCGTGACAGGAAGTCAGCTGCCGCGGCGTGGATCGAGGACTGGGCCGAGAGGTCACACACCAGCGGCTCCAGAAGGGCAGACGGGACGGCGCGGCGAATGGCACCCGCCGCCTCGTTGGCGCGCGCGGGGGAGCGCCCCACCACGACGACCAGGGCGCCTTCGCGTGCGAGGCCGGTTGCCACGGCCTGTCCCAGGCCGCTCGCCGCGCCTGTCACCAGCGCCACGGTTTCATTCATGGAAGCCATCCTTTTCGTGCGGGGATTACGGGTCAGCGGACGATCTTGAAGTTGAACGCGGGTGTGCCGAGTGCGCCCCAGAGGCGGACCCCGACGGGGAGGAGCATTTCCGTGCCGCGGGCCGTGGAGGTGTCGCCGAGATCGATGACGTCCTGGTGGCCGAAATCCTTCAACAGCTGGGTGACGGTGTGCTTGGCGTCAGCATCGTTTCCGGAGATGAAGACCGTGGTTGCCTCGGGGAGGGCGCCCGGATGTGCCATGAGGTCGGCGTTGAGGGTGTTGAAAGTACTTCACCACGCGGGCGGCGGGGAAACTGCGCTGGATCTGCTCACCGAGGGAATCGGTGTCCTTGACAATCAGGGTGGGGGCATGCCGTGGGGATGAGCCGGGTGGCGATGGTGCGTCCGTGCCGGTTCCGAGGACAGCGGTCTTCATAGTTGAGTTCCTTATGCTGATCTGACGCTGGGTCAATCCAACTGTGACGGATCGTTCTCATCAGTTTGTGACGGATCGTTCCGTCTGTCACTTGTGGGCAGGGCTTTGGAACCGGAATCTGGACGGAGTGAGGTTTTCGTGGCACGCAAGAGCGCCGAGGAGAACCGGCGCAATGTGCTTAAGGTGGAATGCGGAGTGGGAAATGCCACCGTTTACCGTCAGTTCCCCACCAAGGACCCACTCGCCACGGCCTACGCGGGCGTCTCGTCGACGACGCCTGCGGCCGGCGCTAGCCGGGGGTAAGTGCGCTACGCCGGGCCACAGGCCTACTGGCACGAGCCGTCCTGACAAGAAGAGCCGCAGGGGCGCGTTATTCTCGACACATGAGTGATCCCGGCGCCGCCGCCCGCATCAGTCCGCTGCAAAAAGCCGTGTGGTGGGCGCAGGACTATATCTACGCCGCTGGCTGGCAGGTGCGCGGATTCGTCTCGCGCGTGCAGCCGGCGTCTTTCCGCAATGGAACCCGGCCACCGGTGGTGATCATCCCCGGCGTCTACGAAAACTGGCAGTTCATGATGCCGCTCATCCAGGCCATCCACGACGCCGGGCATCCCGTACATGTGGTCACGGTGCTCCAGCGCAACAAGCTGAAGGTTCCGGACGCCGCCAAGCTGGTGGCTCAGCACCTGGAGGAGGCGGGGCTGCACGACGCCATCCTGGTGGCGCACAGCAAGGGCGGGCTGATCGGCAAGTACACGATGCTGTCCCTGGATCCTGAGCACCGGATCGATCGGATGATCGCCGTGTGCGCACCATTTTCCGGCTCGCGCTACGCCCGGTACATGCTGCTGCCCAGCCTGCGGATCTTTTCGCCCCGGAACGCGCTGACGCTCCAGATGGCCCGCGAGCAGGCGATCAACAGCCGCATCACGTCCGTTTACGGGCCGTTCGATCCGCACATTCCGGAGGGCAGCGTGCTCCCCGGGGCCACCAACATCGAGTTGCCGGTGGCCGGGCACTTCCGGATCCTCGGCGATCCCGGGACCGCGCGGATCATTGTGGAGCAGTTGGGCCTTCCGGCCTGAGATCCTGCTCATCGGCCGGAGGGTTTGCAAGGAACCGGTCCGTTAAATGACGAGCTCCTCCGAAAGCCCTGTCGGACTTCCGGAGGAGCGCACCTAATCTGTCTGCCGCTAATCTGTCTGGCGCGGTTTCACCCGTCGGCGCCTGCCGGAGTGGTGGTAGCGGTGTAGCCCTCGAGCTTGAGCGCCGCCTGCGCGTACTTCTGGTCGAACGTGTCCGCGATATTGACCTTGGACGTGTCAACCCCAATCGACTTCTCCTCGTCGAAGACCGTCTTGGGGCCGCCCGCCGGCATGATGCCGTCCGGGAGGAACTGGCCCTTGTCCTGGTCCAGGGCCTTGACGTAATCGTCCTTGCTGATCGTGCTGTTCTGGACGAAGGTCGGGGGCAACTTGTCCGCAATCTCCGCCGCGGAGTGGGTGCTGATCCAATGCATGGTGTCCACCAATGCATCCACCACTTTCTGCGCTTCATCCTGGTGGCTGTTGACCCAGTCCGTTTGGGCCAGCAGGCCGGCCGACGGCAGCGAGCTGCCGAGGGCAGCCTTGGAACCCTCCGCCGTCGCAAGGTCAATGGCGGGAACAGCGAGATTCTTGCTTTCCAGCGCGCCGACTGTTGGCTGGGTGGTCATGACGCAGTCAGCGGAGCCACGCTGGATGGCGGCGATTGCGGTGGCACCGGAGCCGACGGCGATGGTCTGGTAGTCACTCTTGGACAGGCCGGCCTTGGACGCGATGAACTGGGTGAGTTCATCAGTACCGGAGCCGAGGTCCGTGACGCCGACGGTCTTGCCCTTGAGGTCGGCGCCGGAGTGGACATTGGCGTTGGGGCTGCACATGATGCGCTCGCCGGGGGCGCCGGACAGCTGGATGAGATTGGTGACCTTCTTGCCCTTGGCCTGGAAGTCCACGGTGTGGATGTACCACGCACCGGCCATGTCCACCTGTCCCGAAGCCATGGCCTCTTCAGCGCCTACACCACCCTGCTGCTCGGTGGAGAGTTCCATCTTGACCCCGTACTTCTCGTAGTAGCCCAGCTGCTGGGCCAGCTGGTACGGGAGGTAGATCTGCTTGTCGATGCCACCCACCATCATCTTCACAGTGGGCATCGAACTGGTGTCGGCGGACGCACTGCCGCCCGCCGAACTGCCGCCTGCTGCCGGGGTGGAGCTGTTGCCGCAGGCCGCGAGGCTCAGGGCAACGGCTCCCGCAGCTGCGACGGCAAAGATAGGGCGCTTCATCATCATTGTTTTACGCATCCTTATGTTTGTCCCGAACGGGACATGGGTTTTGATAGGGGTATTGCGGGGTGGAAAGCTGCATCCGGATCAGATTGCCTGGGCCTCGGAACGGTTCGGCGGGCGCCACTTGAGGATCCTGTGCTCAAGCAGGTTGATCAGCGATTCGGCAAAGAGCGTGACGACGGCGATGATCACCATGCAGGCGAAGACCGTATTCGGGTCGAACGTTCCCTGCGCCTGGCTGATAATCAAACCGATTCCCTTCTGTGCCCCCAGCACCTCGGCAACGAGGGCGCCGATGATGGCGAAGCCGAACGCGGTGTGAAGGCTGGCGATGATCCACGTCATTGCTGACGGGATCGTCACGTGCATCGCCACCTGATACGGCGAAGCTCCAAGCACCCGCACGTTCGCCACCAGGTTCTGGTCCACCTCACGGACTCCCTGGAACGCGTTGAAGAACACCACGAAGAAGACCAGTACCGCCGCGAGCAGGATTTTCGGGAAGACACCCAGTCCGAATGCCACGATGAAGATCGAGCCAAGCACGATGCGGGGAATCGAATTCACGATTCTGATATACGGTCCGACGACGGCCGACAGGTACTTGTTGGAGCCCAGGAGGATGCCGAGGACAACGCCCACGAGCGTTCCGAGGAGGAAGCCGAAGAACGCTTCCTGCGCCGTGACACCCAGGTTCTCCCAGATGGTCCCGAACGCCGTACCTTCGGTGAAGAGCTTGACCAGGCTGTTCCAGATTTCAGAGGGCTGGCCGAAGAAGAATTTATCCACCCACCCCACGGTGGTGAACCATTGCCAGCCACCGACGACCGCGACGGCAAGGACCACCCGGCCGATCCAGATGGACGTGGCGCGGCGCCGGGCTTTGATCCGGCCTTCATTCTTCGCTGCTGACTCTGTTTCCACGGTCTTCTCGCCTTTACGGCTTTCGCTGTGAGTAAGGGTTGTCATGCTGCACCTGCCGACACGGCGTAGGCACGGGTGACCTCGTCCTTAAGGGATTCCCAGATACGGCCCTGGAGTTCCAGGAACCGCTCCTCATGGCGGATTTCCTGGACGTTGCCGCGGGGCCGGGGAAGGTCGATGTCAAAAACGTCCTTGACCGAACCGGGGCTGCTGGTCATGATGACCACGCGGTCGGACAGCGCCACGGCCTCGTCCAGGTCATGGGTGATAAACAGGACTGAGGGGCGCAGTTCCTCCCAGAGCTTGAGCAGTTCGTTCTGCATGATGGCCTTGGTCTGAACATCCAGGGCTCCGAACGGCTCATCCATGAGGAGGATCCGCGGATTGTTGATGAGGGCCGCCGCCATCGCCACGCGCTTGCGCATACCGCCGGAGAGTTGGTGCGGGTAACGGTCCTCGAATCCGGCCAGGCCAACCCGGCGAAGCCAATCGCGGGCAAGGTCCGTGGCCTGGCGCTTTTGCATTCCGAGCAGGATGGGCCCCATCATGACGTTGCCGAGCACGCTCTTCCAGGGAAACAGGGCGTCCGCCTGGAACATGTAGCTCACGCCGTTGGTGATGCCTTCCACGCGGTTGCCGCCCACCCTGACCGAGCCGGCACTTGGCTGCTCCAGGCCCGAGACCTGGGCCAGCGTGGTGGATTTGCCGCAACCCGTGGGTCCGACGATGGCCAGGAACTCGCCGTCAGGGCAGTCGAGGGTGAGATTCCTCACCGCCTCGACCGACTTTCCTCGCTGCTCGTAAATCTTCCAGACGCCGTCTAAGGCTACGCGTGCCATTGAATGCCTACTCCTCCGGCTTCCTGCGCTATCGCGCGTATCCCGCGAGGCGGCCACGCCGATCGACGGTCTTGGGCACCTCGGTGCGAACCGTTACGTTGTAGTAGGCGAACGCCGCCTGGCTAATGCGGACGTTGCCGACGGCGCACAGCAGGTACGTAGCGTCCTCCATGGAAAGATCGAGGCACTCCGAGAGGAATTGGGCCGCGTAGAGCGCCGAGAGCTCGACTGCTTCCTCCAGTGTTGGGGCGTCGGCGGGAAAGACCCACTGATCTGCCGTCTCGATCCGGGCGTACGGAATCTTCTCGTCGCGCACGAGGTCTACAAAGCGGAGCGTGACCGTACCGTCGACCTCGATCCCCATCGCGATTTCAGAGTCCCCCTGGTTGGCGTGG
>DATIMT010000007.1:0-7678 GCA_035475035.1 Arthrobacter sp.
ACGCGAGGCGGCCGCCGGCTCCCATGAAGAGGCCCACGCCGATGGCGCCGCCCATGGCGATCATGGTGACGTGGCGGCGGCCCAGGGTCTTGCTGTAGCCCTCGGCACTGAGGGACGGGTCGACGACGGCGGATGGCGCCGCGGTGTTCTTGAGGTCTGTGGGGGTACTTTGAGGCACAACTGTTCCTTGTGGGTTGGGGGTTGGCCGCATCCGGACTTTCGTATGATCAAGCTCACAAAATTCGGCCTTTAGACCTCATGTCCAGCAGTTGTGAGCGTGGATCTTCGAACTGCCGAAGCTTCACGCGGCCTGACCATCTTACAAGACGCTTCGGGGTGCTACGTGACGTGGGCTACACAGCCCTATCCGGCGATAGGCTGGAAAGATGGCCACAGTCCACCGCTTACCACCCGCTCCACAGCCCCAGCTGTACCGTTTCTCGCGTCTGGACCTGGCAACGCTGGGCCTCTACGTGGCCATTGCAGGGTTCTTCGCAGCCGCCGGTGATCTGGTGGCCCCGTTCCTCCGGAACCTTGCGCCATCCCCCGCAGCTGCCTCCTACGCAGTGAACCTGCTGTTCTATGCCTCGGTGGGAATACTGGCGCTCCTGGCGGCCCGCCAGGTGGTGGTCCGCGACCTCAGGGTCCTGGCAACGCGGCCCTGGTTCACGCTGTTGATGGTGCCGGCAGCCGTGATCGCCATGATGATCCTCACCGCGGTTGTGGTGTCAGCGAACGGGCAGGTGGAGACCTCGGCGAACCAGGCCGGGCTGCAGGCCTTGATGCAGCAGGTTCCCGCCTGGCTCATGGTTCCGCTGCTGGTGGTGGTGGGTCCGTTCGTGGAGGAATACATCTTCCGCCACCTGCTGATCGGCAAGCTGGGCAGGCGCATTAACATCTGGATCTGCTGTGCCCTGTCCGTGGTGCTGTTCGCCGCGCTTCACATCGTGGGCCAGGAGGCCATCACCTTAACCGCGCTGCTCCCCTATCTGGCCATGGGCGCCACGCTGGTGTTCGTCTACGTGTGGACCGGCAGGAACGTCATGTTCTCCTACTTTGTGCACGCCGCCAAGAACCTGCTGGCGGTGATCCTGGTCTACGCCATCCCGCCGGAATTCTTCAACCAGATGCAGAACATGCAGGCGTAGCGCCTGCATGTTCTGCACCCGGCAGTCAGCCCGGGCAGGTGTTCACGCCGGAAGTGTGTACCCCCGGAACGTGAACCGGTGGCTGCCAGTGGTCCGGCCCGCGATATAGACCTTGATGCCGCCGGCCGCGTTTGTGCCGCCAAGGTAGCGGTAGCTTTCGCCTGGGTTGTAGGCGGCCGGGGCATCCGGGTCCGCGGGCAGGCCAGGCCCGAACTCAATAACATCCCCGCCAACCCGGTACGTTCCGGTTCCGGACACCAGTTGGAAGGTTCCGGGCGCACCCGCAGGTTCGACGCCGTTGAGCACCCCGCCCGGCCGGAACGTAAGCTCCAGGGCAAAGGCGGTCCGGGTTCCCGCAAAACCAATGTCCAGGTCAACCTGGCCCTCCCCGCAGTGCGCAGTGATCTCCGTAGCCAGCCGGTGGACGTCGCTGGGCCGTGAACTGAATTCCATGCCGGCATTGAACCGGCCTTCATGCTCCAGAGCGTATATCCCGTCTGCACTCAGCTTGTCGGGTGGCAATGGCTGGTAAAAGTTCGCTTCCAGCTCTTCGCGCAGGACCACGGAAGGTCCACGCCGGGCAGTGTGCTGGCTGCGGAACGGTCCCAGGTCGAAAAAGCTCCTGGACAGCCGCACGTCGGACAGCAGCGCTTCGCCGTTACCGAAGCGGAGGAACGAGGGGTTGGTGGCGAGGCCCGATCCCACCCCGGGAACCAGGGGATCGCAGCCGCCGAACAAGGTGGCGACGGTACCGGCAGAACGGAACCGGTAGGCGCCGCAGCTCTCCAGCGCCGCTTCCGCCGGAGCAAGGGCAGCAGGCAGCGGCGGTGTCAGGGATCTGACAGGCGCCGACGGCGGCGCGGCCGGAAGTCCCCCGGCCAGCCAGGGATCCAACCGGGTGAGGGCCAGCAGCTTGGCAGGTTCGTGGAGCGGAAGCGCGGCCAGCCAGGAGGCGGCAGCGGCGAAGTCGGCACGCCCGTCCTGGGCGGCCAGGCGGCGGAACAGATGCAGGAAGGGGGCAGCGCTGAAGGCCATCCACTGGTCCTGCCGCCTGGAGTACACCGATTCCACCGTGCCGTCCGCGTTGAACCAGGGCAGGAAAGCGGTGAGGTTCCGCCGGACGTGGTCCAGGAGCCCGGGCCGCTCCGTGCAGTCCGCAATGGTCAACAGGGACGGGTTGGTGACCGCCGTGGCGTACAGCGGGCTCCGTTCCGAGTACATGCCGTCCGGCAGCTGGTCGATGCCCTCGGCCAGCCACTGCGTAATCCGCTCCCCGACGTCCCGGCGTGGCTGGAGCCCGTTGATCTGGGCCAGTGCCGCGCAGAGCTCCCATCGATGGTTGGGCGTGTGGACTCCGCCGGCCACCATGGCGTCAATGCTCCTGGCGACGATCGCGCCAAGCCGCGCGTCCACCTCCGCCAGGAGGGGGTCAGGAGTATCCGCGCCCCGGATGATCCGCAAGGCCAGGCAGACATCGTTCAGTGTGAAGGCCGAGTCCGGGGGCGAGGACAGATTGGTGCCATCGAACAGGCCGGTTGGCCCCTGCAGAGTTTCGAGCCGGTCCAGGCACCCGCCCATCGCCTTGCCCAGCCGTTCCTGCCGGTGGAACCCGGAGCCGGGCTGGGTGAAGGTGGTTGCCAGTGCCAGCAGCCTGGCCATGGCGGGCCGGTGCGCCAAAGCCGGAACGTCGGCGTCGTGCGTTGCCAGGAACGCCGCGACCTCCCCGTCCGCTGCCTCCGCCACCCGTTCCAGGAATGCTGTGTCCGCTGTTGCTGTCTGCAATGTTGCTGCCTTTCTAATCCTTCAGCCCTGCGCTGACATCGGCGTTCAGCACGTACTTCTGGAAGACGAGGAACACCAGGACCAGCGGCAGGAGCGAAATCACGGATGCGCCCAAGAGGACCGGCCAGTCGATGTTTTCCGCCCCCACGATGCTCCGCAGCGCCACCTGGAGGGTGTACCACTTGGGATCGTTAAGAACGATCAGCGGCCAGATGTAGTCGTTCCAGCGCCACTGGAACGAGAAGATGGCCAGCGTGAACAGGATGGGCTTCGACAGCGGGAGCATGATCCGGAAGAAGATGGCCAGCTCGCCCGCGCCGTCAATCCGGGCGGAGTGCAGCAGGTCGTCCGGGACCGTGAGGAAGAACTGCCGGAACATGAACACGCCGGTGGCCGTCAGCACCGACGGGACAATGATGCCGGCCAGCGAGTTGTAGAGGCCAAGGTCGCGGATCACCGAGAACGTGGGGTTCAGGATCACCTCGGTGGGCAGCATGGTGGTGGCCAGGATGCAGACGAAGAACAGCCGGGTGCCCTTGTTGTTGTACTTGGCCAGGGCGTAACCGGTGCAGGCGCTGAAGAAGACCGTCAGCACACTGGTCACGATGGACACCGTCGCGGTGTTCAGGAAGTACTGGGCAAAATCCACCCGCTCCCATGCGTCCACGAAGCCCTGGAACGTCCACTCGCGGGGAACCATGGACAGCGGATAGCTAAACAGCTCGCTGCCTGGTTTGAACGAACTCAGCAGGAACCACAGCAGCGGCAACGCGTAGATGGCGGCGATGAGCCACATCAGGACGGTCAGCGGGATGGATGCCTTGGCCCGGATTTCACTATTGCCCGGCTGGCGCCCCGTCCTGCGCCTGGCTGGCGTTGCGGTGGCTCTTTCGGCGCCCAGGGCGGGTTCCTCCGCCACGGCGGGAGGCAGGTTGGCAGCTGTTGCCATGAGTCAGCCCTTCTTCCGGTTGAACCGCAGCTGGATGAGGGCAATGGCCAGCAGGACCACCATCAGCACCATGGAGGCGGCGCTTGCATAGCCCACCTTTGACTGCTCAAAGCCGGTTTTGTAGATGTACTGGACGATCAGGGTGTTCTGCGTCCCCGGCCCACCGCCGGTCAGCGCCTGGATCATGGCGAATTCCTTCATGGCATGGATGGTGGAGAGCAGGATGACCATGAACGACGTCGGCGCGATGCCCGGCAGGGTGACGTGCCGGAAGCGCTGCCAGGCGTTGGCGCCGTCCAGCTCCGCTGCCTCCAGGAGTGACTCCGGGATGTTCTTCAAGGCCGCGATGAACAGCAGCATGTTGAAGGCGGTACCGCCCCAGGCCGACGCGAAGATGACCACGGCCAGCGCCAGGTTGCCGTCGCTGGACCACGGTAGAGGATTCCCGCCCAGGGTGGAGATCACAAAGTTCACGAACCCGAAGTCCTGGCCAAACAGCCACTTCCAGATGACGCCCACCACGATGGGCGAAATCAGCCAGGGCAGGAAGATCACCATTTTCGCCGCGGTGCGCCCGCGGACAGCCTTGCTGACCAGCAGGGCGGCGACTCCCAGGGAACAGACGTAGACCAGCGGAACGGACAGGACCGTGTACACGAAGGTCCGGCCCAGGGCGGCGTAGAAGCCGGCGTCGGCGAAGAGTTTTTGGAAGTTGCCCAGGCCGATGAAGTGCAGCTTGCCGATGCCGCGGTAGTCCGTAAAGGAGTACAGCAGGCCCAGCGCTCCCGGCCAGACGAAGAACACCAGGAAGAGGACAACGTTGACGCCGATCAGGACCAGCGGGGCGATGACGTAGCGGTTCCGGCGCTTCTGGGCGGACTTGCTCCGGGCAGGCGTTGGCGCCGGGGCTTGTGGCGCCGCCGCTGTGCTGATGGTTGGTTGTGCCACGGGATCAGGCTCCGTTGTAGAGCTTCACGATGTTGTCCACCGTGGTCTTGGCGTCCTGGCCGCCGGAGAGCATCTTGACAGTCTCCTCCCGCAGCGGGTCGCCGGAGAACGGGGTCTCGGCGTAGGCTTCGGCCACCACGCGCTTGATGGCGTTGTCCCCCTTGGCCTGGTTGCCGGCGATCTGCTTTTGGTACAGCTCGAAGGAAGGCTGCTGGAACTGGTACTCCACCTTGAGGTCCTTGGCGGGCAGGTAACCCCCCAGCTGCGCGAACTCGATGTAGTTGGCGTCCTCATAGAACCAGTCGATGAACTTCTTGGCTTCCTCGTCCGCGCCGGTGTCCTTGAAGGCCACCATGAACCCGCCGCCGAGGTTGGTGGCGCTGACTTCCTTCTTCGGCAGGGGGACCGACAGCCATTCGAAGTCCTTGATGTTCTTGTTGAAATCGGCAACCTGCCAGCTGCCGGAGTAGTAGGCGGCAACCTGGCCGCTCTTGAACATCGCGTTTCCGTCCTCGCCGCTGAGCCAGACAGACTTGGGCATCGTCTGGTCATCGTTGATCTTCCGGAAGTACTCCAGGGTCTCCACCGCCTTGGCGTCACCCGTGTACTTGCCGTTTTCCTTGGCGAAGGCCGTGCTGCCGAACTCGTACATCATGGCGCGCAGCCGGTGGCCGGAGCGGTCCATGACGACGCCGTACTTGGCGCCGGCCTTCTCGCGGACCTGGTTGACGGCCGCGATGAATTCGTCCCAGGTCCAGGTGTTCCCAATCTCCGTCGGGTACTTGACGCCGGCTTTGTCGAAGAGGCTCTTGTTGACGAACAGGCCCACGGCGGTGAGGTCCGAGGGGATGGCGGGGATGATGCCGTCCGGGGACTTCTGAAGGTACTTATCGTCGATCCCGTGGGACTTGGCAATGTCCGACAGGTCCTGGAGCTGGTTGGCCCAGAGCGGATCCAGTCCGGTGACCCGGGCCAGGGCCGGCAGATCGTTCGCCGTGGCCGCGTTCTTCAGCTTGGTGGTGATGTCCGCCGTGGGAACGTCCACCACTTCAATGGTGACGCCGGTGGCTTCCTTGTACTTCTTGGCCGCGGCAGCGAAGGCGCCGCCCTGGTTGGTGTCGCCGGACAGGATAAGCTGCAGGGTCTTGGAGCCTCCCTCAGAAGAACCGCCTCCTCCCCCGCTGCAGGCTGTGAGGCCGGCGGCCAGTGCTGACAGTCCGAACGCCGTCAGCCCAAACTGGCGGCGGGTGATGCTGGAGATTCTTGTCTTCTCTGACAATGCTCTGTCCTGTCTCTCGCTGTAGGGAGGGAAAAGCCTTTCCGGAGAAAACTGTGACCTATGTCATGACATATTGTCAAGAATACTTTTTGCTGCATCGGCATCGCGCCCTCCTTTCCCGGAAGATCTTCCCCAAAGCTCCGCCCGCCCTTACGGTGGACGAATGGGACTGGACATCCAGATAGTCATCGACTCCGCCCGGCCGCATGAGCTCGCCGATTGGTGGGCGGAAACCCTGCAATGGGCTGTGGAGCCCCAGGACTCCGCCTTCATCCGCTCCATGATCGAGCAGGGCTATGCCACCGAGGACCAGACCACGACGCACCGCGGCAACCTGGTGTGGAAAGACGGTGCCGCCATCCGGCCGCCCGAGGAAATCGAGGCCAAAGCCCCCGCCCGGCGCATGCTGTTCCAGACGGCGCCGGAGGGAAAGACGGTGAAGAACCGGGTGCACTGGGACGTCAGGCTGGACGGCCGGGACAAGGACGAGGTGCGGCGGGAGCTCGAGGCACGCGGCGCCTCCTTCCTTTGGTCGGCGCGGCAGGGCCCGCATTCCTGGCACACCATGGCGGACCCCGAGGGCAACGAGTTCTGCATCAGCTGATGCCGATTACTAGACTTGGACGGTGAGCAACCAGATCCCCGCCCCGGTGTCCGACGTCTTCGATCCCACGCGCTGGCGGGTGGTCTCCGGCTTCGAGGACTTCCAGGACATGACCTACCACCGCCAGGTGGAGCGGGATTCCGACGGCGGCTGGCTGCGCGACCTGCCCACGGTCAGGATCGCGTTCGACCGGCCGGAGGTCCGCAACGCCTTCCGGCCGGGCACGGTGGATGAGCTGTACCGCGCCATGGATCACGCCCGGATGACGCCCGACGTCGCCACCGTCCTGCTCACCGGCAACGGCCCCTCCCCCAAGGACGGCGGCCACTCCTTCTGCTCCGGCGGGGACCAGCGGATCAGGGGCCGGGACGGTTACAGGTATGCAGACGGCGAGACCCAGGAAAGCATCGACCCCGCCCGGGCCGGCAGGCTGCACATCCTGGAAGTCCAGCGGCTCATGCGCACCATGCCCAAGGTGGTCATCGCCGTCGTCAACGGCTGGGCAGCCGGCGGCGGGCACTCCCTGCATGTGGTCGCCGACCTCACCATCGCGTCCCGGCAGCACGGGAAGTTCAAGCAGACGGACGCCACAGTGGGAAGTTTCGACGCCGGCTACGGCTCTGCGCTGCTGGCCCGGCAGGTGGGTCAAAAGACGGCCCGCGAGATTTTCTTCCTGGCGCGTGAATATTCCGCTGAAGACATGGTTCGCATGGGCGCGGTGAATGAGGCCGTGGACCACGGGCGGCTGGAGGAGGTGGCGCTGGAGTACGCCGCGGACATCGCCCGCCAGTCCCCACAGGCCATCCGCATGCTCAAGTTCGCCTTCAACCTGGCGGACGACGGCCTGGCCGGCCAGCAGGTGTTTGCCGGCGAAGCTACCCGCCTGGCATATATGACGGACGAGGCCGTGGAGGGCAAGGAAGCCTTCCTGCAAAAACGGGACCCGGACTGGTCACGCTTCCCGCACT
>DATIMT010000008.1:0-37237 GCA_035475035.1 Arthrobacter sp.
GGATCTTTTCGTCCGCATTCTCGCGCTTGGTGTCCAGGAACCGGTAGATGTCCGGGTGGTGCGCGTGCAGGTACACCGCACCGGCACCCTGGCGCGCGCCGAGCTGGTTAGCGTAGGAGAAGCTGTCTTCGAGGAGCTTCATCACGGGGATAACACCGGAGGACTGGTTCTCGATCTGCTTGATGGGCGCACCCACCTCGCGGATGTTGGTCAGCGCGAACGCCACGCCGCCGCCGCGCTTGGACAGCTGCAGCGCAGAGTTGATGGACCGGCCGATCGACTCCATGTTGTCTTCGATGCGCAGCAGGAAGCAGGAGACCAGCTCGCCGCGCTGCTTCTTGCCGGCGTTCAGGAACGTGGGGGTGGCCGGCTGGAAGCGGCCCTCGATGATTTCATCTACCATCTGCAGGGCCAGCTGCTCGTTGCCGCGGGCCAGGTGCAGGGCCACCATGCAGACCCGGTCCTCGTAGCGCTCCAGGAAGCGCTTGCCGTCGAAGGTTTTCAGCGTGTACGAGGTGTAGAACTTGAAGGCACCCAGGAAGGTCTCGAAGCGGAACTTCTTCTTGTAGGCGCGGTTGAACAGCTCACGGATGAAGTTCATCGTGTACTGGTCCAGCGTTTCGCGCTCGTAGTAGTCGTTCTTGACCAGGTATTCGAGCTTCTCCTCCAGGTCATGGAAGAACACCGTGTTGTTGTTCACGTGCTGCAGGAAGTACTGGTGGGCGGCCTCGCGGTCGGCGCCGAACTGGATTTCGCCGTTGGGACCATAGAGGTTCAGCATGGCGTTCAGCTCGTGATAGCCCAGCCCCTTGTAGGCGGCGGGCATTTCAGGCTTCCCGGCCCTGGTTACTTCTGTGTCTGCGACAGTCGTGTCCAAAACGTGTCCAATCCTTGGTTGACCCGGGTAACGTCTTCCGGCGTTCCCATAAGTTCGAATCGATAGAGGTGGGGTACGTGGCATTTGGCGGCGACGATATCCCCGGCCATGCAGTAGTTATCCCCGAAGTTTGTGTTGCCGGCGCCGATCACGCCGCGGAGCAGTTTCCTGTTCTGCGGGTTGTTGAGGAACCGGATGACCTGCTTGGGAACCGACCCCTCTCCCCCGGTGCCACCGTACGTGGGCACCACCAGCACGAACGGCCGGGTGGCGAGGAGGGGTGCGTCCTTTGCATAAAGCGGGATCCGGGCCACCTCACGGCCAAGCTTCGCGACGAAGCGGCTGGTGTTCTCGGATGTGGAGGAAAAATAGATGAGCTGACTGCCGGTGTAGACCGGTTCAGCTTCCTTCCCTGGATCGGCCGGCGGGGACACCTCCACGCGCTGAGCCGCGTGAATCGGAACAACCTGGTAATCCAGTGAAGCCATGTGATCTTGGTGTGCTGTTGGTGCTGCCACGAGGGTCACCTCAGCTGGTTGTTTGTTGCCGGCAGGAAAAGCTGGACTCCTAGGCCACGGAGGAAACGGCGGAAAGCGCGAGTTCCTCGATCTTGTCCGGGCGGAAGCCGGACCAGTGGTCCTGGTCGGTGACCACAACGGGAGCCTGCATGTAGCCCAGTGCCTTCAGGCGCTCGAGTGCCTCGGCGTCCTGGGAGATGTCAACGCTCTGGTAGGTGATGCCCTTCTTGTCGAGCGCGCGGTAGGTGGCGTTGCACTGAACACAAGCAGGCTTCGTGTAAACCGTTACGGTCATTGTCCCTGTCCCCTTAGTTGAAAACTTTTGCTGGTCCGGTGTCCCCGTCCAGCTGTATGTAGATACTACATGTAGTGCAGACGCCGCTTTTGGACCCCAAGATGATGTATTACAAGTATGTCATTTAATGCACCGTTAATCCACAGGCAGGAGCCATAAAAATGCCCGGAATCCCGGGTTTTTTGCCGTCTGCGTCCACACCCTGTGGAGTACTTAGCCACAATTAAGGCCCCCGCGTGTCGTGCTGCCGCGGCGTGTCGCGCTCCTCGCCGCTCCCACGGGAAAGGGTCCGTGACCACTACATGTAGTGGTCACGGACCCTTGGATCCTGTTCCTGCCGCCGGGAAACTTCCAGCTGGTTCCTACGGCTTGGCGGAATTGAGGCCGGCGATAGCGGTGGACAACGCCGTGGCGAAACCGCACCACGCTGCATACGGAGCGAGCGACACCCCTGCACCTCGGTTCAGCCGGTAGGTTCGGCGCACCAGGTCGGCACTGCTGGCGGCCAGCAGCGCCGCCTCGGCCGCTGCCAGCCACGGCGTGCGTGAGCGCCAGAAGAACCAGCTCCACGACGCATTGAGGACCAGGTTGGCAGCCAATGCGCTGCGGTAGGCGCGGAGCTCCCGGCGGGAATCCTTCCCACCGGTACTGGCGCGGCCGGCGGCCCGTTCCAGGCCGGCGGCCCGATCCAGCGCGACGGCCCGATCCAGCGCGACGGCGGATGTCACCGCCAGGTCCGCATACAGGGCTGTCCACACCACCGGGAACGCGATGGCCGGTGGCTGCCAGTCCGGCTTGCGAAGCTTCAGGTACCAGCTGCTGTCCGGGTCGGTAGCGACTCCGCCGGCCGCCGCTGTGGCGACCGTCGCCGCCGTCGTCCATGCCAGTGTCTTCAGTTTCATGCCTGGTTCCTTCCCTCCTAGAGCTGCGCCTCCCGGCGGTCCAGCACGATCTGCTGCACGTCCAGGTAGCCGGACTGGAAGCCGGCACGCGAGTAGCAGAGGTAGAACAGCCACATCCGCTGGAAGACGGCGTCGAAGCCCAGCTCCCCCACTTCGGCGGATCGGGCAAGGAACCGTTCCTCCCACAGCCGCAGGGTGGCCGCGTAGTGGTCGCCCATCCCCATGCGCTCCCGTACGCGCAGGGTGGTGTGCTGCTGGGTCACGCTTTCGATGGCCCGGACGGACGGCAGGAAACCGCCGGGGAAGATGTATTTGTGCACCCAGGTGTAGGCGTTGCGGGTGGCAAGCATCCGCCCGTGCGGCATGGTGATGGCCTGGATGGCCACCTTCCCGCCCGGGGCCAGGACCCGGTCGATGGTCTGGAAGTAGATGGGCCAGTACTCGTACCCCACGGCCTCGATCATCTCAACGGACACCACGGCGTCGTATTCGCCTTCCACCGCGCGGTAGTCCTGCAGGGCCACCGTCACCCGGTCCGCGTACCCGGCATCTTCAATGCGTTCCTGCGCCAGTGCCTGCTGCTCACTGGAGAGCGTGACGCTGTAGACGGTGGCTCCGCGGGCAGCGGCACGCAGGGCAAGCTCGCCCCAGCCGGTGCCGATTTCCAGCAGCCGGGTCCCCTCCCCCACGCCGGCCTTGTCCAGCAGCCGGTCAATCTTGGCCCGCTGGGCCTCGGCCAGGAAATCCCATGTCACCGCGGAGAGCGGCCCGGCCGTGTCAGGGAAGAGCGCGGAGGAGTAGCTCATGGTGGTGTCCAGGAAGTTGAAGAACAGGTCGTTCGAGAGGTCGTAGTGCCTGGAGATGTTGCTGCGGGTATTTTGTTCGGCGTTGCGTTCCTGGCGGGGAGTCCGGGGCAGGTACAGCGAGCGCAGTCTCTGCAGCGGCACGGGGATCAGCGTGTCCACGGAGGCAGCGAAAACTTCGAGCACCGCGGCCAGGTCGGACGCTTCCCAGTCGCCGGCCATGAACGATTCGCCCAGGCCGATCAGGCCGTTGTCGCCGATCCGCGCTTCGAAGGCCTCGGGCCGCACCATGGTCATCACGGGAGCGTCCGGTCCCCCCGTTCCCAGGACCTGGCCGTCCGGGAATTCAACACGCAGCGGCAGCCTCTTGGCCGCCCCCCTGAACAGGAGGCCGGCGGCCTTTCCGGCCACCTCGGCTTTAAGGCCCGACGGCGGCTGGGCCACGCCGGGCCACAGGCCAGGATCGATGATGGCGGGCGACGCCGGCACCCCGGTTGCGCCCCACGCAGCGGGCCCGTACCCGGCGGGTTGGGCGCCGGCCTTGTCTTCAACATGGCCTGCAGTGGTGCCGTTATCGTCGGTCATGGTCATTGAACTGCCTCCTGTGAGGTGTGGTGCGGTCTGGCGACGACGGGCAGGCGCCTTGCCCAGAGTTTAATGCCCTGTACCCGGATCAGGGCCGATACCAACAGCGGCGCAGCAGGCGCAGCCAAAGCGGCGGCCAGGATGTTGGGGATGGTGGCGGGCCTGCGCCGGCCGTCCATGGTGGCCGCGAAGGGCCGGTGCCCCTCCCGTTCCAGGATGATGGAGACTGCCAGCCGGTCCCCCGGCGCCGGAAGCTTCATCCGGTACTCGCCGTCGACGTCGTTAAAGGGCGAAACGTAAAACGCCTTCGGCACCGACGCCCGCCCGGACGGGTCGGTTTGCAGCAGGTAGCAGTGCCGCTCCCCGTAGGTGTTGTGCACCTCGGCCACCACGCACAGCAGTTCTCCGCTGGAGCGGTAGCACCAAAACAGGGTGAGCGGGTTGAAGACGTAGCCAAAGACCCTGGCACTGGTGAGCATGTGGATGGCACCGCCGTCGGGTTCCAGGCCCTGCGTCCGCAGGTAGCGCTCCACATTGGCCCGGATGGGGGCGTCGGGGTCGCCCAGGTGGTCCCCGGCGCGGAAGACCGCCAGCGGCCGGAGCAGGAACGGCAGGCGTGGAAGGTCGTCCACATCGACAAACCAGCTGTAGCTCCGGTACGTGAACGCATTTTTCAGTGGGGTGCGCCGCACATGGGATATGGAGGTGCGGTAGATCGAGGTCTGCATGGTCAGGCAGGCTCCCCGGCGGACTGCAGTTCCCGCTCCCCCTCGTCGGAGGAGTCCTCAGGATCGGCGGCCCGCGGCACCGGCCAGGTCCGGCCCAGCTTCTCCGCGGCCCGAACCCCGGAGAGGGCGCCGTCCTCGTGGAAGCCCCAGCCAAGGTACGCCCCGGCGTAGGCGATCCGGCTGTTGCCCAGCGCGGCGATGGCCTGCTGGGCCTGAAGGGATTCGGGCGTGTACTGGGGGTGTTCGTACACCATGCGCTCCAGCACGGCGGTGTCGGCGATCAGTTCCGACTCCCCCAGGCTCACCAGGTACGGCTTTCCATCCAGGGGGCTCAGCCGCTGCAGCCGGGTCAGGTCGTAGCTCACCAGGACTTTGTCCGGGCGGGCGTCGCAGGCCGGAAGCCGGTAGTTCCAGGACGCCTTGGCGTTGTCCGCCGCGGGCAGGACTGCGGTGTCCCGGTGGAACACGGTGTGGTTCACCGAGTATGGCATCCCACCGAGGGCCTCCTTCTCCTCGGGAGTGGCGTCAGCCAGGAACCCAAGTGCCTGCGCGGGATGGGTGGCAATCACGACGGCGTCAAAGTCTTCCAGCCCATTGGCCGTTGCGAGTTCCACACCGTCAGGCAGGCGCCGGATGGCGGTGACGGGAGTGTTGAGCCGGACATCGGTCAGGGTGGCGGCCAGCTTTTCGACGTAGCGCGCGGATCCGCCGGTCACGGTGCGCCACTGGGGCGATCCCTTGATTCCCAGCATCCCGTGGTGGCCCAGGAATGTGAAGAGGTACCGCGCAGGGTAGGCAAGTGCGGTGGTGGGATCGCAGGACCAGACCGCGCTGACTACGGGGGTCATGAAGTGGGAGATGAAGTAGGGGCTGAACTTCCCGCGCTCCACGAACTCGCCAAGAGTCAGTTCCGGCACCGCAACTTCGTCGCTGACAGCCGACGGCGGCGCGGTCCTCAGCAGTTCCCTCGCCTTCCGGTAAAAACGCGTGACTTCCAGCAGCATCAGCAGGTAGCGGCCACGCAGCAGGCTGGATGGCCGGGCGATGATTCCGCGGGCGCCGTCACGGGCTCCTGCGTATTCCAGCCCGCAGCCGTCGCAGCGGATGGACATGCTCATTTCGGAGTCCTGGGTTTCGACGCCCAGCTCGGCGAACAACCGCAGCAGGGTGGGGTAGGTCCGTTCGTTGTGCACGATGAACCCTGTGTCCACCCCGATGACGCTTCCGTCCGGCTGCGGCAGGTCGTGGGTGTGGGCATGGCCGCCCAGCCGCGAGTCCGCCTCGAACAGGGTGACGTCGTCCTGCCTGTTCAGCACATAGGCGGCGGTCAAGCCGGCCACGCCGCTGCCGATCACGGCGACGCGCCGCCGTCCGCCTGCACTTCCTGCTGGGTCAAGTGACAATTCATGCTCCTCTGCTGAACATTTGCCGCTGGGGTGGGTATGCAGAGGGTTGTTCGGTGCGGTGCCGGCCGCGGATGGGTGCAGTACTGTGGGCTGGTGGTAAATCCGGTGCACCTGAAGACCCTGCTCGAGGTCACGAGGTTGGGCTCGTTTGCTGCGGCAGCGGCAACACTCGGCTACACGGCCTCCGCCGTCTCGCAGCAGATGTCCGCTTTGGAGCGGGAAACGGGCGTAACCCTTTTCCAGCGGTCGGCGCGCGCGGTGATTCCTACGGAAGCCGCCGTCGTCATGACCCGGCACGCGGCGAAGGTGCTCACGGATATCGAGGCGCTGATGGCCGCAGCCTCAAGGACCCAGGACACCGGAAGCCAGGAACTGCGGCTGGGGATCTTTCCCAGCCTGGCCACCTACGTGCTGCCGCGGATCTTAAAGAACCCCGCATGGAAGAAGCTCGGCATTGACCTGCGGGTGTCCGTGGCCGAACCGGGCCAGACCATCCAGGGGCTGCGCACCGGCGGCGACCTGGACCTGGCCGTGGTGTTCCAGGTGGGCCAGACCGGCTTTGCCTGGCCCAACACCATCAACCGGCAATGGATTGGCGACGACGACTTCCGGGTGGTGCTGCCTGCCGGCTGGGGTTTCCGGGCCGACGCGAAGGTCGCGGCCGACCACCTCTCGGAGATGCCGTGGATCATGCACCACCCCGGCACCAGCGATGCGATGGTGATCGAGCGGTTGTTCGCCGGCTGCAACCTGCACCCGCGGGTGGTGGCGCACAGCGATGATTTCCATGCCAGCCTGGAGATGGCTGCCGCAGGGCTGGGCGCGGCCCTGGTTCCGGAGCTCGCGCTGCGGAACAAACCGGCAGGCGTGGTGGTGCTGGATGTCCCGGAAATCCGGCTGGCGCGGAACGTGTTTGCGCTGCTGATCAATGACCGGAAAACAGCACGGGTCCAGCTTTTCGTTGACCTGCTGGCCGAAACCCTCGCCGGGATGCGCACCGCGGTGAATTAGGGCAGAACGCTGGAATGGTCTGCCCTTGGGGTCTATGTTGAGAATATGAACAAGGTAGCGAGCCAGCACTTTGGGGAGATTGAGCTCAACCACGGCAGGGATCACCTGTTTGCCGCCAAGCATGAGCTGCGCGGCCACCGGCTGGAACTCGACCTGAACATCAACGCCCACGACCACTTCGACGAAGCCGCGCTCCGCAAAGTGG
Source organism: Arthrobacter sp. (assembly GCA_035475035.1). GTDB lineage: Bacteria > Actinomycetota > Actinomycetes > Actinomycetales > Micrococcaceae > Arthrobacter. The sequence goes on from DATIMT010000008.1 coordinate 7,331, forward strand.
ATTACCGGCTTCGCTTCCTGCCCGAGCTGGTGGACGAGGTCCGCGAAATGATCGCCGAGGAGCTTGAGCAGGAAGGCACCAGCCCGCAGGAGTATCTGCACTTCCACTGCAATGCGCTCAAGGACGAGCACCTGCACAAGGTGTTCGGCGTCCAGGACCGCAGCCAGCTCACCAACGAGGTCTTCCTCAAGGCCCTGAAACTGGGCCACGTGGCCATCTACCCCGGCCAGCCCGAGCGCTATTTCGTCATGGACTTCACCCTGGGCGAGCACTTCACGGACGAGGTCCTGGTGGCTTGCGCGGACCAGGACGGCGTGGTGGACGACGAGATCGTCTGGGAGTCCTGAAGCCGGCGCTTCGGTAACGCCCGCATAATCGCGGGCACTTAGGATGGTGGGCGGCCATGGACGTTGTTGATGACAGGCGTGGATCCTGGCGGCTCGCTGCGGCGCTGCTCCTCGCCGGTGTGGTGGTGGCGATCCTCGCCGGCGTGCTGCACGCCGAGTCCCACGACGCGAACGACCACGTCGCATCATTCACCGCCTACGCGAACAGCCCGATCTGGACCGCCGTCCATCTGGGCCAGTTCGTTGGCATGGCACTGGTGTGCGTTGGGTTGGTGACGCTGTCGTTCGCCCTGGGCGTACGCCAGCGTACGCAGGCTTGGACGGCCCGCATTGGCGCCCTTGCCGCCGCCATCGCTTTGGCCATTTACGCCGCCTTGCAGGCCGTCGACGGCGTCGCCCTCAAGCAGGCAGTGGATGCGTGGGTTGCTGCTCCGGAGCCTGAACGGGCAGCGCGTTTCGCCACAGCTGAAGGCATCCGGTGGCTGGAGTGGGGCATGCGAAGCTACCAAAGCATCCTGCTGGGCGCAGCGCTGGTCCTGCTGGGCGTTGTGGTTGCCGCGACGCACCGCGTGCCCCGGGTCATCGGCTTGCTCATGTCGCTCTCAGGGCTGGGCTACCTGGTGCAGGGGTGGATCATTGGGGAATCCGGTTTTTCCGCGGCTAATTCCGTACCCACGCTGGTCAGCATCGTGGCAATCGTTGTTTCGTCGGTTTGGCTGGCCATCAGCGCGTGGCGGATGAAGGAGGCGATGCCGGCCGGCCACGTTATGTGACCGGCCGGCCGCTCGCTTCTCAAGGTCCGGCACGCTGGACGTACCGGACCTCGAGCCGCTGCGGGCTCTCTTAGCTATATTCGATTAGTTCGCCGTTTCGAGCAGGCTCGCCCGGACCGTCTGTGTGGCCTTGACCAGGTTGCGCAGGGACTCCTCGGTCTCCGCGTAGCCGCGGGTCTTCAGGCCGCAGTCCGGGTTGACCCAGAGCTGGCGGGACGGAACGTGCTTGACGGCGGTGGAGAGCAGCTCGGTGACTTCCTGCTCGCCGGGAACGCGTGGCGAGTGGATGTCGTAGACGCCCGGGCCCACGCCGCGGCCGAAGCCGTGGGACTCGAGGTCGTGGACAACTTCCATGCGGGAGCGGGCAGCCTCGATGGAGGTGACGTCCGCGTCAAGGCCGTCGATCGCGTCGATGATCACGCCGAATTCCGAGTAGCAGAGGTGGGTGTGGATCTGCGTGGAGTCGGCCGCGCCGGCGGTGGCCAGGCGGAAGGAGTCAACGGACCACTTCAGGTAGTCGGCCTGGTCTGCCTTGCGCAGCGGGAGCAGTTCGCGCAGGGCGGGCTCGTCCACCTGGATGACCCTGATGCCGGCTGCTTCAAGGTCGGCGATCTCATCGCGCAGGGCCAGGCCCACCTGGTTTGCTGTTTCGCCCAGCGGCTGGTCGTCGCGGACGAAGGACCAGGCCAGGATGGTGACGGGACCGGTGAGCATGCCCTTCATCGGCTTGTTGGTGAGGGACTGTGCGTACTCTGCCCACTTCACGGTGATGGGGGCGCTGCGGGTGACATCACCCCAGAGGATGGACGGGCGGGTGCAGCGTGAGCCGTAGGACTGGACCCAGCCGTGGACGGTGACGTCGAAACCATCGAGGTTCTCGGCAAAGTACTGCACCATGTCGTTGCGCTCCGGCTCGCCGTGCACCAGGACGTCGTAGCCCAGCTCTTCCTGCAGGTCCACTACGCGCTTGATCTCGTCCTTCATGAGCTGCTCGTACTGCCCGTCGCTCAGCTCACCCTTAGTGTTGCGGGCACGGGCGGAGCGGATGTCGGACGTCTGCGGGAAGGAGCCGATGGTGGTGGTGGGCAGCGGCGGCAGGTGCAGGGCCTCTTCCTGGGCGGCTTCGCGGACCGCGTATTCCGAGCGGCTGAAGTCAGCGGCTGTCAGTGCTTCTGTGCGGGCGCGGACCTCTGCACGGCGGACACCTTCCGCGGCGGCGCGGGAAGCGATCACGGCGGTTGCCTCGTCAATGGCTGCCTTTGCGGAGGCGGGGTCCGTCAGGTAGGAGGCCAGGGTCCTGACCTCGACGGCTTTCTGGTCGGAGAACGCCAGCCAGCTGCGGAGCTCCCGGGACAGCTGGGATTCCTCCGCGACGTCATGCGGAACGTGCTGGGTGGAGGTGGAGGTGGAGACGGCAACCGTCCGGGCGGCGGCTTTCAGTTCGTCCAGCTTCGCGGCGGAGGCGGCGAGGTCGTTGCGCCAGATGTTGTGGCCGTCCACGACGCCGGCAACGAGGGTCTTGTTGCCCAGTCCGGCCAGGGCCGCGGCGGACGGCACGGCGCCCTTGAAGACGTCGATGTGGAGGGCGTCGATGCTGGTGGCGGCAAGCGTGCCCAGCTGGCCGTCGAGTGCACCATACGGGGTGGAGACGAGGATCTGCGGGCGGTTGGCCGCGCCGGCAAGGACCTGGTAGGCGCGGGCCACTGCCGCTTCAACCTGGCCGGCCGGGATGTCCTGGTCAACCACCAGAGCGGGCTCGTCCAGCTGGACCCAGCTGGCACCCGCCGCGGCGAGTTTCCCGAGCAACTCCACGTAGACGGGGAGGACGTCCTCCAGCCGGGACAGCGGCGAGAAGCCGGCCGGGGCGTCGTCGGAAGCCTTGGACAGGAGCAGGTAGGTGACCGGACCCACGATGTAGGGGCGGGTCTCGATGCCGTTTGCCAGCGCGAAGGCAAACTCGTCAACCTTGGCGGTGGAGGCGAGGGTGAATTCGGTCTCCGGACCGATTTCCGGCACGAGGTAGTGGTAGTTGGTGTCGAACCACTTGGTCATTTCCAGCGGCTGCTGGTCCGTGTTGCCGCGGGCCAGGGTGAAATAGCCGTCGACGTCCAGCTGTCCCTCGGCGTTGAGGAGCTTGCCGAAGCGGGCCGGCACTGCGCCCAGGTGGGCGGTGGTGTCCAGGACCTGGTCGTAGTAGGAGAAGGTGCCCGGCACTGCGGCGGCTTCGGTCAGGCCGAGTTCCTGCAGCCGCCCGGCAATGGCCAGCTGGATGTCCTTTGCCGCGGCGTCCAGGGCGGCGGCGTCGATTTTGCCGGCCCAGTAGGCCTCGACGGCTTTCTTGAGCTCGCGGCGGCGGCCGATGCGGGGGTAGCCGAGGAGGGAGGCGGAGGGGAAGGGGGTCTTGTTTTCAGGCATGGCAAAGTTCCTTAGGTTGAAGCGTGATGAGGGGCCCGGGATTGAAGCTCCGGGTTACGAGCTGCGCGGATACGTGTGCCCGGCAGTTGGTCAGCTGGCGAGCTGGCTGCTGCGGGCGATGGATTCGCGGCGGCTGCCGGGACGGCTGCGCCGCGGAAGGGCCAGCTTGTCCAGCACTTCCAACGCACTTTGGTGCTCGTTGAAGGTGTAGATGTGGATACCGGGGGCACCCGCGTCAAGGGCGGCGTTGGCCAGGTCAACGGTCGCATCGACCCCAATGTGGAGGCGCTCGATGTCAGTGTCGGCCGCGGCCAGGCGCTCCATCAGTTGCGGGGCCGGTTCCACCCCGGTCAGCTCGCCGAGCCGGTTGAGCCGGCGAAGGCTGGTCAGCGGCATGACGCCGGGGATGATCGGGATGGTCACACCGGCGCGGCGGGCGCGGGTCAGGAGGTCCGCATACTGCTTGGTCTCGAAGAACACCTGGGTGATGGCAAAGTCGGCACCGGAACGCTGCTTCGCGAGGAGCACCTCGACGTCGTGCTCCTCACTGGGTGACTCCGGGTGCCGCGTTGGGTAGGCTGCCACCCCAACGGCGATCTTTCCGGCGCACAGCAAGGCTGACCGGCGCTGCTCCACCCGCCGGATGAGTTCGATCAGGTCCTGGGCGTACCGGAGGGACCCGGTAGCCGGGGCGCTGGCATCCCTGGGAAGGTCGCCACGCAGGGCAAGGATGCCCCGCACCCCGGTGTCCAGCAGTTCGCCGACGACGGCGGCCAGTTCCTGCGGGGTGTTGCCCACGCAGGTGAGGTGGGCCAGCGGCCGCAACGTGGTCTCAAGCAGGAGCCGGTTGATGAGTTCGACGGCGGTGTCCCGGTTGGATCCACTGGCGCCGTAGGTGACGGAGACGTAGTCGGGTTCGGTGGCTTCAAGCTCCCGGATGGTGGTCCAGAGTGTCTCCGCTGCCGCGGGCGAACGCGGCGGGAACAGCTCGTAGGACAGCGCCACGGGAGCGGTGTCGGAAAGGTTTGGATGGGTGTCAATCAGGCTTGGTGGTGACATTTGCGTCCTTGGCTTTGGGCCATTGGGGTTTCCTGCCGACGAAACAGGACAGGAAACCCGGCAATGAATTTGAGTTTGGGGAACACGGAGGGACTCCACGAGGACGCAGCCGCGACTGTTACGCCTTGAATGAAGTAGTCCGTGAGCAAATGTCAGGCCCACATGGGGGCACCCACACCCTCCGGAGCGGAGGATCGCTGACACGTTACCGCGGTAACTTGTCTAAGACTCTATGGGCCCGGCGGGGCCGGTTCAAGTCTGGGACCGAATTAAGACGCACTTTTACGGGTTGTTTCTTTCACCAGCAGAATTTTCTTCGCCGCCAGGCGGCTGCTACCAGGGGCGGTCCGGCGCCGTGCCATTGCTGCTGTCCAGGTACTCTTCCCGTTCCCGCCCGCTGTTGCGCTCCCGCTGGGCCTGCCGGGAATTGTCCTGGAGCTGGTCCAGTTGGCCCTGCTGCGCATCACCGGGGCCGTCCCGGGGCGATTCCTCCCCCGGTCCGCGCGCGGGATCCGCAGGCTGGCCCGCCGCACTGATTTTGCCCTCCAGCCGTTCCCGGGCTTCCGCAAGCCGGCCGCGCGCTCCAGCTTCCGAATCCCGGGACAGGCACCCTTCCGGTGCCTGCCCGGCGATGGCGAGCGCTTGCTTGAAGAGGGGAACTGCCGACGGCGGGTCCCCGGCCTTGAGCCGCCGGTCACCCAGGCGTTCGGTCACCAGGACAAGGTTCACCCGGACCGGGCATTCATCTTCCGAACCAGTGGGGACCAGGCCCAGCGCCTGTTCAAACAGGATCCTGGCAGTTCCGTCATCTCCTGCCAGCACAGCCGCGTCACCTGCGGCGAATGGTGCCTTGTGCGGTTCGACCACGTTGGCCAGGCCAAGTCCCCGGGCGGCAGCATCCACAGCGGGCGCATTTCCGGCCGAGAAGCCGGCGGCGGCGTGATCGGCAAGGATGCCGAGGCTCAGGAGTTTGACGGCGAGGCAGAGCGCCAGGAGTACGGGCACCGCGGACCAGAGCAGCAGGCGGCGCCTGCGGGCGTTGGCGGTCACCGGGCCCCTTCCTTTCGGCGCGTGCGTGGCAGTCCGCGAAGTTGCCCGATGATGCCCGCCGCTTCCGGCAAAGCCAGCAGGAAAGCGACGGCGGCGAAGATCCAGTACAGCTCGGTTCCAGCCGCCAGGGAGCCGCCGACATCCGCCCGTTCCACCTTGCCGGGGCGTGCCTGCTGCATCATGTCCGCCACCGGATCGCCCGCGGCGCGGTGGATGTATGGCACGCCAAGCTGTCCGGCGATGGTCCGCAGGCGCCCCTCGTCGATGACGGACAGTGCGTTCCCGCTGCTGCCGGCACGGCTGTCCTGCACATAGGTGCCACCCCCGGTGCCACCCGTCCCTCCGGCGCCGGTACCGCCGTCGTGCTCCAGCCCCGTGTTCTCCTTCATCCGGCCGCCTCCGGGCGTGCCGTAGCCCAGCACCGCTCCCCCGCCCACCAGGCCGCCGTCGAGGTTCATGGCTTCCGGTTCTTTGCCACTGGTCTGCTCGCCGTCCCCCAGGTAGTACACCAGCCGTGGCCGGCCCGGCTGGGTGTCGCGGGCAGCGGCCAGCCGCTCGGAGAGCACCCGCCTTGCTGCCGTGATGCTGCTGCCCTTGGCGTAGGCGGTGACCTGGGGTTCCAGGACGTCCGTGATGGTTTCCAGCGCCAGGGTGTCGGTGCTGAGGGGCATGCGGACATGCGCCGTGGTGTCGAATGTAATGACCGAAAAGCGGGCGCCGGGCAACTGTGCGGCAATGTCCATGATGTCTTTTCGGACCCCTTCCAGCCGTGGACGGCCCTTGCCGTAGTCCTCGGCCACCATGCTGGTGGTGGTGTCCACCACGAAGAACACGTTGAGGTCCGCGGTGGCGGCCTGGACCGATCCGCCCGGCAGTCCGGGCCGGAAGGCCGCCGCCAGGAGCAGGAGGACCGTGGCGCCGCGCCGCAGCCAGGCCCTGCTGCGGAGGCGGGTACGCTGCAGCCGCCAAAGGACTGCGCACAGCACCAGTGCCGAAAGGGCCGCAGCGCCCAGCGGCAGGCCGGGTACCTCCGAGACCACGGCCCGGGGCGCGCCCTGGATCGCAGCCGTCTCGGTCTGCTCCACGGCGGCGACTATGCCGGCCACGGCGTCGGGGTTGTCCAGGGCGTAGTACTTGCCCGCGGTGGACTCGGCGGCAGCCCGCAACTGGGCGCCCGGCTGGTCAGGGCCGGAGCCGTAATCCAGGTCGCCCGGGTTCAGGGCGTAGACGTGGATGGCGCGCTCCTTGGCCAGCTGCGCGGCCTGGTCCAGGGTCATGATGGGCTTGCCGGAAAGGAAGTTGTCCGTGGCCAGCACCACTGACCGCGAGCGCTGGGGGGTGCTGCCCCCGCCCGTTTCGCTGCTTCCCATGCCGGCGTCCTTGCCGGCGTCGCCGGGGAAGCTGTTGAGGCAGGATGCCAGCCCATCCCCGATGAGCGACGAGCCCCTCCCGCTCCAGGTCCCGTCAAGGAACCCGGAACTGCCCGGTTTACCGTCAAACGCGTCCTTCGCGAGTTGGAGCTGCTCCTGGGCGTAGGCGTAGTCGTCGGTCAGCGGGAAAACCTGGATGGCGGTGCTGTCGAAGATGGTCAGGCCGATCCGCTCACCGTCGAATTTCCGGGCCAGGCCGGCAAAAACGTCCACCACGGCCGCATCGGCGCTGCTCATGGATCCAGACGCGTCCAGGCAGAGGATGATGTCGCGGTTGTGCTGTTCCGGTCGGATCGTGTCCACGGCAACGGGACGTGCCGCGGCAACGGCCGCGGAAGCCAGCAGCACGGCGCAGGCGGTTCCGGCCAGGACCAGCCACCTTCGGTGCATGCGGAGGGCTGCCTGGTATTCCGGCAGCGCGGTGAGCCGGTCAGCATGGGCCACCGGCCGGCGTCGTACGTTGGAGGGCCGGTTCCTGCGCAGCGCCACCCATACCGCCACTCCCGCGGCAGCAGCCGCGATCGGCAACAGCCACCAGAACATCAGCTCCATGCGCGCACCGCCGCCGAGGCTTTCGCTGCAGACGCCGTCACGGAGGGCAGCGGGCCGGGGCCGAATTCAGCCGGATAGAGAGCTTCCACGACGTCGGCCGCCACCGGGAGCGGATGCCGCGCCAGGTCCTGGTGGGTCATCCTGGTGGCATCCACGCCCGTTGCATCGCGGACGAACTGGCGCAGCAGGAGGCTGATCTGCTGGTGCGCCGGACGCGCTTCGAGCCTGCCGGCCGCCGCTGCCTGGTCCACATCATTGATGCGCTCCAGGTAGGCGGTTTTGAGCGCCGGCAGGTCGGTCAGGGCGGACCGGCCCGGCCCGGAGCTTCCCGGGTTGGGGCGTGCGGACGTGCGGGTGCTGAACAGCACCACGGCGTACCATCCGGCCACCAGGGCCAGCAGGGCTGCGCCGCACCACATCCAGGCGGGGCTGTACTGCAGCGGGCCGTAGAAGCCGGGATCAGCCTGCACGCCGGTGCCTTTCCAGGAGGGCGAAGAGACCCGTGATGACATCCCCGCTGCCGGCCGCTTCCCCTTCGGTAATGCCGGCTCCGCGGAGCATCGCCGTGCGGGCTGCGTCGCGCTCCGCAGTGGCTTTCGTGTAGGCGGCCTCCACCGCGGCGGACATGGCTGGCTGCCATGCCAGGAGGGCCGAATCGGCCACGCTGTAGGAGTCCCTGCCGGCATGTGCGTCCCCGCCGGCCAGGGAGGTTGGTGCCAGCTCTGCGTCCCTGACCGTCAGCCAGAGGATCTCGTGCTGGGCGCCGAGCCTGCGCAGCAGCTGGCCGGTGGCAGCGTCCGCCGCAACCTCGTCCGCGACGACGAAAAGCAGGTGCCGTCCCTTCACGTTGCGCGCCACATAGGCGAGCTGGTCCTGGATCCTGCTGGGAGCGGCCTCGAGGTTCGCGTCGGAGTCCACGTGCCGCAGGAGCCGTTCCAGGTGTGCTTCGCCGCCCTTTGCCGGCAGGGAACGGGTAGCCGCGGAATCGCCGCACACCAGCCCCACCGAGTCACCGTGCCGGTGCGCGAGGTAGCCCAGGACCCCCAGTGCGAGCACCGCGATGTCTTTCTTCACTTCCCCGGACCGCGCCTCCGCCGCCATGTTGCGTCCTGTGTCGGTGACGAGGAGAACGGTCTGCCGGCGGACGGCGACATAGCGCTTGATCAGCGGCGAGCCGTGGCGGGCGGAGGCCTTCCAGTCGATATCGCGGACCTCGTCGCCGGGCACGTAGGCACGCAGGTCGTCAAAATCCAGGCCGCGGCCCCGAAAAACGGAACCGTATTCGCCGTCGAGCATTCCACGGGCTTTGCGGTGCGCGAAGATGGCCATCTTCGACTTCACGCGCTGGAGGAGGCCGGCCATCCGGGGTCAGGGGGTCTGGACGGCAGCGACGACGGCGTCGATCACCGATTCCACCGGGACCTGCTCGGCCACCGCGTCAAAGTTCAGGATCAGCCGGTGCCGCAGCACGCGGTGGGCCAGCGACCTGACGTCCTCCGGGATGACGTGGTCGCGGCCGTTCAGCAGTGCCACTGCCCGGGCCGCCTGGCTGAAGGCGATGCTGGCGCGGGGGCTGGCGCCGAATTCGATGAACCCGGCGAGCCTGGCGTCGATGTACTGGGACGCGTTCCGGGTCACGTAGACCAGCCCCACAATGTAGTTGATCACCGCCGGGTCGAGGTAGATGCGCCTGGTGAGATCCTGGATTTCCCGGATGGCTTCCAGCGAAGCAGCCGCCGCGGGCCTCTGCCCAGGGGTAAAGACGCCCGCGTCAATCCGGGCGATGATCTCCGCCTCCTCGGCGGGACTGGGGTAGTCAAGGACGTCCTTGAGCATGAAGCGGTCCATCTGGGCCTCGGGCAACTGGTAGGTGCCCTCCTGCTCGATCGGGTTCTGGGTGGCCAGGACCAGGAACGGCGACGGCAGGCGGTAGTCCTGGCCGCCGATGGAGGTCTGGCGTTCCTGCATCGCCTCCAGCATGGCACTCTGGGTCTTGGCGCTGGAGCGGTTGATTTCGTCCAGGAGCACGATGTTGGCATGCACGGGCCCCAGCTGGGTGTGGAAAGTTCCCTTGGCGGCGTCGTAGATCTGGGTTCCCACGATGTCGCTGGGCAGCAGGTCGGGGGTGCACTGGATCCGGCGGAACTCGGCGCTGACCGCTTCGGCCAGCGTCTGTGCGGCAGTGGTTTTGGCCAGTCCCGGCACGCTTTCAAGCAGGATGTGGCCGCCGGTCAGCAGGCCTACCAGCAACGATTCCCGCAGGCGCGACTGCCCCACCACCTTGGCGTCGAAACTGCGTGAGATGTTGGCGGCCACCTGCCGTGCCCTGGCCAGCTCCGCAGGCTGGATTCTTGCGGGCATGCTGGTCGAAAGCACTGATTCTCCCCCTGATGACGGTGTTGGTGGCGCAGTGGGGCGCGCGGACCGGGCCGGCCGCGTCCCGCCCGCCATCCTATCCAAGCCGGCCGCCAGGAGTCCGGCAATGGGCACCCCTCCCCATGCGGGGCTTGCAGGGCTATTCTTTTGCCATGATCGAGCTTCCAGCCACTTACAAGGAATATCTCGCCGGCAAGAGCCAGATGTTCGTAGATACGGTCAGGCCCGTCCTGATGCAGTCGGCGGCGGAGAAGCTGCACGGGGTCAGGGTGGTCAACAATCCCACCGGGCACCAGGCACACCTCGACGACACTTTGCCCTTCGGCGTGGTGCTGGAAGACATCGACTAACCCCTGACAGCGCCCGCGAGGGCCAGCGCGTTGCCGGAACCCCGTGCCACGATGACGTAGAGGGCCAGGACCGGAACCGAATACAGGATCGAGAATGCGGCCAGCTGGCCGTAGGCCACTGCCCCGTGCTGGCCGAAGAAGCTGAAGATCGATACCGCTGCGGGCTGCCTGGCCTCGGACAGCAGGAGCACGAACGGAACGAAGAAGTTCCCCCAGGCCTGGATGAACACAAAGATGAACACCACGCCCAGGCCCGGACGCATGAGCGGAAGCACGATGGAACGCAGGGCGGCAAGCCGGGAGGCGCCGTCCACCCAGGCCGCTTCCTCCACCGCCACGGGGACGGCGTCCATGAAGTTCCGGGTCATCCAAATGGCCATAGGGAGGCTGGTGGCGGACAGGAAAAGAACCGTGGCGGGCATGGAATCCAGCAGGCGAAGCTGCACGAACAGGCCGTAGACGGGCACCATGATGGCGGTGACGGGCAGGCAGGTTCCGAACAGGATGCCGTACATGAACGGGGTGTTGAAGCGGGACTGGTAGCGGGAGAGCGGGTAGGCGGCCAGCACGGCGGCCGCCAGGGTCACAATCCCGGTTCCTGCGGACAGCAGCAGGCTGTTCCACAGCGGACGAAACAGCAGCTCCGGGGTGAGGACGGCAGCAAAGTTTTCCAGGCCAGGTTGCTGTGGCACTTTGGTTGCGTGTCCGGCGGCCGGATCCAGGGAACCGAGGACCAGCCACAGCAACGGCACCACGAAGCAGGCACCAATGAGCAGCAGAACCGCGTCCGCCCAGATGGCGGCGCGCTGATTCACGGCTTCTGCTCCCTCAGGAGGCGGAGGTAGGCTGCCCCGAACACGGCGCCGGTCAGGATGAGGACCGAGGCGACGGCGGTGCCGTAGCCGATGTCACCGAATTTGAAGGCTTCCTGGTAGGCCAGGACAGGCAGCGTGGTGCTGGCATTGGCCGGTCCTCCGGCAGTCATGACCCAGATCAGGGTGAAGACAGCCAGGGTCTGCAGCGTGACCAGCATCAGGTTGGTGGCGATGCTGCCCCTGATCACCGGCAGCGTGATGAACGCCAGCCGCTGCCAGGCACCGGCCCCATCCATCTGCGCGGCCTCGGTCAGCTCCGCCGGGACCCCATCGAGCGCGGCCCGGTACACCAGCATGGAAAACGCGGTCCCGCGCCACACATTCGCCAGGATCACCGCTGCCATGGGCACAGCATAGAGCCAGTCGGTTTCCGTCGCCCCAACCCGGCCCAGCAACTGGTTGAGCGTGCCGTCGCGGCTGAAGAAGGCGTAGGCGGCGAACGCGGCCACAATTTCCGGCAGGACCCAGGCGGCCACGACGGCGGTGCCGACAGTTGCCGAGACAACCGGACGTGCCCGGCGCATGAGGACCGCAAGGGCCAGTCCCAGCACGTTCTGGCCCAGGACGGCCGAGCCTGCGACGAACAGGACCGTCAGGGCCAGCGAGAGCGGGAAGACCGGGTCCTGCAGCAGCCGCTGGTAGTTCTCCAGGCCCACCCACTCCGGGTTCCGCGCATGCCGGCCGGTGAGACCGGCATTGGTGAGCGAGGCGTGGAAGGCCCACAGCACGGGGCCGGCAAGGAAGACGAGCAGCAGCACGACGGCGGGCAGGACCGGCAGGTAGCGGAGCACCTGCCGCCCGCGGCGGTAGGCAGGCACCGCTACTTCCGGATGGTTTTGTCGCCGCCCACAATGCCCGCCACGGCCGCGTCATAATCGGCGGCAGCCTGTTCCGGCGTCCGCCTGCCGGTAATCACGGCCTCGGTGGCCTCCTGGACGGCAGCGGAAATCCGTGGATAGTCGGAGGTGGCGGGCCGGAATTTGGTCACGGAGACCAGGCCGGACACGTCCTTCACGAACGGGTTGGCGGACTGGTAGCCGGAATCGGCGGCTACGTCGGTGCGGACGGCGATCTGTGAACTGGCCACGGTGAACGCCAGGGAGTTCTTCGCATTGAGCGCGGTGGTGAGGAAGTTGAAGGCGAGGTCGGGCTGCTTGGTTTCCGCACCGACGGCCAGGGTCCACCCGCCGGACATGCTGACAGTGCCCGGGGCGCCGCCGTTCTGCGTGGGGAACGGGGCCACGCCCATCTCCTGCCCGTAGCCCGGCCAGGCGTAGCTTCCCCCGTCCTGCCAGAACGACGGCGCGTAGGAACCCTCCACGGTTGCCCCGAGTTTTGCCTTGGGGAACCAATCACCGAACACTTTCTTCCAGATGTTCGGGTCCAGCGCCTCGGCCGGGGCCACTGCGAGGTTTTCCGTGTAGAGCGTTTGGAGGAAGGTCAGCGAGTCCTTGAAGCCGGCAGAGCCAACGACCCACTTTTTCGTATCCGGGTCATAGAGGCTTGCTCCGGTTCCGTAGAGGAGTTCGTAAAACCCCTGCATCACGGTTCCTTCGCCGGTGCCCTTGCCGGCGTACATGTTGAAGGGGATCACGTCGGGGCTCGAGGCCTTGATCTTCCGGGCGGTCTCCAGGATGTCCTGCCAGCTGGACGGCTGCCATGGCAGCTTAATGCCGGCGGCCCCAAAGACTTTTTTGTTGTACCAGATGGCCCTCGTGTCGGTGCCCAGCGGCACCGCGTACGTGCCGCCGTCGTCCGCTTTCCCCGCTTCCTTGGCGCCGTCGTCGAACTTCCCCCAGTCGCCCCATCCCTCCAGGCGGCTGTCCAGGTTCAGAAGGTACCCGGCGTCCACGTCGGAGCGGACCTTGAAGGTGTCCTCGTAGAAGACGTCCGGGGCAGTGGAGGGCGACCGCAGGGCCAGGGACAGCTTGGTACCGTAGTCCTCATCGTTGGCCTGGATGGGTTGCAGTTCGACCGTGACGCCCTGGTTGGCGGCTTCAAACTCCTTCTTCGCGTCCTGGAACATGGTGTCCAGGGCCGTGAACGAGTCTGTCTTCTGGTAGGCCACCTTAATGGTCCTGTTTCCGTCGGCCGGAGTCCCGGGGGTGCAGGCCGCGAGGGCCAGGACCGCGGCGGCCACCAGGGACACTGTCATCGATGCCCGGCGAAGCATGCCGCGGTCAGCTTTCCAGGAGGAGCCGCTGGGCGCGGGGCGCGAGGGTATGTTCCAGGACCAGCGAGGCGGCGCCGATCGCTCCCACATCCTCCCCCACGCCTGTGCCAACAACCTCGATGGGGTGGATCAGCCGGACATCGCTGTTGGCATCCAGGAGCGGCGGAATCCGCTCCAGGTAGCGCTCGGCCAGTCCGCTCCAGAAGGGACCGCCGAAAACCACCCGTTCCACATCCAGGGTGTTGGTGACCACCGAGACAGCCCGGGCCACCAGGACGGCGGACTTGTCCAGGATGGCGGCGGCACGTTCGTCGCCGCCGTCAGCCAGTTCGCACAGCTGGGAGAAGCGTTGCTGGACTTCGGCACCGCTGTTTCCCGCGTGCGGGCCATCCAGGATCCCGGCGGCTTCCGCCTCCGCCACCAGCACCTGCGGGATGCAGGAGGACTTGACGCAGCCGCGCAGGCCGCAGTCACAGGGCGGCCCGTCCGGATCAACAATGATGTGGCCGATCTCCCCGGCGTTGCCGGAGGTGCCACGGACCACCTCGTCGTTCAGGACGATGCCGCAGCCGATGCCCGTGCCCATGTACATGAAGATGAAGCTGCCGGCCCCACTGGGACCCCCTGCCCATGTTTCCGCCACGGCCGCGCTGGTGACGTCCTTGTCCACCAGCACCGAGTAGCCTGTGGCCCTCGCCAGTGCGTCCCGCAGTTCCACCCTGTCCCACCCGGGCAGCAGCGGCGGATCCACCACGGTGCCGTTGTCCAGGTCGATGGGCCCGGGGGCAGCCACGCCCAGACCGGCGATCCGGCTGCGGTCCACACCCGAATCGGCAATGAGCTGGGCGATTTCGGCGGCGATGGTGGTGATGACGGCGGAGGGATCGTTTCCGCCGGGGGTCTTGATCCGCGAGTGCCTTACCACCGATCCCACAAGGTCCAGCACCACGAAGGTGGTCACTGCAGGGTCCAGATGGACTCCGAGGGCGTACATGCCGCCGGGGTTGAGGCGGAGGATGGTCCGCGGCTTGCCCGGGCCGGTTCCCTCCTTGCCGGCCTCGACGATCAAATTCTGGTCCAGCAGGCGCCGGGAGATATTCGAGATGGTCTGCGGCGACAGTCCGACGATCTGGGCGAGCTCCACACGGCTCAGGCCACCGGAGGTCCTGCGGATGGCGTCAAGGATGACGGTGAGGTTGAAGTCCCCCATCCTTGGCAAGTTGGTTCCGCGCCTTGGAGAGGATTGGCGGATCTCAGACACGGTGTCCCCTAAACGTCTTCGGCTACCTGGTGATGGTGATGCTTTGAATCGTACGTCAAGGGTGCGGCGCCGCCCACGTGTACGGGCAGCGGCGCGGCGCCGGCAGGTTTTGGTCCGGTCAGCGGGGGCTGCGGGTGCTGCGGGTGACGGTGAACTTGGAGTTGCGCCCCTCCACCGTGGTGGGTCCGACGTGCCGTTCCAGGGCCGGAAGGTAGGCCAGGTGCCGGTTGAAGACCGTCCACAGCTCACCTCCGGGAGCCAGCACCCGCCCCGCCGCCTCGATCATCTTCAGTCCTGCACCGGCATGGACGCCGGCGCCCACATGGAAGGGCGGGTTGAGCAGCACGGCGTCCACGGCGCCGTCGGGAAATGTGCTCAGTGCGTCGTCCTGCAGGACGGTGATCCGGTCCGCCAACCCGTTGGCACGGGCGGTGGCACGTGCAGACTGCACGGCGGCGGCCGACTGGTCCGTGGCGGTCACGGCAGCGGCGGGGAACTGCCGGGCGTACATTGCGGCAAGGATTCCGGTGCCGCAGCCCAGGTCCACGGCGTGCCGTGCCGGTTTCATTGCGGGCAGGAAGGTCAGCAGGAAACGTGTGCCGATGTCCAGTTTGGGGCCGGCAAAAACAGCGCCGTGCGCTGCCACGTCCAGGTCCAGTTCTGCAAGATGCTCCACCACCGGGAAGCGTGGCGGCGCCGTGGCAGGTCTGGGGCCACTGGCAAGGAGAATCCGCGATTTTTGTCGAGCGAGCTGCGGCTGGACGGAAATGAAGAACCGTTCCAGGACGGCGTTCATGCCCATGGACATGTGCTTCACCCGGCCCCCTGCCAGCAGGCGGACATCCGGTGCGGCGTGCAGGGCCACGGCGGCAGCAATCTCCTCCAGTTCCGCGAGGGTCTTGGGGAGCTGCAGCAGGACCGTGTCTGCTCCCGCCAGCAGGTCATGCCCCAGGGGCAGCTGGACAAACTCTGTCCCGGCCCCGGCCGCCGCTTCAGCCGCATTGAGCCGCAGGGCCCTTTCCCCTGTGATCAGGTCCTGGTGCACACGCAGCGAGGCCGGGGCCAGCACCGCGGAAGCGCCCAGGGTGAGGGCCCCGTAGCGGTCTCCGATGACCGTCACGGCACTGCCCGCGCGGCCAAGCTGCGAAGCAGTCTCCAGCAGCAGCCGGTCCGTGGCGTCCCACGCCTGCAGGTTGGGCGCCTCCACATCGGGCCGCCGGCGCAGGAGGTGGAAAATGTCCGCCAACGTGTTTGCTGCCACCGGTGTCCTGCCGCCTTCCGTTGCCCTTGCCTGCCCCGCGACCCGGGACATCATCCCCACGTTACCGTTTCCGCCGCCGTCGTCATTCCAGGCAGTTTCAGGATCGCGGCCACTGCTGCGCGGCCCGCCCGGTTGGCGCCGATCGTGGACGACGACGGGCCGTAACCTACCAGGTGGACGCGCGGCTCGGCTGCCACTTGGGTTCCGTCCATGGCGATCCCGCCGCCAGGTCCCCGCAGGTGAAGCGGCGCGAGGTGTTCCAGTTCCGCCCGGAAGCCCGTGGCCCAGAGGATGACGTCAGCCTTCAGGAGGCTCCCGTCCGCGCGGCGGACCCCGTCGGGTTCGATGGCCGTGAACATCGGCTGCCGGTCCAGCGCGCCCCTTTCCCTGGCCGCGCGCAGGGCAGGTGTCCAGATCAGGCCTGTCGCGGAAACAACGCTTTGCGGTGGAAGTCCCCTGCGGACGCGGTCCTCCACCAGTGCCACGGCATCGCGGCCGGCTCTGGCATCGAAAGCAGCGTCGCGCCAGACAGGTTCCCTGCGCGTGAACCAACTGGTGGTGGTGACGCGCGAAATTTCATCCAGCAGGCCGACCGCGGAAATGCCGCCGCCCACCACGATCACGTGCTTGCCGCGGAACTCTTCTGCAGAGACGTAATCGGCGACGTGCAGTTGCCTTCCCCGGAACGAGGACCGGCCCGGATAGATGGGCCAGAATGGGCGGGTCCACGTTCCCGTGGCGTTAATGACGGCCCTGGCGCTCCAGTCGCCGTTCGTCGTTTCCACCCTCAGGCGCCCTGCCGGATTCTCGTCCTCCCGCCTGACAGCCAAGACTTTGACGGGCCGGTGAACAGACAGACCCAGCTCGGCCTCGTAGCTCCCAAAATAACGGCTCAGAAACTCGGAGCTGGGTTCCGCAGGATCCACGTCCGGTTTGGCGATGCCCGGCAGGTCGCTGATCCCGTTGACCGTGGCCATGCGCAGGCTCTTCCAGCGGTGCCGCCACGCGCCGCCCGGACCATCCTCGGCGTCGAGCACGGCATAGTCCAGTCCCCGGCGCTGGAGGTGGTACGCGGCCGACAGGCCGGCCTGGCCGGCCCCGATGACCACCACGTCGGTCAGGTCAGGAATCACGTCCCCATGATAGTCGTGGAGGGTGGCCCTGCTTTAGGGTGGGCGCATGGACACTGGAGCAGCCGCACAGAGCGGAGCAGGAAGCACTGGGCACGCCGCCCGGCTGGAAAAGGCCTTGGGGGTAGTGCTGGGAACCGGGCAGATACCCCTGCGCCTGCGGGCGTGGGATGGCTCGGAGGCCGGACCCGCGGACGCGCCTGTCCTCGAGTTCAGGTCCCGACGCGCCCTGCGGCGGATGCTGTGGTCGCCGGGGCAAATGGGGCTGAGCCGGGCGTACGTGGCAGGTGAGATCAATGCCCCCGGAGATATCTTCGAGGCATTCACGGCCTTAAGTTCGGCCGGCAAGTTCGCGGAGCCCGGTCCTTTCCGTCCGCTTTCCGCCAGCGAGCTCTGGCTGCTGCTGCGGACCGCGGTCCGGCTCGGCGCCGTCGGGCCAAACCCTGCCCCGCCGCCGGAGGAGGCCCGGATCGCGAAAAAGGGCCGGATGCACTCCAAAGGACGGGACTCGGCCGCCATTTCGCATCATTACGACGTCGGCAACGACTTCTACGCCCTGGTGCTGGGACCATCGATGGTCTACTCCTGCGCAGTGTGGCCGGACGAAGCATCGCCGGGCAGCGTCGCTGAACTGCTGGCCGAAAGCAGCGCGGATCACGACGCGGGGCCGGGCACCGGGCTGGGCACGGGACCGGACAGTAGCCTGTACGCGGCGCAGGAGGCCAAGCTGGACCTGGTCTGCCGCAAACTGGGCCTCCAGCCCGGGATGCGGGTCCTGGATGTCGGATGCGGTTGGGGCAGCTTCGCCCTCCACGCTGCGGCCAGGTACGGCGTCACCGTGGTTGGCGTGACGCTCTCCACCGAACAGGCCGGACTGGCCCGGAAGCGCGCCGCAGACGCCGGCCTGACGGACAGCGTGGAGATCCGCGTCCAGGACTACCGGGACGTGCAGGACGGGCCATATGACGCCATCAGTTCCATCGGCATGTCCGAACACGTGGGGCGGGAGCAGACCCCTGCCTACGCTGCCGCCCTGTTCGCGCTGCTCCGACCCGGCGGACGGCTCCTGAACCATGCCATCTCCTGGAACGCCGGCCCCACCAGCCCCGACCCCGACTCATTCATCCCCCGCTACGTCTTTCCGGATGGCGAAATGATCAGCCTCGGCGAAATGGTGACCGCCCTGGAAACCGCCCGGTTCGAGGTCCTTGACGTGGAGGCACTGCGCCGCCACTACGGCCTGACCCTCCGGGCCTGGGTGGCCAGGCTCGAGAAGAACTGGGACGAGGCGGTGCAGCTGGTTGGCGAGGGACGCGCCCGCGTGTGGCGGCTCTACATGGCAGCCAGCGCCATTGGCTTCGAAAACGGGCTCACCGGAGTCAACCAGATCCTGGTGCGCCGGCCCGGCGGCGGGGAACCGCCGCTCCGCCGCAGTGGCTGGCTGTGACAGCGGCGCCGCCTGCCGGAACGTAACCGGCAGGAGGCAGCTGTATCGACCCTGGAGAATTACGCCACCGGGGAGGGACCGCCGGGTTGGGTGAAGTGCTGGGTTTTCTCGATCTGTACCACTTTCGGGTCCGTTTCGTCCGCGGCGTAGTCCGTGGGCCGGGTCAGGTCCTCGCCCGTCCGGACCTTCAGGGCCCGCATCACCAGGGTCAGGACGGCGGCGACAACCAGGTTCAGCGCAAACGCCGACACCGCGATGTAGACGCTGAAGTCCGTACCGGGGATGGGGGCCACCGAGCCGCCGAAGTGGGCCTTGGTGACTGGGTTGACCACGTTATAGGCGGAGACGGTTCCGAAGATGATACCCACCGCCCAGCCAATCAGCAGGGCCCAGCGGTCAAACCAGCGGGTGTAGAGCCCTGCCACCACGGCCGGGAAGGTCTGCAGGATCCAGATGCCGCCCAGCAGCTGCATGTTGATGGCCGTGGACTGGTCCATGGCGATCACGAAGACCAGGGCGCCCACCTTCACCACCAGCGAGACGATCTTGGAGACCTTTGCTTCGGTCCGGGCATCGACGTCGGGCCTGATGAAGTCGCGGTAGATGTTGCGGGTGAACATGTTGGCCGCCGCAATGGACATGATGGCTGCGGGGACCAGCGCCCCAATGGCGATGGCAGCCAGCGCTATCCCGGCAAACCAGGCCGGGAAGTGGTCAAGGAACAGCTGCGGAACCACCAGCTGCGGATTGACCGATCCGTCCAGGTCGGTCGGCTTGGTGCCCGCCTTGATGGCCACGAAACCCAACAGTGCCAGGAAGCCCAGCATCAGCGAGTACAGCGGCAGGATGGCGGCATTCCGGCGGATGGTGTTGCGGGCCTTTGACGCCAGCACCGCCGTCACTGAGTGCGGATACATGAACAGCGCCATGGCCGAACCCAACGCCAGCGACCAGTAGGCGGAGTAGTTGGCGGCCCCGGGGATGAAGACCCCGGCCGGCTTGCCCGTTGCCTGGTTGACCGTGGCCAGCTTCGTCTGTGCGGCGCCGAAAATGGTGTCCCAGCCACCGAACTTGATGGGCAGGTAGATGACGGCCACGATCACGGCGAGGTAGATCAGCAGGTCCTTGACGACGGCGATCATCGCCGGCGCCCGGAGCCCCGACGTGTAGGTGTAGGCGGCGAGGACGACGAAGGCCAGGATCAGCGGCAGGTCCGTCAGCAACACATTATCCGAGCTCCCCAGGCCAAGGACGGTCAGCACCGCCTTGATGCCCACCAGCTGCAGCGCGATGTAGGGCATGGTGGCAACGATGCCCGTGACGGCAACAGCCAGCGAGAGCCAGCGGCTGCCGTAGCGGCCGCCCACGAAGTCCGCGGAGGTGACATAGCCATGACGGTGGGAAACCGACCACAGCCGGCTCATGATGATGAAGATAATCGGGTAGAGGACGATGGTGTACGGCACCGCGAAGAAGCCGGTGACCGCGCCCGTAGCCCACATCGCCGCGGGGACTGCCACGAACGTGTACGCGGTGTAGAGGTCCCCGCCCAGCAGGAACCAGGTGATCCAGGTGCCGAATCCGCGGCCGCCCAGCCCCCACTCGTCCAGGCTGTGCAGTCCTTCCTCTCCGGTCCGCCGCCACCTGGCCGCCAGGAAGCCCATCACAGCCACGACGACGAAGAGCAGCACCACAATGATCAGGGCCGTCCAGTTGATCTCGCGTGAGTTCATGGCCGGTCCCCTCCCAACCCGGCATCGGCGGAGGCGGTGCCTGCCCGGGGCGGGCCGCCGGCACGAACCTCTGCCCGCCGTCGTCGGTCTTCCTTGGCCACCAGCCAATACGCGGTACCGGTCAATATGGCCGAAACTGGCACCCAGAGCAGCTGGTACCAGTAGAAGAAGGGCATCCCGCCCAGCCGCGGCGCATCAAAGGAGTAGAGCTGCGGCAGCAGCGGGAAGAGGATGGCGGCGGCCAACAGTATGCCGGCGCCGATATAGGGAGCGGGCCTGGCCGGCCCCCGGATGGCGGTATCGCGCGTCAGGCGCGACTCCCCCGGGAATGCGTCGCCGTTCGGGCTGAAGCCGGAACCATCTGAGTGGGACATCTGTGACCTCCTCGTCAGCCCGTCCCGTGGCCCCGCTTTGGGTGAAAGCGGCTGAGCGCCGGGACGATGTGCCCTCAATCTCCAGTTGTACCGCGCTTTGACCTGCGCGGGAAGAGTTTTTACCGGTACCGGTCCTTAGCGCGGCGGGTAGGACAGCTCCGGTGGACAACGAAAAAGGGAACCATCACGGCGGTGATGATTCCCTTTGTTCGGTGTAACGGTGGAGCTGAGGGGACTCGAACCCCTGACCCCCTGCATGCCATGCAGGTGCGCTACCAGCTGCGCCACAGCCCCGTACCCTTGCCACTTCGACTCGTATTGGCCGGAGCAACCTGACCAGAGTAATGCACTTTCCCGCCGGACGCCAATCGGACGTCGGCAACACCGTAGCCGGCTTCTTCCGCCCGGTTCCACCCGCTGGAACTGGTTCCCAGCAGGGTTCCCTGGGGAACTTGGATGCGGAGGGGGAACAAAAAAAGTCCGCCGGAACCATGATGGTTCCGGCGGACCTACCCGTGGAGCTGAGGGGACTCGAACCCCTGACCCCCTGCATGCCATGCAGGTGCGCTACCAGCTGCGCCACAGCCCCGGATTGTTGCTGCCCTCTGCGAGCTTCCCTCAGGGTCTCCCCCGAAGCAACTCAAATATCTTAGAACAGCAATTCCGAAAATTCCAAATCGGGAATATTCACCGTCCGGCGGCCAGGCTACTCGCTGTCGGAGCCTGCGGCCGCTTTGGCGGAGGCGTCGTCACCGAGCTCCAGGTCCACCACGGGGCAGTCCTTCCAAAGGCGCTCCAGGGCGTAGAACACCCGGTCTTCCTCATGCTGGACGTGGATGACAACATCGGCGTAATCCAGCAGGACCCACCGCCCGCCGGAGCGGCCTTCACGGCGCACCGGGCGCAGGTCCTGCTTGGCGAGCTCTTCCTCAATACCGTCAACGATTGCGTTGACCTGGCGTTCGCTGGGTGCCGAGGCGATGAGGAAGACGTCGGCCAGGGCAAGACGTTCACTCACGTCCATGGCGACGATGTCCTGGGCGATCTTGTCGGCGGCGGCCTTTGCGGCCGTCCGGGCTATGGCAATGGACGTTTGTGTTGCAGTCACGGGACTCCTTGGTTGGGTTAAGTGTTGATGCCGGTGCGGGTCAGCGGGACATGCCGCTGACGATCAGGATGATGCCGGCAACGAGGGCCAGGATCCCGAACGCGAGGATGCAGAACTGGAGGATACGGTTCCGCCGGGCCCTGGTGAGGCCTGCAGTGGCGGCATCCAGGGGGTCGAGGCCGTAGGCGGACCGGGCAGGAACGCGCGGAAGGTCCTCGAAGAGGTCCTCCGCCTGGTTCTCCTGGTTCGGCGCCGGCGTGGGACGGCTGGCCGCTTTGGCCGCCGCCTCGGCGCGCGCGATGACCTGCGAACGGCCGGTGGCGGAATCAGGCCGCGGCGCCTTGGGACGGGAAGGCTTGCGTTTTCCCGCAGCCGGAACCCTGGTGCCGGGCCTGGTGGTGACCGGGACGTGCGAGGTCGCCGGCGGCTTCATGACCGGACGTTCGACGCCGGGCACCTGGACGAATTCAAGCGGCGTCACCATGGCCAGGTTGTTGGCCGTGGACGGGCCGGGTTTGTCCTTGGCGGCGGCATCCCCGGCCGGGCCGGCAGGAGCGCCGGCCTGTTCGGCAAGCTTCTGCCGTGCCATGGCCCGGCGGTTCAGGACGGCGGCCCGTTCCGCCAGGGCAATCTGCTCAGCCAGGATCTCCGGATCCACGGCTTCCGGATCGGTGGAGGCGATGTGCTCCATTTTGGCGATCTGGTTCCTGGCCTGGGCCGCGATCAGTTCCCGCGCTTCCAAAGCCTGTTCCACCGTCATTCCGGCCGGGGCGCTGCCCGGAGCCGGTGCTGGATTTTCAGGGGACGCTGCGGCCGAGGATTTCGCTGCGCCATCAGCTTTGGCCGGGCCATCGGTCCTGGCTGGGCCCTCGGTTGTGGCCGGCCCCCCCGTCTTGGCCGGACCCCCCGTCTTGGCTTGGCCGTCAGCCTTTGCCGGGCCCGCGTTCGCAGGCGGGGCAGCGGCGGGCGGAACAACAGGATTGGCGGCCGTCAGGGTCTGCTCTTTGAGTTGCTGCAACCGCAACTGGCGCCGGGTGGGTGGTCCGCCGGCGGCAAGCTGACCTTCCTTTTCCTCGAGCTCCTTGATGGTACGAAGCGCGGCGCGGTCGCGCGCCCGGATCTGGGAGGAACGCTGGGTGGGCGTAGGGTCTACAGCCGCCTGGGGCCGCGCCGCCGGGGCGGAGCCTGCGGAAGACCCGGCGGCCGCAGCCTGTCCTGCCGATGCGGGCGCGCCGTCAGCCGGCCGGCTGGCGACTGGTGGGCGCTGCCCAGCGGCAGGCAGGGTGGCCTGCTGGGCGTCCCGGGCCTTCCGGAGTTCCCGGCGGCTGGGGATTGGGGGCTGTTCCTGACTCATTGAGAACTCATTCAGTACTGGCTGGTTCGCGTGCTTCGGACGTTGGTTCATCCGTGCTTGCGGGCGGGTCCGAATACAGGCCGTACTTGGCGATGTACTGGACCACTCCGTCCGGGACCAGGTACCAGACCGGGTTGTTCGCTGCCACGCGGGCACGGCAGTCGGTGGACGAAATGGCCATGGCCGGGACTTCCAGGAGGCTGACGTCGTCGCGGCCCATGCCGTCAAGGACATGGCCTGGGCGGGTCACACCCACGAAGTGGGCCAGCGACCATAGCTCGTCAATGTCCTTCCAGGACAGGATCTGCGCCAGGGCGTCCGCGCCGGTGATGAAGAAAAGGTCGGCGTCCGGGCGCTGCGCACGGAGGTCGCGCAGGGTGTCGATGGTGTACGTGGGACCTGGGCGTTCGACGTCGACGCGGCTTACGGTGAAGCGCGGATTGGACGCCGTGGCGATGACGGTCATCAGGTAGCGGTGCTCGGGCTCGCTGACCTGTTTATGGGACTTTTGCCATGGCTGCCCGGTCGGGACGAAGACCACCTCGTCAAGGTCGAACTCCGCCGCGACTTCGCTGGCTGCAACAAGGTGGCCGTGGTGGATGGGATCGAATGTCCCGCCCATCACACCCAGGCGCAGCCTCCCCCGGGCGCCGTTGCGGCGCAGGTTGTGCGAAATCTTAGTGGCCCTGCCCGCGATCGTGCTTGTTGGGGTGCTGGCGGTGCGGGTCCGCGTGCTCATCGGTGGCGGCGTGGCGGTTGCCCAGGTTGTTGTAGGACCAGGCGACCAGCATTAGAACCACCAGGATGCAGAACATGGACACGCCGAAGACCCACGGCTCGGCCCACAGCGGGGCAGGCTCTTCGTGGCCTGCTTCACCTGCGGCGGCGACGGACATGGCAATCTGCTGGAGCAGCATTTTCTCCCCTATGTTCAAGGATTTTCGGGCAGCGGAACCTTCCGCTGCTTTCCGGGTTCTGGTCTATGTTACCGCGTTGCTACCCGCGGACCTGGCCTTCGCCCTGGACAATCCACTTGGTGGTGGTGAGCTCGGTCAGGCCCATGGGGCCGCGGGCATGCAGCTTCTGGGTTGAAATGCCAACCTCTGCACCGAGGCCCAGCTCTCCGCCGTCGGTAAACCGTGTGGAAGCGTTGACGATCACCGCCGCAGAATCGACTTCGGCAATGAAACGCTCCGCATTGGCAAGGCTGTTGGTGAGGATCGCTTCGGTGTGCCCGGTGGACCAGGTCCGGATGTGCTGGACGGCCTCATCAAGGCTGTCCACCATGGCCACGGCCAGGTCCAGGTCCATGTACTCGGTTCCCCAGTCAACGTCCGTCGCCGGCTCCGTCTCGACCGCGGGCAGCGCTGCGCTGATTCGCTCGTCGACGTGCAGCCGGACGCCGGCGGCACGCAGGGCGGCACCGACGGCGGGCAGCACCGTCGAGCCGGAGTGGACCAGCAAAGTCTCCACCGTGTTGCAGACACTGGGCCGCTGGGTCTTGGCGTTGAGCAGAATCTCCACGGCCATGTTTTCGTCAGCGGACTCATCGATGAAGATATGGACGTTCCCCTCCCCCGTCTCGATGACGGGGACAGCGGAATTGGTGACCACGGTTTGGATCAGCTCCCGGCCGCCGCGGGGAATCAGCACGTCAACCCTGCCACGGGCCTTCATCAGGACGTTGGCGCCGGCCCGGCCGTACTGGTCAACGGTCTGGACGGCATCGGCAGGCAAGCCCACGGATTCCAAGGCCTCACGGAGTACCCGTACAAGGACCTGGTTGGTGGCCTCCGCAGCACTGCCGCCGCGCAGGATGACGGCGTTGCCGCTCTTGAGGGCCAGCCCCGCGATGTCCACGGTGACGTTGGGTCGTGCCTCATAGATAGCTGCCACCACGCCCATGGGCACGTTGACCTGGCGGAGGCGCAGACCATTGGGAAGGGTCTGGCCGCGCACGACGTTGCCCACGGGGTCGGGGAGGTTGGCCAGGTTTTCCAGGGCGGCCACCAGCCCGTCAATGCGTGCCTCCGAAAGGGTGAGCCGGTCCAGCAGCGCCTTGGAGGTGCCGTTGGCCATGCCCTTCTCAACATCCATGGCGTTGGCGGTGAGGATGCCCTGGGCGTTCTCCCGCAGGGCGGTTCCAACGGCGCGGAGTGCACGGTCCTTCCATGCCCTGTTGGCCGTGGCTATGCGGCGGGCGGCGTGGCGGGACCGGTCGGCGATGGCGTGCACGGCTGCTTCTACTTCCGCAGCGGAAAGTGGCTCCGTGGCTGATCCCTGGCCTGCCGAGGCACCCGGCTGCACCTGGGCAGCAGTGGTACCGGATTTTTCAGCAGTGTGGATCAGCGCTTCAGTCATGATCCAAGTTTAGGCGAGCCCGGGGCTCAGACCAGCACGAGGTCATCAACATGAACAACTTCGCGGTCATAGCCGCTGCCCAGTTCCTCGCCGAGTTCCCGTGTGGACCGCCCGAGCATGCGGGGCAGTTCTTCCGACGAGTAATTCACCAATCCCCGCGCAATGACCGTGCCGTCGGCTTCGGCCAGCTCCACGGCGTCGCCCGCTTCAAAGTCGCCTTGCACCGCGGTGATGCCCGCCGGCAGCAGGGACGTGCGGTGGTGCCGTACGGCGCGCACAGCTCCTCCATCCAGGACCAGGCGGCCCTGCACCGAGGCAACATGCGCCAGCCACAGGAGCCGGACGGGCTTGCGCGAGCCGTTCACGGAGAACCACGTCCCTACGTCGTCACCGTTCAGCGCGGCGGCGGCATTGGCCGTGGAGGTCACCAGGGCATGGATTCCCGAACCTGCCGCCATGCCGGCAGCTTCCACTTTGGTCATCATTCCGCCGGTACCCACCCCGGCCTTGCCGGCTTTGCCGATGGAAACGCCCTCGAGGTCGTGCGCGCCGGTGACCAGCGGGATGCGCCTGGCACCCTGGGCGGGCGGACCGTCATAGAGTGCATCGACGTCGGACAGCAGCACCAGTGCATCGGCGCGCACCAGGTGCGCCACCAGGGCCGCGAGGCGGTCGTTGTCGCCGAAGCGGATTTCGTGGGTGGCCACGGTGTCGTTCTCGTTGACCACGGGGACCACCCCGAGGTTCAGCAACCGGTCCATGGCGCGGAGGGCGTTGGTGTGCTGGCTGCGGCGCATCAGGTCCTCGGCCGTGAGCAGGACCTGGCTGACGGTGACGCCGTGCGCACCGAAGGCCTGGGTATACCGGGCCATCAGCAGGCCCTGGCCCACGCTGGCTGCCGCCTGCTGCGTAGCAAGGTCGCGGGGTCGCTTGGCCAGCCCCAGCGGAGCCAGTCCGGCGGCGATGGCTCCGGAGGACACCAGGATGATCTCGGCGCCCGCGTTGCGCTTGGCCGCCAGGGCGTCGGCCAGGGCGGTGAGGGCTTCTTCCGAGATGCCGCCCTTGATACTGGTCAGCGAGGAGGACCCCACCTTCACCACGATCCGGCGGGCGCCCGCCAGTGCACTCCTGCCCGCAGCTGATCCTGCGGCTTCAGCGGTCATGGCCCTAGAGGTCATCGTCCGCTTCCAGTCCGCGCTCCTTCACGGGCTGGGCAGCGCGGCGGCCACTGACGGACTCGGTCCAGATACCGGCTTTCCGTTCGGCCTCGAGCTCGGCGCGGGCTGCAGCCTTGGCATCACGGCGTTCCTGCTGCTCCTCGCGCTTCTGGCCGCGCGTGGGGCGGTCGCCAATATCGGCGAACCGCACATCGGTGCCACGCGGCGACGCCAGGAGCTCAGCCCCGGCCATCATGGTGGGCTCCCAGTCGAAGACGACACCGTCGTCCCCGCCGATAACCACCGTGTCGCCGGGCTTGGCGCCCTGCTTGAACAGTTCGGTCTCCACGCCGAGCTTGGCGAGCCGGTCCGCCAGGTAGCCGATGGCTTCCTCGTTGGTGAAATCGGTCTGCTTGACCCAGCGCTCCGGCTTTTCGCCCATGACGCGGAACAGCGGCTCCAGGTTCTTTTCCTCGCGGCGGATCTTGAAGCCGGCTTCATTGACGGCGCGTGGGCGCAGTACGGCAGGCTGGACCTTGGGCGGGGCGGCAGCGACAGCGTCGCGGGCGGCCTTGACGATCTCTGCCATGGCGAAGCCCAGCTGGCGCAGCCCTTCATGACTGGTGGCGGACACCTCGAAGACGCGGTAGCCGCGCGATTCGAGTTCCGGGCGCACGAATTCGGCCATGTCCTTGCCGTCCGGCAGGTCCACCTTGTTCAAAGCCACCAGGCGGGGACGGTGGTTCAGCGGAACCACATCGCCGTCCTGCCCGGCATAGCTCATATCGACGGCGTACTTCTCCAGCTCACCTTCGATGATGGCGAGGTCCGAGAGGGGATCGCGGTCCGACTCCAGCGTGCCGCAGTCAAGCACGTGGACGAGCGCGGCACACCGCTCTACGTGCCGCAGGAAGTTGTGGCCCAGGCCCTTGCCCTCACTGGCGCCCTCGATGAGGCCCGGGACGTCGGCGATGGTGAAGCGGACATCCCCCGCCTGGACGACGCCCAGGTTGGGAACCAGCGTGGTGAAGGGGTAGTCGGCGATCTTGGGCCGGGCGGCGGACATGGCAGCGATGAGGCTGGATTTGCCGGCCGACGGGAAACCCACCAGGGCGATGTCGGCAATTGATTTGAGTTCCAGCACAATATCGCTGGATTCGCCTTCGATACCGAGCAGGGCGAAGCCGGGAGCACGCCGTTTCTGCGACGAAAGGGCAGCGTTGCCCAGGCCTCCAATTCCGCCCGCGGCTGCGACGTACTCGGCGCCCTCGCCGACGAGGTCAGCCAGCACGGTGCCGTCCTTGGACTTGACCACGGTGCCGTCCGGGACGGGGAGGATGAGTGTTTCGCCGTTCTTGCCGCCGCGCCAGTCGCCCATGCCCGGGCCGCCGTTGGTGGCATGGCGGTGGGGTGCGTGGTGGTAGTCAAGGAGCGTTGTGGTCTGGTGGTCCACGCGCAGGATGACGTCGCCGCCGTTGCCGCCGTCACCGCCGTCGGGACCGCCCAGGGGCTTGAACTTCTCACGGTGGACGGAGACGCACCCGTTGCCGCCGTTACCGCCGGATACGTGCAGTACTACCCGGTCTACAAAGCTGGCCACGTGGATCTCCTCAGAAGCTGTTTACCTGGCGCCCCCGGGACGCCACATCGATTGTAATGCGGTTAAAAGAACAGTGGAGCGGACCGTTAGGCCCGCTCCACCGCTTCAGAACTGGTTGTTACTCTGCGGCTGCAGCAGCAACGATGTTGACTACGCGACGACCGCGGCGGGTGCCGAATTCAACGGCGCCCGGGGTCAGTGCGAACAGGGTGTCGTCACCGCCACGGCCAACGCCGGCGCCCGGGTGGAAGTGGGTGCCGCGCTGGCGGACGATGATCTCGCCAGCGGATACAACCTGGCCACCGAAGCGCTTGACGCCGAGGTACTGAGCGTTGGAATCACGACCGTTGCGAGTGGAGCTCGCGCCCTTTTTATGTGCCATCTGAAATGCCTGCCTCTAAATTCTGGGGAATCTGCTGAAAAACCTGAACAGTAACGAAGGTTACTGGATACCGGTGATCTTGACCTTGGTCAGTTCCTGGCGGTGACCCTGGCGCTTCTTGTAGCCGGTCTTGTTCTTGAACTTCTGGATCACAATCTTCGGACCACGGAGGTCGTTCAGGATCTCAGCCGTTACGGTTACCTTGGCCAGGTCAGCGGCGGCGGAGGTGACCTTGTCACCGTCAACCAGGAGCAGTGCGGGCAGCTCAATGGTGCTGCCGGCTCCACCGGCGACGCGGTTCAGGGTAACGAAGTCTCCAACGGAAACCTTCTCTTGGCGGCCGCCTGCGCGGACAATCGCGTACACCACTTGGGAACTCACTTCTCTCGACGTTTATTACAAAATTTGCGTGCGGAACCGACTCACGAAAAGCCTGGTTTATCGCTGTGCCTCAACGCCGTGGGGTCGTAACCCAAGTGTTGGCGTAAGCACCGAAGATCCAGAATACGCTAAATCCGACTTCGGCCGCAAATGAGGCTGGTTCCGGCGGCCCGGCTGTGATAGTAACCACAAGCCGGCGGCAACGCCGTTACCGTGCCGTTCCATGATAGCGGTGCGGCTGCCTCCCGGCGGTCAGGAATGCAGCCGCGGCGCGTCGAAGAATTCAACTTCGAGTCGGCACGACTGCTTGAAGGCCCTTACCATCGCGGACCTCTCATGGTCGGACGCGTTCCGTCCCGCTGCGTCCACAATGGCAATGGCCCTGCGGGTGGCCGCGGCGAAGCCCTCGTCGGCATAGGTGCGGAGCCAGTCCGCGTAGGCGTGTCCGTCCGGTTCGCCGGAGGCAAGGAAGCGGGCGTGCAGCTTTTCGCCCACTTCGGCGTAAAGCCAGAAACAGGGCAGGACGGCAGCGGCCAGGACCGCGTAGCTGCCCGACGCCGACGCTGCCGTGAGGTGGTCGACGTAGGCCTTGGTGACGGGGCCCAGGCCGCCCGGGGCAGGCCTGGTGCTGAGCCAGGAGCGGTGCAGTTCCGATTCCACTTCGAGGCACTGCTGGGCAGAGCCGGCCCAGAACAGCTGCTCGGCCTCGGAGGGGGCCATGGCGCTGGCACGGGCAAGCACGCGCGAGTAGCCGTTGAGGTAAAGGGCATCCTGGGCCAGGTAATAGGCGAAGTCCTTTTCGGCGAGGCCGCCGGAGGCCAGGCCGTCGATGAAGTCCAGCGCGTAGATATCCTCGAGGTCCTGCTGCGCTTCAACCCACAACAGGGCCGCGAAGCCCCCTTCCGGCAGGGCCGGCCGGACGTGGTGGAAGTGGTGCACCGGTCCGTTCCCCTGGCCT
>DATIMT010000009.1:0-13065 GCA_035475035.1 Arthrobacter sp.
TCTGGCTCATTGTCGTCGCCGGCGGTTATGCAGGGCTGGCCTTCCCCCTCTTTGAACTGCGGACGCCAATCAGCTACCTGCTGCCCCAGACCCTGCTGGGCAATTCGTATGTCCACGATATGGCGTTCCGGACCCTCACGCAGTTCAATCCGGACCCCAATGCCTATGTGATCGCCGCGCCACGCCCCAGTGCACCGTTTCTTTATGCCAACAGCTGGGGCAATGTGTACTCACTGCTGACACCCGTGGCTATTGCCTATATGGCGATGGTCCGGCGCACGCGTAAATTCTGGTGGCTGCTGGCCGCACTGCCGATTTCGTTTGTACCGGCGTTCCTGACGCTGAACCGCGGGATGTTCCTCGGCCTCGGCGTGGCTCTGCTGTATGTGGCTATCCGGGCAGCGCTTACCGGCCACGGGCGGATCATCATGGCACTGGTCGCCATTGCCGCCCTCGCCGGCATCGCGCTGACGCAACTTCCCGTCCAGGAGCGGCTGGACCAGCGTACGTCCAAGGTGGAAAGCATTGACGACAGGGGCAATCTCTACCAGGAGACATTCGACCGCACCCTGGCTTCTCCCATTCTGGGCTATGGTGCGCCACGTCCGTCCGAGCGGGCCGGCCAGCCCTCCGTCGGGACGCAAGGGCACGTCTGGATGGTCATGTTTTCCCACGGCTTTGTCGGGCTGGGACTCTTCCTGGGGTGGATGGTGATGGTTTTCGTCAAGACGATCCGCAGGACCGACATCGCCGGCCTGGTCTGCAATACCCTCATCCTGGTTTCCCTGGTGGAAGTTTTCTACTACGGTGTCCTGGGCGCCGGCCTGGTGATTGTGATGATAGCTGCCGCGGTCGGTATGCGGCCGGCGGAGGCTGCTCCCGGCAGGCCCGACGGCGGAGGGCTCCGGCGACGTCCGCATCCGGCCCGTGCCGGGCGCCGCCGTACCGCCGGATGGCCCCGCAATCCGTCCGCTGCCGGACACCCGTCCGGCCCGTCCGGCACGTAGAGCGCGTGCGATGATGAGTGGTCCTACCCCCATAAACACGTAGGGCCAGCCGAAATTCGGGTAGCCGAATGGGTCCTCTTCCCCTACTTTTGGCGCAGCGCCGGACATACGCTTTCCTCACTCCGCACCTTTGGAGAGTACCGGTCTTGGAACGCGCCGCCATGCGCGTTCCGCTCGTCGCCTGAGGGGGCCCCTATGTCCAGGGCACGCACTGTTCCAAAGCTCATCGGTTCGGCCGCAATTGCCGCCGTCGTGTTCTCGGCCTTGGTGGCAACCTCCGCGCCCGCTACGGCCGCCGGGCAAGTCCACGATGGCCTGAGCGCTGCGACGGCCGCTGCATCCTGCTGGGAAATCAAGCAGGACACTCCCGCGGCCGCCGATGGCACCTACTGGCTCCTGACCCCGGCCATGGCCGCCCCGGGGCAGTTCTACTGCGACATGACCACCGACGGCGGCGGTTGGGTCCTGATCGGCAAGGGCCGTGAGGGCTGGAGCGGACACTACGAAGGGACCGGAACGGCATCGGCGCTGCGGACGGCCGGACTGAGCCCGATGTCCGGCGTGACCACGCAATACCCGGCGACAGTCGTGGACGGGCTCCTGAACGGCGGACGTCCGGATGCGCTCGCGGACGGCATCCGGCTCAAGCGGGCGACGAATGCCGGCGGCACGGCGTGGCAGGAATCACGTTTCAACACCGACAAGGAAGACCGGTGGGTCTGGACCTTCGGCGCCGAACACCAGGTTGCCTGGTACTCCTTTGACGGCGTCCGCGGAACCGGGGGACTCACCTCCAGCTTCGGCCCCGATAATGCATACCGGCGCATCAATACCAACACCTCCGAGGTCAAGGCGCAGAACTACACCATTGGCTTTTCCTATGGCACCGGAGTTACCGGCACTAGTGCGAGTACCAGCTATCTTTGGTCCGCCACGGACGGAGGAACGTCTCCGCGGCCGTACACCGAGATGTATCTTCGGCCCCAAATCCGCTCCCTTGATGCCGGGTTTACCCGGATAGGAGATGCGGGCACGACTGCCCGGACGAACCCTCCGGCCGCGGGTTCGCTGGCCCTGGACAGCCCCTGGGGACTTGCCGCCCCCGTGAGCCCTAAGCGGGAAGGCGACGTGGAGACACAGGCCTTCGTGCAAAGCGGCAACACGATGTACGTCGGCGGCAACTTCACATCGGTGCAGCGTGCCGCTGATTCGACGGGTGCCGATAAGGTCGCTCAGTCATTCCTGGCCGCCTTCGACGTCAATACCGGAGAACTGATACGTACCTTCACGCCTCAGCTGGACGGTTCAGTCATGTCACTGGCCGTGTTGCCCAGCGGAGCTATCGTCGCAGCAGGAATGTTCGGCAACGCCAACGGGGCGCCCGCCACGGCAATCGTCGCTTTGGATCCAGCCACAGGGGCCACGGCAACCGGATGGAATCTGACGGTCGAAAACCGGCTCACCGCCGGTGTCCTGCGGGTCAGTGACCTTGCCGTCAGCGGAAACTGGCTGTACCTCGGTGGGGCCTTTACCCACCTTTCCGGCGGCAGCAAACCGGACTCTGCCGTCTACGCCAGGGGCGCCGCCCGCGTAGCCGTGTCCGACGGAACCCCGGCAGCGGACTGGAATCCGGACTTCAACGGCACGGTGGTGGCCATTGACCCGAACGCCGAAGGCAGCAGGCTCTACGCCGCCGGCTACTTCTCGACCTCAGGTACGGCCGACGCCTTCAGGGCCGCCGCCGTTCAAACGGCGGCCGGTGCCCCGCTGGCCACACCGGCCTGGACCCCCGTCTGGAGCACCACGAACAACACCTACCAGCAGACCATCGGCGCCGTTGGCGACCGGGTCTGGGTCGGCGGATCGGAACACAGTCTGTTCAGCTATTCACCGGCGACCTTTGACAGGCTTTCAGGCAACATCGGTAAGAACAACGGCGACTTCCAAACCATGGCAGCCAGCAAAACGGGGATACTGTATGCCGGTTCGCACGGACACGACTGGAACTATTCCAACGCTTTCACCTGGTCGAATGTAGGCACCGGGTGGACTGAAGCGGATTCCTTTGAGTGGGTGGGTGCCTGGGATGCCGCCAGCGGCAACATCATTCCCAGTTTCAATCCGAACATGAAGTTCCGCCTCGGGCAGGGAATCTGGGCTTCCGCGGTCGACAGCAACGGCACCCTCTGGGCGGGGGGTGACATGACGACTGTCGCGACCGTGACCAAAGCCGGCAAGTGGTCAGGGGGCTTCGCCCGGTTCCCGCAGAGGGATGCAGCGGCCCCCACCACTCCCGGGACCCTGACCTCGTCACAGGACACATCAACGACGATTAAGCTGTGGTGGGGGGCCTCCAGCGACAACAGCGGGAAGGCAACGTACCAGGTACTGCGCAATGACAGGGTGGTAGCCACCACATCCGGCACCAGCCTGGTAGTGCCCAAGGGCGGCGAGAATCGCTTCTTTG
This sequence comes from Arthrobacter sp., assembly GCA_035475035.1. GTDB lineage: Bacteria > Actinomycetota > Actinomycetes > Actinomycetales > Micrococcaceae > Arthrobacter. Next base: position 3,475 of record DATIMT010000009.1, read on the forward strand.
TCCGGGCAGTGGACGCGGCCGGCAATCTGTCGGCCAGTACACCGGTGCTCACGGCCAGTGGCGGAAATGCGGCTCCGGTGCCGGTCTTCAGCTCCAGCATGAACGGATTTACGGCCACCTTCGACGCCTCCGGCAGCACCGACGACGGGAGCATTACCGACTATGCCTGGAACTTCGGGGACGGAACCACCGGAACGGGTCTGACCCCGTCGCATGCCTACGCGGGCGCCGGCGCCTACACGGTCAGTCTGACGGCCACTGACAACGGTGGAGAAAAAGCTCAGGTCAGCCATACGGTTACCCTCATCCAGCCGGTTCCCAAAGACGCCTACGGTGCAACTGTTTACGGCCAGTCGCCAACGCTGTTTTATCGGTTGGGTGAAGCAGCGGGAACTACAGCCACGGACTCGAGCACCTCTTTGAGCCCCGGGGATTATTCCGGTGGAGTCACGCTAGGCCAAGCCGGAGCGCTGGCCGGCGTAAGTGACACAGCCGTGGGATTCGATGGAACCTCCGGCCTGCTCGCCAGTCACACCAGCTACGTCAGCCCGACGACCTATTCCCTGGAGGCCTGGTTCAACACCACCACCAAGCGCGGCGGGAAACTGATCGGCTTCGGGAACATGGCGAGCGGATTATCGGGCAGTTACGACCGGCACGTTTACATGCAGAACGACGGCACGCTGGTGTTCGGCACCTACACGGGAACCAAGAACGTGATTACCACTCCGGCCGCCTACAACGACGGGAAATGGCACGCGGTGGTGGCTACCCAATCATCCAGCGGGATGGTGCTCTATGTGGATGGCGTGCAAGTGGGAACGAATCCGCAAACCGGCGCGCAGAACTACACGGGCTATTGGCGCATCGGCGGCGATTCCACCTGGGGATCGGCCAGCCCATACTTCGCCGGGACCCTTGATGAAGTTGCCGTCTACCCCACAGCCCTGACTGCGGCACAGGTTTCCCGGCACTACCAGCTCGGGACCTCCCTGACCCCGCCGAACCAGGCACCGGTGGCCTCGTTTAAGTCCTCGGTGAAGGATCTGGGGGTGAGCGTGGATGGGTCGGGGTCTTCGGATCCGGATGGCACGGTTGCCTCTTATGCGTGGGATTTCGGTGACGGGGCGACGGCGTCCGGGGCGACTGCTTCGCACACGTATGCGGCGGCGGGGACGTTTACCGTGACCCTGACGGTGACCGATAACGCCGGTGCGACCGGCGTGGCGACGGCGCCGGTTACCGTGGTGCAGCCACAGGCCAGCACCGTGGACAAGGTACTGGTTCCAGCCAAATCGACGTGGAGCTGGCGGTACGAGACCACTGCTCCGGCCACAGGGTGGAAGGATCCGGGATTCGATGCCTCCGCCTGGAAGACAGGCGCGGGAGCCCTGGGCTTCGGATCAACAGGGCTGGCAACCAATATTGATGTTCCTGCACCCACCAGCGGCCGCCCCCTGGCTGCCTACTTCCTGCGTAACTTCAGCATTGATTCGGCCTCGGCCGTGCAAAGACTGTCGCTGCAGACGGTGGCCGATGACGGAGTGGTGGTTTATGTCAATGGCACCGAGGTCGGCCGGAGCAATATGCCTGCCGGCAACGTCACGTTCAACACCTATGCATTGAGCGCTGTCAACACCACCACGGCGACCAAGGCTCCCGTGACAATCGATGTGCCGGTGTCCTTGCTGAAGGACGGAACCAACACCATCGCCGTGGAGACACACCTCAACTATCGTGCCACCAGTGACATAAGCTTCGACCTCGCCGCCACCGCAACGGTCGCAACCGGAACGCTGGTGCCGAACCAGGCACCGGTGGCGAAGTTCACCAACAAGGCCAGTGATCTTGGTGTCAGCCTGGATGGATCGACGTCGTCGGACGCGGACGGCAGCATTACCTCTTACTCCTGGGACTACGGAGATCAGACGCCGACCGGAACGGGTGCCATCTCCAACCACACTTATGCTGCTGCCGGGACCTACACGGTGACGCTGACCGTTACCGACAACCAGGGTGCCACCGGCGTCAGTGGGGGTCCGGTAACCGTGGCCGCGGCGGCTGCGGCGGCGAGTGTGGTCCTGATGCCGGCGAAGTCTCCCTGGAGCTGGCGCTTTGACGCCACTGCGCCGGCGGTGCAGTGGAAGGACCTGGGCTACGACGCCTCGGCCTGGAAGATCGGCAGTGGGGTCCTCGGCTTCGGCAGCACAGGGCTCGGAACCAACATTGACGTTGCCGGTCCTGCCAGCAGCAGACCTTTGGCGGCCTACTTCGTTGGTCAATTCAACCTTGCTGCAGCATCCAAGGTCACCAAGCTGACATTGAATACGGTGGCCGACGATGGTGCCGTGGTTTACGTCAATGGCACAGAAGTGGCACGGAGCCGGATGCCAGCGGGAACGCCGACGTTCGCCACTTACGCGCTGTCCGCTATCACTACGGCCAAAGCGAATGCCGCCCCGCTGGTCATTGACGTGCCGGTTTCACTGCTGGTGGACGGGATCAATGCCATCGCAGTGGAGACCCACCTCAACTACCGGGCCACACCGGACGTGAGCTTTGACCTGAGCGCCGTGGCCACTACGCAGTAGGAATTTAGCAGTGGGAACTAACAGGTGGGGTCGTCGGGAAAGCTGACCCGGCTCACGAGCCACTTACCCTCAGCCGATTGGATGAACGTCATGATATTCAGGGAGCGCCCGCCGGAACTGCGCACTTTAGTCCCGTCTGCCGTCACAACGCTGACGCTGCTTGAGTCTATGCAGGCATTAAGCGTCAGCGTTGGCGGATTTGCCCCGGCGGTAAAGCTGGCAACCTTCGTCGTCACGATGCTGGGCTCACCCACCTGGTGCCAACCATTGGCAGCAAATTCCGCGGAGCTGGCAACCAGTGCGTCTTTGGCGGAACCCGTGGCAAGGGCCGCGAGATCGGCATCGGACGGCTCGGTTGCTTGGGCCAGTACTCCGGAGGATTTGCTCACGAAGGCAGCCGCGTCCTGGGCAACCGCCGCTTCCACGTCCGCCGGCGCAGCGCCCGGCGCAGCGCCCGGCGCCGGAGCCGAGGCAGCGGAGCCAGCCGACGCACCGTTGCTGGCTGCTCCCGAAGGTGCCGCCGATCCTGCGCTTTGCAGGCCGGCACCGGAGGGGGATGGACTGCCAATGGCATCAGCCCGGCTCGGGCCGCGGCCCAGTTGCGTCGCAAACACCATGATGAGCAGTGCCGCCACGGCCGCAGCCGCGACCATAATGATCTTGCGACGCCAATGTGCCCTGGAGGGTTGATCCGTTTGGGACATGTGATTCTCCTTCATGATTCCGCCATTGGCGTCCTCGGATCTGCTAGGGCAATTCGCAATGATCCAGTATCGTACACGGTGGGTGATGTAGGCCATAGCTACCTTAAAGTGATCGTCGGGTCGGGGGAACGATGAGCGACCGCAGTGTGAAGCAGCCGGATGCGGTGGGCCATGATCACGCTAATGAGCTGAGGCAGGCGGCCCGCGGAGGGATCATCAGCGGAGTCGGGGCCGGCATCAGCGCCGGAATGGGCTTTGTGCTCACGCTGGTCCTGGCGCGGTCCTTCGGCGAAGTAGGGTCAGGGGTCGTCCTCCAGGCCATCGCCGTTTTCTCCATCGCGCTGGGGATTGCCCGGGCCGGAATGGACACGGCCGGAATCTGGGTTCTGCCGCGGCTGGCGCTCTCCGATGCGGGCAAGATCCGCGGGGCGGCAGTCGCGCTGCTGCTGCCCGCGCTTGCCGTTGGCACCGTACTGGCGCTGTTGCTGGCGGCGCTGGTTCCGCAGTTGGGTCTTTCGGGGGACGTTCACCAGCCCGAGGTCATCGCCGCCGTCCGCGCACTCAACTGGTTCCTGCCCTGCGCGGCCGTGATGATGGTGGCCCTGGCCGCCACCCGTGGTCTGGGAAATGTTGTTCCGTATACGGCGGTGGGCGCCGTGGCCCTGCCCGTCTCAAGGCCGCTGGCGGTGCTCGTGGTGGTGGCCGTCGGCGGACCGGCAGTGTGGGCGGCGGTGGCGTGGGCCATCCCGCTGCCCCTGGCGATGGCCGCCATTCTCCTTTCGCTGTGGGTGCGGATCCGTTCCCATGAGCGCCATGCAGGCATCAAGGGGCGGTGGCTGCCGGACCGGGAGGTGTTTTCCCGGGTAGTAAAGTTCGCACTTCCACGCTGGTATTCGGCCGGTGTGGAGCAGTCCATCGTGTGGTTCGACGTCATTCTGGTGGGCGCCCTGGCCGGCGCCGGCGCAGCAGGAGTCTACGGTGCTGCCAGCCGGTTCGTCAGTGCCGGACTGATCATCTCGACGGCGATGCGGATGGTTATTTCTCCGCGTTTCAGTGCCTTATTGAGCGAGAATAAGACGGCTGCTGTGCAGATGCTGTACTCGACGACGCTGACCTGGATTGTCCTGCTGGGCACACCCATCTACGGGATCTTCATGTTTTTTGCCCCCACCGCCCTGCACTGGCTGGGCGCCGGCTTCGAAACGGGAAGCACAGCCCTGGTAATCCTTTGCGCGGGTGCCATCACCTCCCTGTTGGCAGGAAACGTGGACTCGGTGCTGATGATGAGCGGGCGCAGCGGTTGGATGGCGATGAACAAGTCAGCGGTATTGGCCGTGAACATCGGGGGCAATCTGGTCTTGGTCCCTGCTTGGGGAATCGTGGGCGCGGCGGCGTCCTGGGCTGTCAGCCTGCTGATTGATGCGATCCTGGCATCGGTGGAGAGCAGGATCTTCCTGGGGATCCGCTTTGACGCCGGGCGGGTTTCCTATGCGCTCCTGGTTGCTGCGGTCAGTTTCGTGCCGCCAAGCACGCTGTCCATCATGGTTCTGGGCAACAATACACTTTCCTGCGCTGTGGCCACCGCTGGAACTTTGGTCATCCTGTGCCTGTGGTGCTGGCTGGACCGGCGGAGGTTGCGCATTAGTGACTTTTCCCTACTGTCCCGCCGTGCCACGGCGGAGACTACCACCGCTGTCGCCGCGAACTGACGGCGCCGAGTCCCAAGGAGCACTATGACAACCATGGCCGAGTTGAAGAATGTGTCGCCACGATGGCTTAAGGACGCCAGCGATGTGCTCACCCGCGCGTACGCATGCAGTACGGCCAGGACAAGGCCGGTTCCGGACTTCCTCATCCTGGGCACGAAGCGTGGCGGCACCACCTCACTGTTCAACTACCTGCTGATGCACCCAGGGGTCCTGGGACTGTTTCCGCAACTCCGCGGCCGGAAAAGCACGGACTACTTCTTCAAGGAGGGCCACCGAGGGGATTTATGGTACCGCTCCCATTTCCATACGGACTCGTTCAGGAAGCTGGCTGCCCGGCGCTTGGGCTACCGTCCGATCAGTGGGGAAGCCTCGCCCTACTACCTGTGGGACCCACGCGTGGCGCGCCAGGTGGCCCAGCTTTGCGAGGGCGTCAAATCCATTGCCCTGCTCCGCGACCCGGTGGAACGGGCCTGGTCGCATTACCAGGAGCGCGTCCACAACGGAGTCGAGCCACTCGGATTCGAAGCTGCGCTGGCTGCCGAGGACGACCGGCTTGAGGGTGAACTGGACAGAATGCTGGCAGACCCTGCCTACTACAGCACCGCCCATGACTTCTACGCTTACAAGAGCCGCGGGATCTACCTGCCGCAGATCCAAAATTGGCATGAGTCATTCCCGGCCGGCCAGCTACTTGTGCTTCGCAGTGAGGACATGTATGCGGATGTCCAGGGCACTTTTGATGTGGTGTGCGAGTTCCTGGGCCTGCCGGGCTACATGTTGCCCAATACCAGTACGTTCAACGCGATTACCCAATCCAAAATCCCGCAGGCCGCCCGCCGGGAGCTCGAAGAATTCTTTGAGCCACACAACGCGCAGTTGGCATCATATCTGCACCGGCCGGTGCTTTGGCCCTGACACCGGGGGCGTAATGGGGGAGGGACGTGCAGGCATGCGGCGGGCATGGGAGAATGGACCCATTATCGCCCCAAGTGCGGAAGCAGGAAGAGTGTCAGTTTTACCAGGCCATACCGGGCTCAAGCCCGTGTCCGCCCTGACCCACGCAGAGGTCCTGCGGGTCCGCAACGACTTCCCTATCCTGGGCCAGACCGTCAACGGAAAACCTCTTGTCTACCTGGACTCGGGTGCCACTTCGCAAAAGCCGACAACTGTCCTGGACGCGGAGCAGGAGTTTTACGAGCAGCGCAATGCGGCTGTCCACCGCGGCGCCCATAGCCTCGCCGTGGACGCCACGGACGCGTTTGAGGCTGCCCGGGCGACGGTGGCGAGGTTTGTCGGCGTTGAGGAAGATGAGCTGGTCTGGACCGCCAATGCGACGGCTGCCCTGAACCTGCTGGCCTACGCATTCTCGAATGCCAGCGTCGGGGACTCAGACACCGGTGCCGGGCGTTTCGCACTGGGGCCGGGGGACGAGGTGCTGGTGACCGAGATGGAGCATCATGCCAATCTGGTGCCCTGGCAGGAGCTGTGCCGGCGGACAGGTGCCGCCCTGCGTTACATTCCAGTGGACGACGACGGCGACCTGCGGCTTGAGGAGGCTGACCGGCTGATTACCGGGCGGACCAGGATCCTCGCCTTCACCCACGTCTCCAATGTCCTGGGCGTGATCAATCCGGTGGAGACGCTGGTCGCGATGGCACGCCGGGCTGGTGCTCTGGTGGTGCTCGACGCCTGCCAGTCCGCCCCGCACCTGCCGCTGGGCCTCAAAGCCCTCGACGTCGATTTCGCCGTTTTCTCCGGGCATAAGATGCTAGGGCCGACAGGCATCGGAGCCCTCTACGGCCGGCGTGAACTACTCAATGCCATGCCGCCCTTCCTCACCGGCGGTTCCATGATCACCACGGTGACGATGGAACGGGCCCAGTACCTCCCGGCACCGCAGCGCTTCGAGGCCGGCACCCAGCCTGTCTCGCAGGCCGTAGCCTTCGGATCCGCAGTGAATTACCTCCAGGAGACAGGAATGGAGCGGATCCACCAGTGGGAGGCGGCGTTGGGCCAGCGCCTGGTCTGCGGGCTGGCCAGCATCGATGGAATACGGATTCTAGGGCCTGCCGCAGGCCGGGCCCGTGCTGGCTTGGTGGCCTTCGACGTACAGGGGGTGCATGCGCACGACGTAGGCCAGTACCTTGACGACCGCGGAATAGCGGTCCGGGTTGGCCACCACTGCGCGCAGCCCCTGCACCGCCGACTGGGCCTCACAGCATCGACTCGGGCCAGCACCTACCTGTACACCACAGCCGATGAGGTGGACATCTTCCTGGAGGCCGTGGGGAAGGTCCGCGGCTACTTCGGAGTCTCCCGGGGGAGCGGATCATGAGCGCACTGGAAGCGCTGTACCAGCAACTGATCCTGGACCATGCCAAGGCCAGGCACGGCGCGGACCTTGCAGATACGCAGGAGAGCGCCGGGTGCCGCCCCGGCCAAGGTCGGTCGCACCAGCTCAACCCCGTTTGCGGTGACGAAATCACCCTGCAGCTCAATCTCAACGGGGGCACGGTGGATGGCATCCACTGGCACGGTGACGGGTGTGCCATTTCGATGGCCTCGGCCTCGGTGCTGACGGATCTGGCACAGGGGCTGGAGCCGGACGCCCTGCGGGCGCTGATCGCGCACTTCCGCGATGTTATGCGTTCGCGGGGAAGGGTCGAAGCCGATGAGGAACTGCTGGGTGACGCAGCGGCGCTGTCCGGGGTCTCAAAATATCCGGCCCGCGTAAAATGTGCCATGCTCTCCTGGGTGGCCGCCGAGGACGCGCTGTCCCAGGCCCTTGCCGGGTAGTAGCACCGCCGGCTCGGGCAGGGACACAGCAGCGCCGACCGGGCGGAGGCAGCGCTCCTACTGCTGATCGGCGGCCGGTCTGCTCCTCCGGCCGCGGAACACCACTGTAAAGAAAACGCCCAGCGCGGCACCGAAGGTATTAGCGCCGATATCGGCCCATGAAGCGAACCGTGAACTCAGGAAGATCAGCTGGCCGAGCTCAATTGCGCACGATGCGGCGAACCCCAAGAGCAGTGCGTACCACCATGTCCGACGCGGAAGCAGGGCGGCTGCCAGCAATCCGAACGGGACAAACAGCACCACATTTGCGGCGGACTCGACAAAGTTGTAGTCCACCCAGCGCGGGATGCCATGCCGGTGGAGGTATGCCAAAGCGGCTGCAAGCTGGGATGACATCGGTCGGTCCACCGGAGTGGGCCAGAAGGCGATCAGGGCTAAGACACCGACGTAGGCCAGTGCGATGGCCAGCGTCCAGCGGCGGCGCAAAGCCTTACCTGGCGTGAGCACGGACTTCCCAGCCGTTCCCCGCGACGTCCGCCGAGTCCACCCCGGCGGGGTCGGCGCGGGCACCTCTCGCAGGGGCAACGGCAACCACCGCCTCAGAAGCGGCCTCATCGTCGGCCACCCCGCCCGGCAGCTCAAACCGCACCGTCGTCCCCACCCCCGGCTCGCTGCGCAAAGAAATGCTCCCGCCGTGGCTTTCCACGATGGCCTTGGTGATGGCCAATCCCAAACCCACGCCGGGAATGGCGGTGCGGCGTACGGCGCCGGCGCGGAAGAATTTGGTGAAGGCCTCGGCCTTCTCGCCGGAATCCATGCCGATGCCGGTGTCCTGCACCTCGCAGACCACGGACGCGTCGGCCAACCGGCCGCGGATGGTGACGGTGCCGCCGTCGGGCGTGTATTTGACGGCGTTGGAGACCAGGTTGTCGAGTACCTGTCCGAGCCTGCCGATGTCGCCAAGCACCGGCAGGGCGCTCTGGCATTCGTTGACCAGAGTGACGCCGTGGTCCGCAGCGGCGGGGGCAGCGGAGTCCAGACTCTGTTCGACGAGGTCGGCGAGGTCGGTGGGCCGGGGGCGGATCTCAAAACTGCCTGCCGCGACGGAGAGCAGGTCGGAGACCAGGGTCAGCAGCCGGTCGGCGTTGCGCTCTGCCACCTTGAGGTAGTTGGTCAGTTCGGGTGGGAGGCTGGCGGGGTCGTCCAGGGCCAGGCCCAGAAAGCCAAGGATGGAGGTCAGCGGCGTGCGCAGTTCGTGGGAGATGTTGGCGACGAAGTCGTCTTTGGCGGCGAGCGCGGTGACCAGGTCGGTGACGTCGTAAAAGGCGACGACGGAGCCGTCAAAGTGGCCCGCGGCGTTGGTGATGGGGCGGGCGGTGGAGGACAGTGCCCGGGCGCCGGGACCGGTGCCGATCCAGATCAGGTTGTCCGTGAAGGCCTCGCCGCGGCCCGCCCGCCGGATCGGCCGGTCCTGGACCGGGAGAAGGGTGCTCCGATCCGCTGCGTAGATGAGCAGGTCGGGTTCGCCCGGGTCATGGTTGCCGTTTGGGGAGGCAATACGGTGGAATTTGCGTTGCGTGCGGTTGAGCAGGACGTCGTGGCCCTGCGCGTCCACGGCCACCAGGCCGACGCTGACGGTGTCCAGGATGACGTCCAGCAGCTGCTGGCGTCCGTGGCTGGCCTGGAGGGCTTGGCGCAGTTCCAGGTCTTTGGCCTCCAGCGACAGGCGCTGGGCGTCCATGCTGTTGGTCATGACGCTGACCGAGACGGCGATGCCCAGCATCATCAGCG
>DATIMT010000010.1:0-2554 GCA_035475035.1 Arthrobacter sp.
TTGAACCGTAGTTCCTGGCATTTGCCTAGGTGTTGGGGCGCTTCCCGTGGTTCGCGCCGCCACGCTTACGGTCACGACGCTTGCGTGCACGCTTGCTCATAGCTGGCCTCCTTACTGTTGGTACTCAAAAGAGCTGCCCTCAAGTCTCCCACATGATGTGGCGGCCCGCGAACCGGAAGCGGCGGATGACCTGCGGCGGTGCTTCGGGCGGTGTTGTACCGGGTCCTTCAGGGGTGCCGCAAAGTTCGGCTCCGGGATCAATCCTCCGTTTCCCCGCCGCCGTCAATGGGTGGGGGAGCATGGAAGATGGAGGTCTTGCCGGACACCGAGTTGGCACGTACCAGCATCAGTTGCCCGTCGGGTCCGGTAATGGTCTCCACTTTGCCATTGCCCAGGAGGTACTGGCGGCCGTCAAGAACCACCGCTCCGCCGGCCGACTTCGCCACGATGTCAACGCCGACATCATGCGGCAGCCTGATGGAAAGGTCCCCGGACACGGAGTTGCAGCCGAAGTCCCGGGTGAAATCGAGCAGCTCGAAGCTGAGGTGGCCGCTGACGGTGTTGGTGCGCACATTGGTGAAGTGGCCTGAGGCGGCGACCCCACCGGAGACACTCTTGACGGTGAGCACGCCCCGGTGGTTCCTGACAACCACGCTGCCGCTGATGGTGTTGACCTGCAGCTCGCCGGAAGTGCCGTCGGCCTCCACGGAACCTGACACGGTGCTGAGCCGGACATGGGCGGAGATGCCGGCAATCAGTCCCTCACCGCTGACGGTCCCCGCCTCCACTTCCACGCCCTGGGGAACGGCGATGGTGATGACAGCGGAGTTATCGCTGGTGTGGTTGACCGTTTCCATCAGGTTCTTGAACCAGCCCTGGGCGCCGTGCAGCTGATGCCGGACCTCCAGCCTGCCGCCGTTCAGGGACATGGCCACCGGATCTCCGTGCACCTCGGCGAGCTCCAGCCTGACCACCGGTTCTTCATGCGCCACGACGTCGAACCTGCCCCTGACCATACCCAGCTTCAGGGACGTTACGCCGGCGATGTCCATCGATTGCGGGCTTGTAACAGTCCAGTTTTCCTCGGCCATGATCCCCTCCGGAAGACGATTTTTGGCGGCGCCATAACCCGGCGCCGCCAACAGGCAAGGTCAGGATATAGCTCGAACCGGGTTACTGGGGGGCGTCCATGCCCAGCCACTGGAACCAGCCGCGGTGCAGCACCAGCCACGCCATGAGGCCATACCCTGCCTGGCCGGGCGTCCCGCCGTTTGCCGCGAGGTCCTGGCGCCACTGTTCGTGGTTCAGGAGTGGGGAGAACGTGTCCACATAGAGGTGCTTGCGGCGGGTGGTGACATCGGCGAAAGCAGTGTTCAGTTCGTCAAGCCTCCGGTTCTGGGCCGGATCGAGCGTGGGAGGCGGTCCCACAACGAATACTTCGATCCGGTTCTGGGAGGCCGAGTCGAGAATGTTGGCCAGGTTCAGCCTGCTCCTTGCAGTAGAGAGTCCAAACTCGATGTCGCGCCCGGAAAGGCCAATGACCAGCCGGTTCTCTGCCTGGTTGCTGAAACGCCGCCCGGCTTCGTCCAACCACCGGGCGGCCAGGCCCTCGGTACCTTCCTGCGGACAGGGGAGGGCGTAGCTTTCCAGAAGCATGCCGTCCTGGGGAGTGCGGGCCAGGACGCGGCCCAGCCAGCCAAGCGCCCGGGGGTCGCCCAGTCCGGCGAGCAGTTCGTCTCCTACAGCTGCAATCCGCAGCTTCCTGTCTTCCACGCGTTCCTCTTTACTTCGGTACGGGTTCACTTTGGTACGGCCGCTGCCACCGTCGCCACCGCGGCTGCGGAGGAACGGGGCGGCGCTGTCCAACCATTAAACAGAACTGCCCGGCCGGAGTCTGGTATTTGACGTCCGGCCGGGCAGCCTTAGTGCTTACTTCCGTGCGAATGCCTGCTTCAGCAGGACATCCTGCTCCGCAGCGTGCCGCTTCATGGAACCGGCGGCAGTGGAGGCGGATGCCGGCCGCGACACCAGGCGGACGCGGCGGTCGAGGGCTTCTGGCAGGTTGAGTCCGATGAACGGCCACGGTCCCTGGTTGGCCGGCTCGTCCTGGGCCCATACGACGTCGGCGTTCGGGTACTTGGCAAGCTCCGCGGCGATCTCCTCGTGCGGCAGCGGGTAGAGCTGCTCCACGCGGACAATGGCCGTGGTCTTGTCGCCGGTCTTCTGCCGGGTGGACAGAAGATCGTAGTACAGGCGTCCGGACACCAGCAGGACGCGTTCTACGGCGGTGGCCGGCAGCTGCTCATGCTCACCGATGACAGGACGGAAGGTGCCGGTGGTGAAGTCCTCCACCGCGGAGGCGGCGGCCTTCAGGCGCAGGAGCTGCTTGGGCGTGAAGATGATCAGCGGCTTCCGCGGGCGGCTGTACGCCTGGCGGCGCAGCAGGTGGAAGTGCGAGGCCGCCGTGGTGGGGTTGGCCACGATCATGTTGTCTTCTGCACACAACTGCAGGAAGCGCTCGATCCGGGCCGAGGAGTGGTCCGGGCCCTGGCCT
>DATIMT010000011.1:0-5094 GCA_035475035.1 Arthrobacter sp.
GCGTGGGACTTGGGCTTGGGCATGCGGGCCAGCTTGGCTTCCTCCAGCGCCCAGTACTCGATCCGGAACTTCTCGGATTCCTCGATGGGGCCGTACGTGGAGATCGCCTCGGCGCCGCGCATCACGTTGATCGCGTTGATGTAGAACTCGCTGGCAACGCGGGCGGTCTGCTTGTTGGCGCCGAAGGAGAACATGCCCACGCCGGGGACCAGCACGATGGCCGGGTCGGCGCCGCGCAGGGCCGGGCTGTCCTGGTCCGCGTGGCGGTCGTAGTAGGCCTGGTAGTCCTCGCGGTAGTCCGCGTGCAGCTCGAGGAGCCGTGCGATGGAGTCCTCGATGGAGGCGTCGGCCGGCAGGTCCAGGATCAGCGGCTTGACCTTGGTGCGCAGGAAGTGGTCCGGGCAGGAAGTACCCAGGGCGCCCAGGCGCGGGTGCTCGGCAGCTTCGAGGAAGTCCAGGACGACGGCGTCATCGCTGAAGTGCCCCAGCTGCGGCTTGTCCGTGGAGGCCAGGCCGCGGATCACGGGTGCCAGGGCTGCGGCCTTGGCGCGGCGCTCGGCCTCCGGCAGGGCGGCGTAGCCCGGCAGCTTGGAACCAAAGGGCTCGGCTTTGCCGTTGTCCGCGATGTACTTCTCGGCCTGCTCAATGATCCACAGCGAGTTCTGCTCGGCCTCTTCGCTGGTAGCGCCCCAGGCGGTGATGCCGTGCCCGCCCAGGATGGTGCCGATAGCCTGCGGATTGGCCTCCTTGATCGCGGCGATGTCCAGGCCCAGCTGGAAGCCGGGGCGGCGCCAGGGCACCCACACCACCTTGTTGCCGAAGATCTTGGTGGTCAGCGCCTCGCCGTCCGCCGCCGTCGCAATGGCAATGCCGGAGTCCGGGTGCAGGTGGTCCACGTGCGCTGCGTCCACCAGGCCGTGCATGGCGGTGTCGATCGAGGGGGCCGCGCCGCCCTTGCCGTGCAGGCAGTAATCGAAGGCGGCCACCATCTCGTCCTCACGTTCAACGCCGGGGTAGACGTTCTTGAGCGCGTTCAGCCGGTCCAGGCGCAGCACGGCCAGGTTCTGGGCTTTCAGCGTGCCCAGGTCTCCACCGGAGCCCTTGACCCACAGCAGCTCAACGTCCTCGCCCGTGACCGGGTCCTTTTCAGTGCCTTTGGCGGAGGTGTTGCCGCCGGCGAAGTTGGTGTTCCGCTTGTCCGCGCCCAGGCGGTTGGAACGGGAAATCAGGTCTTCAACAGTCTTGTTAATGCTCATGGCTATTCAGGCGCCCCATCCGGCTTGCTGGCCGCCCACGCGGTCCTCGTTGATCTTCTTCTGGTAGCCGCTGGCCTTGAATGCGGCCAGCGGGTCCGCGGGCAGGCCACGGGATTCACGCCACTCGGCCAGGATGGGCCGGACGTCCGTGTAGAAGGCATCGTTGAAGATGCCGTTGGCGCCCAGGACATCCCCGGCGCGCTGGGCCTCGGCCAGGGCTGCGGTGTCCACCAGCAGGGCCCGGGCCGTCATTTCCTGGACGTTGAGCACGGAACGGATCTGGCCAGGGATCTTCTCTTCCAGGTTGTGGCACTGGTCCAGCATGAGCGCCACACCGGACTCCTTGCCGAAGCCGCCGCCACGGATCACCTCGTGCATGATGCGGAAGAGCTGGAACGGATCAGCGGCACCCACGATCAGGTCGTCGTCGGCATAGAAACGGGAGTTGAAGTCGAAGGAGCCCAGCTTGCCCAGGCGCAGCAGCTGCATCACGATGAACTCGATGTTGGTGCCCGGCGCGTGGTGGCCGGTATCCAGGCAGACAAACGCCTTCTCGCCAAGGGCCAGGGTCTGGGCGTAGGAGGTGCCCCAGTCCGGAACATCCGTGTGGTAGAAAGCCGGCTCGAAGAACTTGTACTCCAGGACCAGGCGCTGCTCATCGCCCAGGGCGGCGTAGATTTCCTGCAGGGACTCCGCAAGCCTGTCCTGGCGGCCGCGGATATCGTCCTGGCCGGGATAGTTGGTGCCGTCCGCGAGCCAGATCTTCAGGTCGCGTGAACCGGTGGCGTGCATGATGTCGATGCACTCCAGGTGGTGGTTGATGGCCCGGCGGCGGACAGCCTCATTGGAGGAGGTCAGGGAGCCGAACTTGTACTCGTCATCCTGGAAGGTGTTGGAGTTGACGGTGCCCAGGCCCACGCCCAGGCCGGCGGCGTACTCCTTGAGGGCGGCGTAATCATCCACCTTGTCCCACGGGATGTGCAGGGCCACGGTGGGCGCCAGGCCGGTCAACTCGTGGACCTTGGCCGCGTCCGCCAGCTTCTCCTGGACCGTCCGCGGCGTTCCGGGTGTGCCAAACACCTTGAACCGCGTGCCTGAATTTCCATAGGCCCACGAGGGGACCTCGATGGCAAGCTCCCCGAGCCTGCCCAGCGCCGTTGCTACGTCGTTCATGATGGTTCTTTCCGGTGTTTGAGCGTCTGTCAGATGCGTTATGGTCGATGCCCCGTTGCTGGAGCCTGAACTGCTGGTCCTGCCCGCCAATATCCGTGGGGGCGTGTTTGCGTCCTGCCGGTCAGCCCGCGGCGGGTTGCGCCGCCAACTGGCTGTCGAGGTTGAAGACTTCTTCGAGGACCTGGAACCCTTCGTCGGGCGCCTGGCCTGAATTTTCAAAGAGGGTTGCCATCTCGGCCTGCCAGCGGGCGTTGACCTCTGTCAGGGCCATGCGCGCACGGACGGCGTCAAAGTCGTCGCACTCCACGTAGCCCACCAGGAGACCGTCCTCCCCCAGGAAAAGGGAATAGTTGTGCCAACCCGCTTCCTTGAGGGCGTGCAGCATCTCCGGCCACACTGCGGCATGGCGGCGTTTGTACTCATCGATCAGCGCCGGCTGCACGGAGGAACGGAAGCACACCCTCATTGGAACCCCTCTTCAAACTTCAAAAGTTTTGAATCGTTTCATTGGTACGATTCAAAGTACTCTTGGATTTGAGCAGGTGTCAAGCAATGACGGAAACTTTTGATCTCCCGCACGGAACGTACGGCCGCGGGCATATCAGCACGGAGAATCGATGAACCGCACAGCCAGTATCAAGGACGTGGCCAATCACGCAAGCGTGGCCGTGGGGACAGTATCCAATGTCCTGAACTATCCGGACCGGGTGTCGGAGCGGACCAAGGAACGGGTCCTGCGCGCCATTGATGAACTGGGCTTTGTCCGCAACGATGCCGCCCGGCAACTGCGCGTCGGTCACAGCCGCACCATCGGGCTCATTGTCCTTGACGTCGGCAACCCCTTCTTTACCTCGGTGGTCCGCGCCGCCGAGGACGCCGCGGCACTCCAGGGCAGCGCCGTCCTGCTGGGCGACAGCGGCCACAACGCCAGCCGGGAGGCCAACTACATCGACCTCTTCCAGGAGCAGCGCGTCCAGGGGCTCTTGATATCGCCGGTCGGCGATATCACGGACCGGCTGGACCTCCTCCGCGAGCGCGGAGTGCCCACCGTGCTGGTGGACCGGCTGGCTGACGAGTCCAAGTTCAGTTCGGTGGCAGTGGACGACGACGCCGGCGGGTACCTCGCTGCCCGGCACCTGCTGGACACCGGGCGCCGCCGGCTGGCCTTCGTTGGCGGACCCACGTCCATCCGGCAGGTGGCGGACCGCCTCCAGGGTGCCCGGCGCGCCGTCAAGGAGGAGCCGGACGCCACCCTCGAGGTCCTGGACGCGGAGGGGCAGACCGTATTGGCGGGCCGCAGCGTGGGCGACATGCTGGTGGAGCGGGGCCGTGCGGAGCTGCCGGACGGAATATTCTGCGCCAACGACCTCCTGGCCCTGGGCGTCATGCAGTCACTTACCATGACCCACACGGTCCGCATCCCGGAGGACGTGGCATTGATCGGCTATGACGATATCGACTTTGCGGTCTCCGCCGTGGTGCCGCTGTCCTCCATCCGCCAGCCCACCGCACTGCTGGGCCGGACAGCAATCGAGCTGTTGTCCGAGGAAGTGGAGTCCCAAAACCCCGTCCACCGGTCAGTGGTGTTCATCCCCGAGCTGGTGATCCGGCAGAGCACGGCCACGCCAGTTTCCGGCTGATCCGGGCTGATCCGGGCGGGGACTACTTCACGGCCAGCTGCAGCCACTTCATGGACTCGTCCCGGGAGGTGAAGAAGCGGGTGGGGCAGGGCGGGATGTGGACCCCCAGGAAGAAGTTCGCGATGATCCGATCCACCGGGCTTGCCCCCAGCAGTGCGATCCGGTTGGCTGCGCACGGGATGGAAAACACGGAGCGGGCATCCCGGCTGACGTTCTCGGTGGTGGCCATGTCAACCAGCATGGGGTAGGTGTTGTCCCCGGCCAGCAGGTTCACCGCGGCCATGGCCGCCTGCGCATCCTCGATTTCTATCCGGACCCTGGGTTCCCAAATGAGGTGGATGACTCCGTCTGCGCCTAATTCCACGGTGCCTTTGCCGCCGTCGACCGTTACGGGCTTCATACCCCGCCTCCCTCCAGTGGGCAGTTCGTGAACCCCTCTATCTTGCACCAGCGGGGACCCGGCCAAGAACGCACGAACGAAAATGCGAACAAAGGTCTCAGCTTCGTCACCGCCGTTGCCCTCTCCGGCGCCGCCTTTGGCATGGCCGGACCTAAGGGACCGCCCGCTTTTCCGTTGCCCCTAAAGCTTCTCGATCACCAGGTTGCGGTAGGCAGCCCGGAGCGGGGCCATCTGGCGGAAACCAATCCGGCCGCCGCCAAGCACCTTGGCTGACGGATCCCGCCACTCGAAGAGGAGCAGCCCATTGATGGAAAACACCACCCGCGGCCCGTCCTTCACCACTTCCAGCCGGTAGAAGCCGGTGGCGTCCTCCGTGGGCGGTAACGGATCCGCGCCCTGGGCCACCAGCTCGAAGCCCGCGCTTTTGCGCAGGTTGCAGGTGCGGAAGGCGCGCTCGGTTGGGTGCTTGTGCCGGAAGTAGGAGACATGCAGGGTGTCGATGTCACCCGAGTGGTACTGCGGATAGTAGCCAGTCCTGGGGGCGAGGGCCGGGCTGAAGAGATCCAGCCCGCCCTGTCCTGTGGCTGCAAAGAACAGCATTGCCAGGCCGGGCTCCGCAAGCGGC
>DATIMT010000012.1:0-2111 GCA_035475035.1 Arthrobacter sp.
ACAGCAGATCGGGGTTGAGCTGGATGCTGCGGACGGGGCCCTGCAGGCGACCAAAAAGGACGGCCAGTGGGTCCGCTTCGACCAGGTGCCGCGGGCCCAGCAGCAGAGCGTCAACGCGGCCGTCTCTGCTGCCCTGGAGACACTGGCGCAGGTGCCGCAGTTGCTGCAGCTCCCGGCTGGATCCGAGTAGTGCTGGCATCCCGGCGGTGCTGGATCTCAGTAGCGCAGAATCAACTGCACAGGATCAGAAGCGCAGGATCAGAAGCGCAGGATCAGAAGCGCGATCCCAGTAGTGCAGAATCAACTGCGCAGAATCAACAGGGCAGGACCAACACAAGGGGCGGTTATGGATTTGCAGCGCAGGGCGTTCCTGAAGGGGGCCGCGGTGGCCTCGGGCAGCGCCATGGCCGCGGCAGCTGTTGCTGTCACCGGCACCGTCGCCGACGCCCAGGCAGCCCAAGGGGCAGGAGCGCCGGGTGCCACCCAAGCAGCCGGAGCCCAGCCGCCGTCGTCGGTCCCTTTCCATGGGGCCAACCAGGCTGGGGTGCTGCGGCCCACCCGGCCGCAGGCCTCCTCGTGTTTCGCCTCCTTCGCGCTCACGGCCAAGAATGCGGCCGAGCTCGCCCAGTTGCTGCAAACACTGACTGCCCGCATCCGCTACCTGACCGCGGGTGGTCCGCCCGAGTTCCTGGGCGAGGGCTTTCCGCCGGCTGATTCGGAGGTGCTGGGACCGGAGGTTCCGGCCGACGGACTGAGCGTCACCGTGGGACTGGCCGGCAGCGTCTTTGACGGAAGGTTCGGCCTGGCAGCGAAAAAGCCCCGCGGCCTGACCGAGATGACAGTATTCCCCAACGACGTACCCGACCAGGCATGGATGGGCGGGGACCTGCTGCTGCAGATCTGCGCCAACTCCGTGGATACCGTCCACCATGCGTTGCGCGACATCACCCGGCATACCCGTGCGCAGATGCAACCGGCCTGGCAGATCACCGGCTTCGTTTCCGCACCCCGGCCGGCCGGGGCGCCGCGGAATCTCTTCGGCTACAAGGACGGGATCTCCAACCCGGACGAGGCGTCGGGGCTGATCTGGATCGGCAAGGATTCCGGCCAGCCGGAGTGGGCCGTGGGCGGAACGTTCATTGTGGTGCGGCTGATCCGGATGCTGATCGAATTTTGGGACCGCGTGTCGCTGGGCGAACAGGACACCATGATCGGGCGCCGGCGCGACACCGGCGCACCGCTGGACGGCACCAAGGAGACGGACACACCCGACTACGCCCAGGACAGCCAGGGCAAGGTGATCCCGCTGACCGCGCACATCCGGCTGGCCAACCCCCGGACCGCCGGCACGGACGGCTCGAGAATGCTGCGGCGCGGCTATAACTATGTGCTGGGCGCGGACGCTTCCGGCCAACAGAACGTCGGGCTGATTTTCGCTTGCTACCAGGCCGACATCCAAAAGCAGTTCGAGGCCACCCAACAGCGGCTTGCCGATGAGCCGATGACGGACTACATCCAGGCGTTCGGCGGCCAGTATTTTATCGGCTTGCCCGGGGTCGCAACGGAGGAGGGGTACCTGGGCCAGGGGCTGTTCGGCTGATGGCCGGCGGGCGGATGGCTCCCACCGCTGGCGCCCGGTGGCCCGGCGGGGCGGTTGGGCTCCGGCGGCAGGTGGGTCGCCCCGGCGGCGGACGGAGCCACGGTCCGGCGGACGGAGCCACAATGTGCCATTCTAGGAGCATCAACTCTGGAAGCGTCAGCCCGGCCCATCGGTGCGGCCGGAGCGGCGGCTGATGTGGGAGGCGGCAGCGGTGGCGTATGAGCAGCGGGTGCAGGAACTGCTGGATATGTACGGGGCGCCCGACGCCTGCGCAGCAGAGCTGCTGTGCGACAGGCATCCGGCGGACGCCGTTGCCTTCACCATGGTCCGCCCGGACCTGAGCCACAAGGACCTGCGCTACGGAGAGCTGAAACACCGGTCCGAGCGGTTTGCGGCGGCCCTGGCGGACCTGGGCGTCAAGCCGGGGGACGCGGTGGCCACGCTGATGGGCAAGTCCGAGGAACTGATCGTCGCGCTGCTGGGCATCTGGCGGCGGGGAGCGGTGGACGTG
>DATIMT010000013.1:0-21821 GCA_035475035.1 Arthrobacter sp.
CGGCGGTCAGTTGGCGGAAGCGCCGGCGCCGGTCTCGGAAGACGGGCAGCAGGTCCGGCAGGGAATGGCTGCTCCGAAGCCAGTCGTCGCCAATACGTGTGCCGAGCACCAGGGTGACGACAGGGGAGGGGTCCAACCCCATCCCCAGGAGTTGATCGCCGTAGGCGGCAAGCTGCAGCAGTGCCCCCACTTTGGCGTGCCGGGCAAGCTTGGTGTCCCAGACCTCGTAACGGCCCGGGTTTCCCGTGCCGGCGGCGTCGTTCACCAGGAAATCCGCATAGCCAAGGAATTCCCCGTCGAAGAAGGTGGCCTGGAACACGACGTCCGCGCCGGACCGCAGGGCGAGTTCGGTCTCTGCATGCTTTGCCTGCAGTTCGCCCCGCAGGTTCTCGCCACGCTCGAGTGAGTAGACACCCGATCCGCGGCTGGCGTCCCATTCGCCATACTTGGCCACCAGGCTCGCGAGCACGGTCTGCTCATGCCGGTCACCCAGTTCACCGGCACGCTTCTGCATTTCGTCAACGGGGAACACCGCCTTTGGAGCGCGCCCCAGCTTTTCGTCCAGGATTCGGAGCATACGGTATTCACACTCGGAAGCAGCCACAAGGTCGCTGGCGGAAAAGACCAGGGTGGGTGGCGCAGCCGATCCGGCTTCAGCGCCGGCATCGTCCAGCAGAAACACGGGGCCTCCCCAACTTTTTGCGGGCCCGGAGACGGTTCCCCCGGCCTGGAATCAAACCTAGCAAGAGGGACTGACAAACATCCCGGCCCGGCCCAATCACAGCCGGGCCCCCAGGGCCTGCGTGGCGCGAATACCGGGTGCGTCAGCCTTCTGCCGCCGCAGCCCGGACCTGGGCCTTGTCATGCTCCGAGTGGGCGTTGCGCAGCAGCTCCATAAACTCGGTTTCGTTGCGGACCAGCCACTTGTACTTCTCGGGGAGCTTGCGGATCTGGTCCTCCTCGGCCACCATCCTGGCGAAGATTTTGTCCCGTTCCGCCATGTCCGTCTCATAGTTGAGGTCCAGGTACTCGGTGGCGTGGCGCCGCGCTCCGGACACCGCGTTCTTGGCTTTGCCTTTGGGGCTGAAGACGGACGCCAGGATGGTCACCACCAGGACACCCAGGATCACGCCCAGCGAAACGCCGGTGCTGACCTCCACCACGTTGACGTGTTCGCCGTCATTGATGAACGGCAGGGTGTTCTCATGGAGGGCGTGCAGGATGAGCTTCACGCCGATGAAACCCAGGATGACCGCCAGGCCGTAGGAAAGGAAGATCAGCCGGTCCAGCAGGCCGTCGATCAGGAAGAACAGCTGGCGCAGGCCCATTAGAGAGAACGCGGTGGCGGTGAACACGATGAAAACGTTCTGGGTGAGGCCGAAGATCGCCGGAATGGAGTCCAGGGCGAACAGGATGTCCGTGCCGCCGATGGCCACCATCACCAGCAGCATCGGCGTCAGGACCCGCTTGCCGTTCTCCACGGTGAAGAGCTTGTCACCGTCGTAGTGTTCCGACGCCGGCAGTAACTTCCTGGCCAGCCGGACCACCAGGCCTTCGGAGTCGTCGTCGTGGCTGTCCGGCTTGAGCAGGTTGCCGGCGGTGACCAGCAGGATGAGTCCGAAGATGTAGAACACCCAGGCGAAACTGTTGATCAGTGCCGCGCCCAGGAAGATGAACGCCGTACGGGCGATCAGGGAGAACACGATGCCGAACAGCAGCACCTTTTGCTGGTCCGCGCGGGGCACCTTGAAGCTGGCCATGATGATGAGGAAGACGAAGAGGTTGTCCACCGACAACGCCTTCTCCGTGACATAGCCTGCGAAATACTCGGTGCCCATGGCGGGCCCCCCAAACAGCAGCACCCCCAGTCCGAACAGCACCGCAATGCCCACATAGATCGCGGACCAGCCGGCGGATTCCTTGAGGGATGGGGTGTGGGCCTTGCGGACGTGGAAGAAGAAATCGAAGGCCAGCAGCCCCGCGATTCCCGCAATGGTCAGGGTCCACACATAAGCAGGTACTTCCACGCCAGCGGGCCTTTCGTCGGAGGGACTCCCAAGCCTACCTAAGCGGGCTTCAGGAGTTCGTTCTCCACGACGGCGGACCGGGACAGCGTCTTGTACCCCTCCTGTTCAAAGAGCACCGTGATGACATCGTCCTCGTGCCGCATCACCAGGCCGGGGCCCCACTCCTTGTGCACCACTGCGGATTGCAGCGGGAAAGGTTCTTCGTCGGCGGAAACCGGCCCACCGCCGTCGTGCCCTTCCTTGCCGTGCTGCGCCACGTCCAACGAAGCGGCAGCAGCAGCACACCCGTCGCAGTTTCCGCAGGGATCCGGCAGGTCCTCACCGAAGTAACCCAGCAGGAACTGCCGGCGGCAGCCGTCCGTTTCCGCGTAGGCGCGCATCATCGTGAGCCGGGACTGGTCCACCCGCTGCCGGGCCTCGGCGAGTTCGACGGCGTCACTGACCAGTGTGGGCAGCTTGGCTTTGGACGTCAGCCGGACTCCCCGCTTGCCCGTGCTGACGGCGCCTATTTCCGCCAGTTGGTTGACAAGCCCGGTGATGCGCCGGGCCGGGAACCCGGTCAACTCTGCAAGGGACGCCTTGGGGGCGGGGGCATTGGCCGACTTGAGGATCTTCAATACCGCCAGGAGGGAATCGGGATCGGGGGAGTGGCTGCCGAAGAATTTCCGCAGGCCCAGATCCTCGGATCGGTAATGCAGCACGGCGGATGCGGGTTGGCCATCCCTGCCTGCCCGCCCGATCTCCTGGTAATAGGAGTCCAGCGCCTCCGGAATGTCTGCATGCACCACAAATCGGACGTTCGGCTTGTCAATGCCCATGCCGAAGGCAGTGGTGGCGACCACCACGTCCAGCTTGTCGTCCAGGAACAATTCGTGGATGTGTTCCCGGTCCTTGGCGGAGCGGCCTGCATGGTAGGCCTCCGCGCGCAGCCCCTCCCTGGCCAGCTTGGCCGCGTATTTCTCCGTGTCCTTCCGGGTGGCCGCGTAAAGCAGCCCCTGCCCCTTCCCGGCAAGCTCCGCCACCTGCTCCAGCACGGCTTTGCGCTTGCCCTTGTCCTCTTGGTGCCGGACCACGTCCAACGTGATGTTGGGCCGGTCGAAGCCGTGAACCAGGACCAATGGGTCCTTCATGCCCAGCCGCTCCACGATCTCGTCCCGGACCGGCGGCGAGGCAGTGGCTGTCAAAGCGGCCACCGGCGGGTTGCCGAGTTGTTCACGGACATTGCCCAGGGCGAGGTAGTCCGGACGGAAGTCATGGCCCCAGGAGGAGACACAATGGGCCTCGTCCACCACGAACAGCGCGATGTCCAAGGCTTTGATCCGGTCCACGGTTGCCTGCTTGGCCAGCTGCTCCGGGGCCAGGAACAGGAACACCGCCCTGCCGTCCTCAGCGGCCTGCCATGAAGCCTCGACCTCTGTGTCGCTGTGCGAGGAGTTGATGGCCACCGCGGCTTCCGGTCCCAGCACCTGGGCCAGCCCGTCCAGCTGGTCCTCCTGAAGGGCAATCAGCGGCGAAACCACGACGGCGGGACGTTCCGCCGTCCTGTGCAGGTGCAGGGCCGCGACCTGGTAGATGGCGGATTTGCCATAGCCGGTGGGCATGACGGCCAGGACGTCATGGCCACCCGCAAGGGCGGCCATGCCGGCCAGTTGGCCGTCGCGAAGGCGGGGAAGGGAAAAGGGGGATTCAGCAAGGGCCCGAAGGGCCTGTTCGTCGGACATGAAACGGCTCCGCAGAGAAGAAATCAGCAGCCGCTTGCTTCAGCCGTACGAACCACCCTACGCCAGCCCCGCCACGCCGTCGCAAATTCCGGGCCCTCTGTGGAAAAGCGCCCGGCGGGCAGGGCGCCACCCCCGCCGGCACTTACCTGCTTGTTGCTTACGTGTCGATGGTGGACATGTTGGGGTAGCGGGCGCCGGCGGTTGCCCCGGCCGGTGCCAGCTGATCCAGCAGGTGGAGCTCGTCCTGGCTGAGCTCGACATCCACCGCGCCAAGGTTCTCGCGCAGCCGTTCGCGCTTCTTGGTCCCCGGGATTGGGACAATATGCTCGCCCTGCGCCAGCAGCCACGCGAGGGCCAGCTGGCCGGGAGTGCACTGTTTCCGGTCGGCCAGCTCCTTGACCCGGTCCACGAGTTCCAGGTTCCGCGTGAAGTTCTCCCCCTGGAAGCGGGGGGAGTGCCGGCGGAAATCGTCCTCGGCGAAGTCGTCCACGCTGCGGATCTGCCCCGTGAGGAAGCCACGGCCCAGCGGGCTGTAGGGCACAAATCCGATGCCCAGTTCGGCGAGCAAGGGGAACACCTTGGTTTCAGGCTCCCGCTCCCACAGTGAATACTCGGTCTGCAGCGCGGTAATGGGGTGCACGGCGTGGGCCCTCCGGATGGTCTCCGCGGATGCCTCGGACAAGCCCAGGTGCCGGACCTTTCCGGCCTGGACGAGTTCAGCCATGGCGCCAACCGTGTCCTCGATGGGGACGGTTTTGTCCACCCGGTGCTGGTAGTACAAGTCGATGTGGTCAACGCCCAGCCGCTGGAGGCTGGCATCGCAGGCGGACCGGACGTACTCGGGGCGGCCGTTGATGCCTACCCAGGAACCGTCCTCGCGGCGTTCATTCCCGAACTTGGTGGCCAGGACAACGTCCTGGCGGCGCCCGGCGATGGCGCGGCCCACCAGCTTTTCGTTGGTGAAGGGGCCGTACATGTCCGCCGTATCCAGCAGGGACCCGCCGGCGTCCAGGAACTCGTGGATGGTGGCGATCGACTCCTGCTCGTCGCCGTCGCCGTAAAACTCGCTCATGCCCATGCAGCCGAGGCCCAGGGCGGAAACTGTCAATTGTCCAATGGTGCGCGTTTTCATGCGGTTCTCCTCAACGGTAGAACTTGCGTGGGAAACCGGCCGGCCTGCGGGCCCGAAACCGGTTGGTGCAGCGTACGCCACTATAGGCGTTTCCCCCATGGAATGCTCCGGTAAACAAGGGGCTTCCTACCCCTAGACCGCCCTGGTGGGCGTGCCTAGACTGAGCGGACCCCCAACCCGGGAACCGGTTGCTGATCATGCCACAACGTCGATCAGGAAAGCACCACTGGATCAGGGCGGTCCTTCATACGGGGTGTCTCACCTACCCAGATCACGGCTCGTCCTATCGGGCGGACCTGACAACAGGAGCGATAGATGACAGGGAACAAAGCCGTTGCCTACAAAGAAGCAGGCAAGGTCGAAGTTATTGATATTGACTACCCAACGTTCGAGCTCAAGGACGGGCCAGGGGTCAACCCGGCGAACGTGGGACGCCCCGTCAACCACGGGGTAATCCTTAAGACCGTAGCCACCAACATTTGCGGATCGGACCAGCACATGGTCCGCGGCCGGACCACGGCGCCGCCGGATCTGGTGCTGGGCCACGAAATTACCGGTGAAGTGGTGGAGGTGGGCCGCGACGTTGAATTCATCAAGGTAGGCGACCTCTGCTCGGTGCCGTTCAACATCGCCTGCGGCCGGTGCCGGAACTGCAAGGAACGCAAGACCGGCATCTGCCTCAACGTGAACCCGGACCGCCCGGGCAGCGCCTACGGATACGTGGACATGGGCGGCTGGGTGGGCGGCCAGGCCAACTATGTGCTGGTGCCCTACGCGGACTGGAACCTGTTGAAGTTCCCGGACAAGGACCGGGCCATGGAGAAGATCCTGGACCTGGCCATGCTCTCGGACATCTTCCCCACCGGTTTCCATGGTGCCGTCAGTGCCGGCGTGGGCGTTGGCTCCACGGTGTACATCGCAGGCGCCGGTCCTGTAGGCCTCGCAGCGGCCACCAGCGCGCATTTGCTGGGTGCCGCCGTCGTGATTGTGGGCGACCTGAACGAAGGCCGGCTGGCGCAGGCCCGCAGCTTTGGGTGTGAAACGGTGGACCTGTCCAAGGGCGAGCCGAAGGATCAGATCGAGCAGATCCTTGGCGTCCCGGAGGTGGACTGCGGCGTCGACGCCGTGGGGTTCGAAGCCAAGGGCCACGGCCATGACGCCAAGGAGGCACCGGCCACCGTCCTGAACTCCCTGATGGAGATCACGGCGGCCGGCGGTGCGCTGGGTATCCCGGGCCTGTACGTGACCGGTGATCCGGGCGGCATCGACGAGGCCGCCAAGAAGGGCTCGCTGAGCCTGAGCCTGGGTACCGGCTGGGCAAAGTCGCTGAGCTTCACCACCGGCCAATGCCCGGTCATGAAGTACAACCGGCAGCTGATGATGGCCATCCTGAATGACCGGGTCAGCATCGCCAAGAACGTCAATGCCAAGGCCATTCCGCTGGAGGAAGCACCGAAGGGCTACGCGGAATTCGACGCCGGCGCAGCCACCAAGTACGTCCTGAATCCGAACGGCTACCTGAGCTGAGGCGGCGGCGGACGGGGATGCCACCAAGGGGAGGCGTGCGGAAATAAGTGTTGCCCGGGCCGGGTTAGGCTTTGCAGGAGCAGCACCAGACCGCAACGAAGGAGTTCCCTTGAGTGACATCACCGTCCGCCACAACCCCGGGCGCGAGCGCTTTGAGATCCTCGACGCCGGCAACGTGATCGGCAAGGCGGCGTACAAAGAGTACGACGGCGGGGAGTCGCCGCAGCGGATTTTCTACCACACCGTGATCAACGAGGAATATGGCGGCCAAGGCCTGGCCGGCCAGCTCGCCACCGTTGCCCTGGACAGCACGGTGGAGGCCGGGACCGGCATTGTCCCGGTGTGCCCGTTCATCAAGAAGTTCGTGGCCAAGCATCCCGAGTACGCGTCCAGAGTCGTGCCCGTGGCGCCGGCCCACCTCGAATTCCTGGAGACCGCACTGGCCGCGCGCACCCGGGCCTAGCGCAGCGGATCAATCGACGGCGGAACACTCCGCAAGCCTTCAGGAAGCTCCCAACCTCCGGTGATTTAATCAGCATCTGTCAGCGCGGCTCATCGCCGCGCTGGTGTTGTTTTAATTGCCGAGGCCGAACAGGAGCCCTTGTAATGTCCGTGCACCCCGTGGTGCCCAAACCCGGCCGCGACGCTCCACCGCCGCCGCCGGGCAAGCCAACTTCCGGCGGGGGGCGGGGTAACAGAAACCTGCTGGTACTGGCCCTCGCGGTGGTGCTGGTCATTGTCGGCACCGTCACGCTGGCCGTGATCCGGTCCGAGCCGCCGACAGGCGCAGTGGTCCCCACCCAGCCGGCCGTGCCTGCGGCACCGGTGGCGGCAGCTCCGGCGTCGTTGCAGGACAGCGTGGACAACATCCTCAGCGAGGCGGACGAATACCGGATCGGGCTGGCGCTCGCCGACGTATCCGGCGGCGCGGAACGCACCTTCGGCGACGAGGACACGTTCACTGCTGCCAGCACCGCGAAAATCCTGACCGCCGTCGCCTACTACCACCTGGTGGAGAACGGGCAGGCGGGCCTGGATGACGCCATGGGGGACTACGACGCCGCGTTCCAGCTCAAAGCCATGGTCAACGACAGCAACAACGACTCCTGGCTGCTGCTGATGGACGCCGTGGGCTACCCGCAGCTGATTGCCTACGCGGACTCCATCGGCATCACCTACGACCCCGAACAAAACCTCCTGACCGCTGCGGACATGGCCCTGATCCTGAAGAAGCTCTACGCAGGGGAGCTCCTGAACAAGGACAACACGGCGCAGCTGCTCAGCTACATGCAGGACACCAACAACGAAGACCTCATACCGGCGGGCTCACGGTCCGGAGTGGATGTCCACCACAAATACGGGGAAGTGTCCGGGGAACTGCACGACGCCGCGCTCCTGAGCTACCGCGGTTCGACGTTCGCGCTGGTCATCTACACGGAGAACCCCGGGGGAGTGCCGGATGACGGCCAGGCCGAGGTGATCAGGGACCTGACCCGGGCCGTGGAGGACGCACTGTTCCCGGTGGGACTGGCAGGCAAGTAGCGCACGCCACACCTCCTGGCAGTCCACCAGGTCGCCCGCGGCCGGTGCCGTGGGCCAGACTGTTACCGTGAGCAACAAACCGCGGACCGGCCTGGCCGTCGCCGGCCTCAGCCTGGGCACGGCGCTGAACCCACTGAACTCCTCCATGATCGCCGTGGCCCTGGTGGTGCTGCGCGCCGACTTCGGGCTCGACGTCGCGGCCGTCACCTGGGTGGTCACGTCCTTTTACCTGGCCTCCGCGGCCGGCCAGCCTGTCATGGGCCGGCTGGCGGACCGGTTCGGGCCACGCAGGATGTTCCTCCTGGGCATGGGACTGGTGGCCATCACCTGCGCCTTGGCTCCGCTGGCCCCGAACTTCGCACTGCTCTGCGTGGCGCGGGCGGTCATGGCGCTGGGAACTGCCACCGCGTATCCCAGCGCCGTGGTGATGGTGGGCGCGCTCGCGCACCAGGCCAAGGTGGACACGGCCCGGCCTCTGGGCCGGCTGCAGATGGCGAACACGTCGGCAGCTGCCGTGGGTCCGGTCGTCGGCGGCCTGCTGGTGGGCTTTGCGGGCTGGCAGTGGTTGTTCCTCATCAACGTTCCACTGGCGCTGGCGGCGCTGTTGATCGTGCGTCAGGCCGCGCCTCCGGACCACGTCCGGGAACGCGGCAGATTAGCGGAACTGGTCCGCGACTCCGACGTCCCTGGCATTGCGGGGTTCATCGGCGCCCTCCTGCTGGTCATGATGGCTGCACTGAACGTGGCGCCGGATTACCGCTGGTTGATGCTGGCCGGCGGAACTGTCCTCGCAGCGCTGTTTGCCTGGCGGGAGCTGCGCTTCGCCAAACCGTTCCTGGACCTGCGGCTGCTGGGCCGGAACAGGCCGTTGATGCTGGTCTATCTGGCTTTCGCGGTGTTCAGCAGCGTCTACTACTTCGTCTTTTTCGGCCTTCCGCAGCTGCTGCAGGAAGCCGGCGGCTACGAGCCCGGCGTGGTGGGCCTGCTGATGCTGCCCCTGGCCGGGATGTCCGTGATCGCAACCCCGTGGGCAGTCTCCGCCATGGGACGGTTCGGTGTCCGGCGGGTCCTGCTCGCCGGCGTCGTCCTTTTGACCGTGGTGGCGGGACTCATGTGGCTGCTGACCGGAACGCTGGCCATCCCCTTCGTGGTGGTGCTGACGGCAATGATGGGCATCCCGTACGGGACCGTGAGCATTGCCTCCAACCAGGGCATGTTCGTGTCCACCCGCCCGCAGGACCGCGGGGTGGCCGCCGGGATCTACCAGACCTGCCGCTACGTGGGCGCCATTACCGCCACCGTGATGATCGGGGTGTTCGCGTCCGGCGGGGTGCATCAGGACAGCTGGATGCGGATGGTGCTGGCCATGCTGGTGCTCTGCGTCGTGACGTTCGGAATCTCCGTTTTCTGGCGGCAGCAGAAGGCGTAGGCCGACGTTGGTGCCGGTCACTCGGCTTGCTCCGTGACCGGCGTGACCCGGACCCGCGCAATCCGCAACCGGTCCATGCTGAGGACTGTCAAGGCGTATCCGGGGATCTGCACCCTGTCACCTTCCTGCGGGAGGCGGCCCAGGCGGTCCAACATGAACCCGGCCACCGTTTCGTAGCGGCCCTCCGGGAGGTCGATCCCGGAGGCAGCCTTGAACTCCTGCAGGATCAGGCCGCCGTCCACATCGAGGACCCCGTTGGCCTCGGTGACGCGGTCTTCGTGTTCGGCGTTGGTGTCGTACTCGTCGTAGATCTCGCCCACCAGTTCCTCCACCAGGTCTTCGAGCGTGACCACGCCGTCGGTGCCGCCGTACTCGTCCACCACCAGTGCGATGTGTTGGTTGCTCTTGCGCATCCGGGAAAGCGCGGGCAGCACCCGGTTGGTTCCCGGCAGCGGAAGGATCTCCCGGGCGATGTCCCGCACGGGAGCCTGGTCCTGCACCTCGTCGCGGGGCATCAGGTCCCGGATGTGCACGAAGCCAAGGATGTCGTCCGGGCTCCTCCCGATCACCGGAAACCGCGAATACGGGCCGTCCCTCACCATCCTGCGCGCCTCGGCAATGGTGATGGCACCGTCAATAAACGTCACCTCCGTGCGAGGCCGCATCACCTCCTGCAGTGTCCGGTCCCCGGCGCCGAACACATCGGCCAGGATGTTGCGGCTGCTCTCTTCGAGGAGCTCGTTCTCTGCCACCATGTCCCAGAGCTCTTCGGAACTGATGCTTTCCCGCTTGGCGTGCGGGTCGCCGCCAACGAGCCTGACCACGGCATCCGTGGATGTGGACAGGAGCCAGATGACGGGCCGCATGATCCTCGAAAGGGAAATCAGCGGCGGAGCGAGAATCTTGGTGAACGCGACGGGCCGTTGCAGCGCCAGCCTCTTGGGGGCGAGCTCACCCAGAACCAGGGACAGATAGGCCACCAGCAGGGTGATGCCGATGAAAGCTACGGGCTCGGCCGCCGCACCCAGCCCGAGGGCTTCGAGGACGGGTACGACGGCGGGCGCGATCGCTGAGGCCCCATACGCCGCCGAAAAGAAACCGGAAAGGGTCACACCGATCTGGACGGTGGAAAGGAACCGGTTGGGGTTGCGGGCCAGGGCGGCAGTACGGGCGCCCGTGTCACCGGACTTCTCGATGCGGCGCACCTGGCTTTCACGCAGGGATACCAGTGCCATCTCCGCTGCGGCGAACACCCCGCCCAGCAGCACGAAACCGAGAACCAGTGCGATATTGACGAGGGCGCCGCTGTCCATGACACGACACTACCGAGCAACTGACCCGCCGTCGCCACCGCTGGGCGCCTGGGTCAGGAGGCGGCAGGGCGGGGCCGCAGCCGCAAGGCCTGCATGCCGCCGTCGACTGCGAGGTCCACGCCGGTGGTGGATCCGGACAGCGGGCTGGCCAGGTACACGATGGCAGCCGCAACCTCTTCCGGTGACACGAGGCGGCCGTGCGGCTGGCGTGCCTCCAGCGCCGCACGTTCTGCGGCGGGGTCCGGCGCCGAAGACAACAGGCGGCCGACCCAGGGGGTGTCCGCCGTGCCGGGATTCACGCAGTTGACCCTGATGCCTTCGTGCAGGTGGTCCGCTGCCATGCTGAGCGTCAGCGAGAGCACCGCACCCTTTGTCGCGCTGTAGAGGGCGCGCTGGGGGAGCCCGGCCGTCGCCGCGATGGAGCAGGTGTTGACGATCGCCGCGTCGCTGGACTCCCGCAGGTACGGCAGGGCTGCCCTGGAGACGCGCACCATCCCGAGCACATTGATGTCGAACACGCGGTGCCATTCGGCGTCGTCATTCGACTCGATGGTGCCTTGGGCACCCACGCCGGCATTGTTGGCAACGATGTCGATCCCTCCAAGCCGTTCCGCCGCTTCCTGCACTGCCCGGCGGACTGCCGAGTCATCGGAAACGTCGCAGCTGATGGCGATCAGTCCGTCCGCTGCCTGTTCGGGTTGCAGGTCCAGTACCGCGACGGCGGCGCCCCGCTCCTTGAGGAGCGCGGCCGTGGCTGCGCCGATCCCGGATGACCCGCCAGTGACGATTGCCTTTAGTCCTGCAAACTCCATTGTTTGTTCCTTTCGTTTCCGGCCGCTCTAGCCCTGGAAAATTAGCCCTGGAAGAATTCCTGCCGCTGCCGCCCCAGGCCGGCCACTTCAATTTCGACGACGTCCCCCGCCTTCAGGTAGGGGAAGCGGCCGGAGAGGGCAACGCCCTCCGGGGTGCCCGTGCAGATCAGGTCGCCGGGTTCCAGCACCAGGTATTGGCTGAGGTCGTAGATGACCTGCTCCACACCGAAAATCAGGTCGCGGGTGCTGGAGTCCTGCCGGATCTCACCGTTCACCCAGCTGCGCAACTGCAGGTCCGCGGCGTCCACCTCGTCCGGGGTCACCAGGTAGGGACCGGTGGGGCAGAAGCCGGCGCAGCTCTTTCCCTTGGACCACTGCCCGCCGGAGACCTCCAGCTGGAAGGTCCGCTCGGAGAGATCGTTGACGGTGACGTACCCGGCAACATGCTCCCGCGCCTGGGCGGGGGACTCCAGGTAGGACGCCCGCCGGCCGATGACAACGCCCAGCTCCACTTCCCAGTCGGTCTTGGTGGAACCCCGGGGAATGGCCACCGCATCGAACGGCCCGGCCACCGTATTCGGGGCCTTATGGAAAATGATGGGCACCGTAGGGGGATTCGAGCCCGACTCCGCAGCGTGTGCGGCGTAGTTCATACCGACGCAGATTACGGAGGACGGCCGGGCAATGGGAGCACCGATCCGGGCGCCGTCGACGGAAAGTTCAGCCAGTTCACCGGCGGCCAGCGCCGCCGCGGCGCGGCCCGGTCCGTCCGATTCCCAGAAGTCGGCGTCGATGTCCGGCGCCACCTGTTCCAGGGAGTAGTACTTGTTGTCCTTCAGGAGGGCGGGGACTTCCTTGCCCGGTGCACCTATGCGCGCAAATTGCATTGGTCTTCTTTCTCGCGGTGTGGCGGGTGGTTTTAGGGAGTTCAGGCGATCAGGCCGCGTTCGCGGAGCTCGTCCCACAGGGATTCCGGGACGGACTGGGCTGCCAGGTCCAGGTTCTGCTTCACCTGCGCCGGGGTCCGCATTCCCAGCACCACGCTGGTCACCGCAGGGTGTTGGTACGGGTACTTAAGCGCCGCGGCCGGAAGTGTTGTGCCGTGGGATTCGCAGATGTCCGCCAGCAGGTTGGCCTTGTCCAGCAGTTCCTTCGGAGCAGGGGCATAGTTGTAGGTGGCACCGGCAGCCGGCCTTTCCTTGGAGAGCAGGCCGGAATTGAAGACTCCAACATTCACCACGCCCACCCCGCGCTCCAGGCATGCCGGGAGCAGGCCGGTGGCGGCGCCCTGCTCCAGCAGCGTGTACCTGCCGGCGAGCATGACCACGTCGATGTCCGTCTCGGAGACGAATCTGTGGAGCATTTCCGACTGGTTCATGCCGGCGCCCCACGCTCCGATCACGCCTTCATCCCGGAGGCCGGACAGGGTTGGTGCGGCGCCTTGGACGGCCTCGGCCCAGTAGTCGTCGGGGTCATGGATGTAGACGACGTCGATCCGGTCGGTGCCCAGCCGTTTGAGGCTTTCCTCGATGGAACGCAGTACTCCCTCGCGTGAATAGTCCCGGACCCTGGCGAGGTCATCAGGGACGTCGAAGCCTTCGGTGTCCTTTCCGCCCGGTGCCGGGTTGGGCCGCAGCAGCCGCCCGACTTTGGTGCTGAGGACATAGCTGCTCCGCTCCTGTCCGGCCAGGGCCTTTCCGAGGCGCCGTTCCGACAGCCCCAGCCCGTAGTGCGGTGCGGTGTCGAAGTAGCGGATGCCGCCCTCCCAGGCCGCGGTGACGGCGTCGACCGCTTCCTGATCCGGCACCTGGCGGTACAGGTTGCCGATGGGTGCTCCGCCGAAGCCGAGGACCGGCAGGTGGAGATTGGTGCCGGGGATGGTGCGTGTTTCTGCTTGCATTGTCAGTCCTCCTGGTCCGTGGCTGGGTCCAGCCGGTAGATACGGGTGGCGGTGCCCTGGGCCACGCTGTCCCTTTCACCGGCAGTGGCGCCGGCCATCGCTGTGTCCACCGTACTGATCCAGTCCTGGTATGCGGCCGTCGCGGCAAAAGAGACCGGCCAGTCGCTTCCGATCATGCTGCGTTCCGCCCCGAAAACCTGCAGCGTTTCGGTGATGAACGGCAGTGCCTGGGGCGCGAGGGGGCGGTCCGGGTCAGCTTCGGCGCCCGCACCGGAGATTTTGACGACGACGTTGGGCCGCCGGGCGAGCCCGCGCAGTCCTTTGCTCCACGCGCTGAGCTCGCCGCTGGCCACGGGCGGCTTGCCCATGTGGTCCAGCACGATGAGCAGTTCCGGGACACGGTCAGCGAACTCGGCCAGTGCCGCAAGCTGGGGAAAGCGGATGCACGCGTCGAACGTCAGCTCCGCCGCGGCCACCTGCCGCGCTCCTGCCAAAGTCGCCGCGTCGAGGATAAGGGACGGGTCCCGGTCCTGGAAGAGTTCCCGCACGCCCCGCACCAGGGGCCGTTGAAGCAGTTGGCCCAGGTCCGGTGCCACATTGTCTCCGTGGCTTATCGGCGCAAAGGCCACGACGGCGGCGAGCTGCGGCCAGTTGGCGCTGAGGCTGGCCACCCAGTCCACTTCTTTGAGTGCCTGGTCCGCCCGGCAGTCTGCCTGGACGAAGATTGCGGCCTGCGTGTTGGCGGGGGTGTGCGGAAGGTCCGGCGGCAGGAAGGGTTTGTTGAGGGCGGGGGCATCGGCCAGCCAGGCATAGTCGAGTGCGGCGGGGTCCCAGAGGTGGACGTGCGAGTCGATCACTCTCATGGCCGGTTCCCCGTTACGCCGTGCCGTCAGGGCGGACGCCGATGGTCAGCAGCAGGTTGGCGTAGTGCCGGGTGTCCCCGCTGGCGATGACGACGGCGACGGCCGGCGAGCGTGCGGCGTCATAGAACTCGAAGCGTTGGTGGGAGCTGATGGGGACCTCCGTGCCCAGGGCCTGTTGGTAGCCCTTGACGGCGTCGGTCCAGTTCCCGTCCGGGGGAGTCATGACCGCCGCCGCTTCGAGCGGGACGGCGTCGACCAGGACCTCCAGGATCTGGTCGATGGTGAGGAGGCCGGGCCGCAGGTTCAGGGCGATGCGCCGGGCGGAGGCCGGAGCGCCGGTGTTGTGCGGATAGTTGGCGTCCGCTACAAGGATCTGCGATCCGTGGCCTGATTCGGCGAGCGCTGCCAGGAGGCCGGGGTGGGTCAGAGTGTAGTTGATCATGCCGTGGCCTCCAAGCGGGCACTGGCGAAGGCAATCCGGCCGGCAACATTGCCGGTGCGCCAGGCTTGTTCCGCCTGGCCCTTCTCAGTCCCGGCCCAGTAGCTGCCCCAGGGGAAGGAAAATTCTTCCAAGGTCTGCTCCTTGAGTTCCGCGGAGTAGCCAGGGTTGGCCGGCATGACGTAGGCGCCTTCCTCGATGATGCAGGGGTCCACAAAATGCTCATGAAGGTGGTCCACGAACTCCGTGACGCGGCCGGTGAGGTCCCCCGAGATGGCGATGAAATCGAAGATGGACAGGTGCTGGACCAGCTCGCACAGCCCCACGCCGCCGGCGTGCGGGCAAACCGGGACGCCGAACTTGGCCGCCATCAGCTGCACGGCCAGCACTTCGTTCACACTGGCAAGCCGGCAGGCATCAATCTGGCAGTAGTCGATGGCGCCGGCCTGGAAGAGTTGTTTGAAAAGTACCCGGTTCATGCCGTGTTCGCCGGTGGCCACCCCGATCGGCTGGACTGCCCTGCGGATTTCGGCGTGGCCCAGGATATCGTCGGGGCTTGTGGGCTCCTCGATCCACAACGGATTGAACTCGGAGAGCTGCTTGACCCAGTCGATGGCCTGCGGCACGTCCCACACCTGATTTGCATCAATCATGAGGTTTCCCTCGGGACCGATCACCTCGCGGGCGATCCGGAGGCGCCGGATGTCATCCTCCAGCGAGGCACCCACCTTGAGCTTGATGTGGCGGTAACCCTGGTCCACGGCCTCCTGGCACAGGCGCCTGAGCTTCTCGTCCGAGTAGCCCAGCCAGCCGGCGGATGTGGTGTAGCAGGGGTAGCCGGCCTCCGCCAGCTGCTGGAGGCGCTCATGTCGGGTGGGGGCGAGCTTGGCCAGGATTCCCAGGGCCTCCTCCCGGGTCAGGGCGTCCGACAAATAGCTCAGGTCCGCGGCATCGACAATCTCCTCCGCCGTCATGTCCACCAGCAGCCGCCACAACGGCTTTCCCGCGCGCCGGGCCGCGAGATCCCACACCGCATTCATGACGGCGCCGAGGGCCAGGTGCTCCACACCCTTGTCTGGCCCGAGCCACCGAATTTGCGAATCCTGCTTCAGGCTGCGGTAGGTGCCGCCGAGGTCGTCACAGATGCCATCAAGGTCCCTGCCCATCAGCGGTCGGGCCCTCAACTCCATGGCCGCGGCACAAATGTCGTTGCCCCGGCCGATGGTGAAAGTGAAGCCACAGCCGTAGACGGCCGGGTCATCCGTTTTCAGCACAATATAGGCGGCCGAGTAATCGGCGTCGTGGTTCATGGCGTCGGAGCCGTCCGCCGAGAGCGACGTGGGAAACCGGACGTCAAATACGTCAAAACCGGTGATATGTGGCAAGGTAAGCCCTCCAGGTTCAGGCTATGAAGACGACGCTCCAGCAACCATGCGAGCATCATCTGATGTATTTGGAAGTATTTGATGAGAATATAGGACCGTCCGGGCTTTTCCAAGGGATACATCAGATGAAAGTAAAGTTTTGAGTCCAGTACCAGCTGACGGAGTACCAGGAAAGGCGGCTGTCATGACCAGCGGCAATGCCAACGGCTCGATGTCCCAGACCGACGTCGTAATCTCGGGTGTGAAGCGGATGCTGTCCTCCCGGCGACTCCGGCCGGGCGACCGGCTGCCCATCGAGAAGGACCTGGCAGCGGAGCTTCAAGTGTCCCGCGGCTCCCTTCGGGAAGGGGTGCGGGCACTGTCCACCATGGGCATTCTGGAAACCAGGCAGGGTGCCGGCACCTTTGTCACCCGGCTGGAGCCCGCGGCCCTGCTGTCGGCAATGGAATTTTGGGTGGGCTTGCAGGACGGAGAGCGCGCCAACCAAGTGCACACCGTCCGGCGGGCCCTTGAAACGGAGGCTGCGGCGGCCGCCGCAGTCAGCATAGGTGCGGAGCAACTCGATAAGGCTGAAAAGATTTTGGAGCGGGCGCATGTTGCTATCCATGCCTCACCCATCGATCACGCCGGCGCCATGCAGTGCGACATCGAATTCCACCGGCTGATCGCCGAGGCATCCACGAACCATGTGCTGTCAGCCCTGATCGAGACGGTGTCCACTAATACGATCCGCGGCCGCATGTGGCGCTCCCTCCATGACAATGAAGGGCTGTTGGCAACACACCGGGAGCATCTGGGGATCCTGGAGGCGTTGGGCCGGCATGACGCGGACCGGGCACGGACGCGAATGGCCAACCATTTGTATGCCGTCGAGGACTACGTCAGCACCATTCCCCCGTCCGGGCTGGAGGGGCAGGGTCAAGAACGTGATTCATCAGACCTTGTAGGGTAGGCGTCCCGGCTAATTGGCCATATCGAAGCGAAATATGAATGTTGCGAAGAAAAAGATCAGATGATTCCTTGACTTTGTAATCGAAGAAGGTTCATTCTGTTGGGGACAAAGGTTGCGGAAAACACAGCGGGCAGGCTACGGGGACGTCGCCGGGCAGCCTTTGTACCCCAGCTACGAAAGGACATTCGTCGTGTCGAATAACCGCGTTACCGGCAGGCTGCTCACAGCGGCAGCGGTGGCCGCCCTCGCCGCAGGCGCCCTGACCGCCTGTGGTTCCTCAAGCGGAGGATCCTCATCCGGGGAGAGCAAGGAAGCCTCTTCGATGTACACCTGGATCACCAATGAAAACGACCGGGCACAATGGCAGGCCTTCGTGGACGCGGCCAAGAAGAAGGACCCGGCATTCAACCTGACCCTTGAGGGCCCGAGCTTCAACGATTACTGGACCAAGGTCAAGACCCGGCTGTCCAGCTCCGGAGCGCCATGCATCATCACCACCCAAGCCGCACGCGCACAGGAGCTCAAGGACCTGACGGTTCCCCTGGATGACCTGGTGAAGAGCAACAACATCGATGTGTCCATGTACAACAAAGCAATGATTGACGGCCTGACCGTTGACGGCAGCCTCCGAGGCATCCCCTATGACGCAGAGCCGGTGGTCCTCTACTACAACAAGGACCTCCTCGCCGCCGCGGGCGTCCAGGAGCCGACCACCAATTACACCACCAGCAAGTTTGCCGCGGACCTCAAAGCTCTGACGAAGGACGGGGTGATGGGCCTCGCCGTGCCGCCGGGCTTCGGCTCCGGCCCGGGACTTCCCATGGCCTTCGCCAACGGGAACGAACCGGTCAAGGATGGAAAGCTCGATCTCACGAACCAGGGCCTCGTCAAAGACCAGCAGTTCGCCTTCGACCTTGTGGCGAAGGAGAAGCTGGGCAACGCCCCGCAGGCGTCGGATGGGACCGATGTACCGGAGCAGCAGTTCATGAGCGGCAAGGCGGCCATGATCATTGACGGGCCCTGGATGTACGACACCCTGACTACCAAGACCCAGGGCAAGGTAGGCATCGCCGTCATCCCTTCCACCTCCGGAGAAAGCATCGGCATGATCCAAGGATCCGCGTTTGCCATTGCCGCGTCCTGCAAGGACAAGGAGGCGGCCTTCAAGAACATCATGAAGATCACCACCCCGGAGGTGATCGGGGCCGTCGGTGCCACACGCGGGACGGTGC
Organism: Arthrobacter sp.; assembly: GCA_035475035.1. GTDB lineage: Bacteria > Actinomycetota > Actinomycetes > Actinomycetales > Micrococcaceae > Arthrobacter. The sequence continues at coordinate 18,275 of DATIMT010000013.1, forward strand.
CCTCTGTTGACTCCGCAGTGAAGGATTGGGCAGGTACCAAGCCGGCCGCCGACGTTGCGGTTGTGCAGGCGCTGCTTAAGAGCGGGCGGCCGCTGGTCACCACGCCCAGCTGGAACCAGGTGGAGACCAACTTCACCCAGTACTCCGGAGAAGGCTTCCGCGGCACCAAGACCGCACAGGAACTCCTCTCCACCATCATGAACTCAGCCAAGTAATCTCCCGGGGGCGGGTTCCCACAGCGGAGCCTGCCCCCTTGATGGAACAGGTCAACGATGACTGCTTTACCTACGCTTGCTGTAAAAGACGTGAAGAGGCCTACCGCCCGTAGTGGCCACGGCAGGCTCGCCGTGGCTTACCTCGCCCCCGGAATGCTCGGGTTCCTGATCTTCATTGTGCTTCCGCTGGTTGCTTCGCTGGTGATCAGCATGTTCGACTGGCCCTTGTTCGGCACGCCGAAGTTCGTGGGGCTGGACAACTACTTGCGGATGCTCACGGGGGATCCCGTCTTCTGGACAGTTCTTGGAAACACCCTTTTCTTTGCCGTGTGCTACACCGTCTTCAACCTCGTTGCCGCCCTGGCTGTGGCCGTGTGGCTCCACAACCTGGGCAGCTGGGGCCCGTTTTTCCGGGTCCTGTTCTTCATTCCGGTGGTAACACCCATGGTGGCCAACGCATTGGTGTGGCGGCTCATGCTGACCGACGACGGTGTCGTCAACAGCTTCCTGGCCACCCTCGGCATACACGGTCCATCGTGGCTCAGTGACAGCGGACTGGCGATGGGGTCGCTGATCGCGATGTCTGTGTGGCAGGGAATCGGCTACAACATCATCGTCCTTGGAGCCGGGCTCAGCGCCATCTCACCGAATCTGCTCGAAGCGGCCCGCATTGACGGCGCGGGGGCGTGGCAACGGTTCTTCCGCGTGGTGCTCCCGTTGATGTCGCCGTCGCTCTTTTTCTGCACGGTCATGACCATCATCGGCTCGTTCAAAGTGTTCACCCAGCCATACCTGCTGACGCTCGGCGGTCCCGGTGATTCCACCAACACGATTGTCCTCTACCTCTACCGCAACGGTTTTTCCTTCGACAAGCTCGGCTACGCGTCGGCCCTGGCCTGGGCCCTGTTTGTGATCGTCATGCTCATCACGGCCCTGCAGTTCTCGCAGCAAAAGAGGTTGGTCAACTATGACAACTGAAACGCTCGCCCAACCGGACGCAGACAAGCGCCTTCCCCACCGGCGGCGCACCACGTCGGTACGAACCAGGAGGCGAACGGGCCGCTGGATCAGCCGGATCGGGGTCATCCTGGTGGGGCTTGCCTTCTTCTTCCCGTTCCTTTGGATGTTCGCCACGTCGCTGAAGCCCACCTCCGAAATATTCTCCACGGGTTCCAGTTTCCTGGCTTCACGGGTGGAGTGGTCGAACTACGTCACCGCGTGGACCGCTATTCCGTTCGGGCGGGTGATCATCAACAGTTTCCTGGTGTCCGTCTCCGGGGCAGTGCTGACCACCGTGGTGTCATTGCTCTCCGCCTACGCTTTCGCCCGGCTGCAGTTCAAGCACCGGGACAAGTTGTTCCTCGTCTTCCTCGGAACGTTGGTGCTGCCCCAGGAAGTCCTGGTGATTCCGCTCTACATCATGATGAACAAGCTGGACCTGGTGAATTCGCTGCCGGCACTCGTCGTCCCCTTTGCCTTCGGCGCGTTCGGTGCCTTCCTTATCCGCCAGTTTCTTCTTTCCCTGCCGGTTGAGTTCGAAGAGGCGGCCCGGATTGACGGTGCAGGTTCAATCCGGATCCTGTGGAGCGTCATCCTGCCGTTGGTCCGCGCGCCGCTTGCCGTCGTGGCCGTCTTCAGCTTCATCGATTATTGGAGCAGTTTCCTTTGGCCGCTGATCGTCATCAATGACGTCTCACAGGCCACCATTCCACTGGGGCTCTCCATGTTTTCCGGGGAACGCGGAACCGACTGGGGGCCGCTGATGGCAGCCGCAACCGTCGCCGTGATTCCCAGCCTCCTTGTGGTCATCCTCCTCCAACGCCAGTTGGTGAAGGGCGTGAGCATGGGCGGATTTGGTGGCCGCTGACCGTCCTCAGGCCAAGAGTTCCTTTCAGATTCCATAAGTTTCCCGATCCCAAGAATTGGAGTGCAACATGACTGACGCCATGGCCAGCCCTGAAGAGTGGAAGAAGCTGTCCCGGCCCATGCCGGAGTGGTTCCAGAACGCCCCCTTCGGCATCTTTATCCACTGGGGCGCCTACTCCGTCCCCGCCTGGGCCGAGCCGATCGGAGCCCTGGGCACCATAGACGACGACAAGGAATGGTTCACCCACAACCCATATGCGGAGTGGTACTACAACACCATCCGCATTCACGGCAGTCCCGCCCAGCAGCACCATAAGGAAACTTTCGACGGCGAAGACTACGACGCCTTCCTGGACCAGTGGAAGGCCGAGCAGTTCGATCCCGCCGACTGGGTGGAGCTGTTCCGATTCGCCGGTGCAGACTACGTCGTTCCCACCACCAAGCACCATGACGGCATTGCCCTGTGGGATGCCCCCGGAACGGGGGAGCGGAATACGGTGCACCGCGGGCCCGGGAAAGACCTGATCGGGGAAATCGCCAAGGCCGTCACGGACCGTGGGCTGAAGCTGGGGCTGTACTACTCCGGGGGACTCGACTGGCATGTGCGCCATCTTCCGCCGCACCTCACCAGCGAAAGCGTCCACGGCTCATCCCGCCCCAAGGATGCCGAATATGCCGCGTACGCCTACGGGCACGTCGTGGACCTGGTGGACAAATACCGGCCCCACATCCTCTGGAACGACATTGAATGGCCCGACGCCGGCAAGCACTTTGGCGAGCACGGTCTGGGCAGATTGTTCGAGCATTTCTACTCGGTCAACCCCGAGGGTGTGGTCAATGACCGCTGGGGGGAAACCCACAAGGACTATGCAACCAGCGAGTACGAGCATTCCGTCCAGTCGGAGTCGGAAGCGCAGTGGGAGAACTGCCGCGGCGTCGGGTTCTCGTTCGGGTACAACCAGGTGGAAGGGCCGGAACAGTCGCTGACGGGTCCGCAGCTGGCACGCCACCTGACCGACGTCGTCTCCCGCGGCGGCCATTTCCTGCTGAACGTGGGGCCGCAGGCTGATGGCACCATTCCCGAGATCCAGCGCCAGGCCCTGACCGGCCTGGGGCAGTGGATGGCAACGGCAAAGCCGTACCTGGTGGGAGCACTTCCGCTGGCTGGCGCACCGGCCGGCAGCCAGGATGACTCCTGGGTCCGCTGGGTGGACCGGGGCTCCGAAGTAGTGGCCTTCGTTGACGGTTCCGCAAACGGGCCTGCCGTGCTTGAACTCAACCCCACCGAGTTCGCCTTGGACGAAGCTTCGGTGGCCGGGCCGGGAGGCACCGTGGAGTCCACGGGCCAGGCATTGCGGGTGACTCTTTCGCCTGACCGCCTGGGCCCGGTACTCGTCCGTGTTCCGCGCGCTGAACGGAGCTAGCAGCGATCCTTCCAGCACCAACACGGCGGCCGTCCTCCAAAC
>DATIMT010000014.1:0-15120 GCA_035475035.1 Arthrobacter sp.
GCGTCCGGCTCCGGCGCTTCGGTCAGCAACAGCGCAGTTCCGCCATAGGCGGGCAGTTCCAGGAAGAAGCTATGCAGGTCATCCACCTGCCCCACGGTTTCGCCGCTGAACAGGTCCTTGACGTTGGCACCGGACGGCAGCTCGTTGGACTGGATGCTGCCGGCGATGTCCTGAGCGGAGAAGTTGAGCACGGTGACCTGCAGGGCTCCGTCCTTCAACCGGTTGACCAGCACCAGTGCTCCACGGTTGGACACTTGCGGGACATCGAGCAGCGTACCGGTGGCGATCCCGTTGTCTTCACGTACCGCGAGGATCCCCTGCAGCCGGCGCGCGAACGAGTCGGGGTTCTGCAGCTGTTCCGGCAGCGACCCGTACAGGCTGCGGGCCCGCGGCATCCCGGCCGATGAGGTGGTGGCGTCCGGGCTGGTTCCCATGAGGTCGTGGGCGCCGCGGTTGATCCAGCGGGTATCGCCCTGCGAGGTGAGTTCCCGGACGCTGCTGCGGTCCAGGGCCATAATGCCTGTGAGGTCCCAGCCGGAAAGTGCGAAGACACCCGGCTGCAGGGCGTTGTACATGGCCAGGAGCAGGTGGACGTCCCGGACTTCGGCTTCCTGCTCGGGGGTTATTGCGGACGGGTCCTTGATCCCCAAGGCGGCCATGATGAAGCTCACCGAGGTGCAGGCGATGCCGTTGGTGGTGAAGACGGCATTGTAGGGGGCGTTTTCGCCGGTCAGGCGCTCCCGCAGGGTCTGCTGGACCTGTTCGGCCAGCTGCGCGCCGGTGAGTTCCTCGCCGTTGAGCTCGAACATCTCGTCCCGGTGCCCCGCGGCAAAGTGCAGGAGCTCGTAGGTGAGTTCGTCGTGGTTCTGCAGCGCATGCACCAGCGAGGCCTGGTCCACGCCGATTTCCTGCGACAGGCGGAGGGTCAGCCGCAGGAATTCGGTGTCGGCCGTGACCAGGGCGTAATGGTACGCAGGGCGGGTGATGAAGTCGTAGGACAGGTCCGGGCCTGCTTCGGAGGTTGCCTTGATGTCATCGATGGTCAGGTTCAGCTCCTGGAAGGAGAACCCGCCCACTTTGCGGATCATGGACCCGATGAGCTGGTTGGCGGCCTCGGACAGGGGGTGCCCTTCGGACCATCCGGGCTGCTCCTCGGCGCTCTTTTCCACGCCCAGGAAGCCGTTGGCGTCCAGGCGCAGCGCCCCGGTGCCCAGGTCCACCAGCGAATGCAGGGCATCGCCCACCACCAGCCGCATTCCGGCGAACGTGGGGTCCAGCCAGTTGATGGAGGGCTGGCCTGCCTTGAAATAGTGCAGGTAGACCCAGCGGCGGGTCTTCCCGGTCGTATCCACGATGGGCCGGGTGGCGCTCCAGTTGGTTTCCTTCACCCCGGGTTCGTAGAAAATGACCCGCTGCAGCCGGCCGATGATGTAGCCGGCCTTCTGCAGTGCCTGCTCCGAGTCGAGGCTGAGATTGACTGAGTCCGCCCCCTCGGGAACGTCCGGGAGCAGGTTCCAGTCCTCCTCGGGGATGTCCACCATGTGATAAATCCCGGGGTAGTCCCGGAAGTTCATTTCGGCCAGGCGGAAGTCGGCACCCTTTCCGGTGTGGCCCGGGACGATGTCGTCAATCACCGTGCCGTCGTGCTCGGCGGCCACCTCGCACATCCGGCGGAACTCTTCCTCGGTGCCGAACACGGGATCGATCGCCATGCTGATGCGGTCGAAGTGTCCGTCCACGCTGGGCGTGTGGGACCAGCCACTGATGCCGCCGGCAAGCTTCACGGGGCCGGTGTGGATCCCGCGGATCCCGATTTCGCGGAAAGCTTTCCACATGGCCGGATCGCCCAGGGCAGAAAGGAACGACTGGCCGGTGGGGGTAATGAAGGACAGCGGGTAGGCGGTGAACCACACGGAGGCGCGTTCGACGGCGGCCCGCGGGTTGGGATGGGCGTAGGAGTTTTGCCACATGCTGGCCTGGCCGGACAGCTGCCGCGCGAGCGTGTTCGCATCGCCAAGCATGGCCTGGTTCCGGAGCCAGTCCACGTAGGCGGCATTCCGCCCGTCGAACTCGAAGGACGGCCTGCTGCCGACGAACTGGCGCCGGCGCGCGATGGGCCGTAAAGCCTTTGGCCTGGCCGCGAAGAACTGCTCGTCGAAATTGACGTCCAGTTCCGCTGACGGCTCCGCAGCGCCCGCTTCCACTTCCCCATCGCTTGCGGCTGCATCCGCTTCTGAAGTGTGCTCGCTGGTGCCCGGCTCCCGCATAAAGCTCCTCTTTCCATTGCTCGTTTCCGTGCAGGCATGGATGCTCCCAAGACCCTTGCTCAAGGACAGGTACCCAAGCCAACAGGGAGTATTCGCCCGTTCCCCTCTCCCGATGCTACTGCGCGGGGGTGCCGGCGAAAGGGACACCGGCGCGCCGTCCGTGCCAAAGCACCCAAATCCCCCTTGTTTCACCGACTTTCCCCACGAAGGCGGTGAAGGGTCGTATTCTTAGACCACGGGTTTTGCAGTGGGCCGGATCGCTGATAGCAGGGCTGGAGCATGGCCGCTGATCACACGGAGCAGGTTGGCTGGGGACCGCTTCCAGTTGCCCCGGAGCCGGTGTTCGACAGCAAGGATGTTGAAAGCTACCTCTGGGAAGTCACCCATGACCTGATGACGGACATCAAGGGTGAACGCCGCGGCATCGGCTGGGCCGCTACCCTGATCCGTCGTGGAATGGGGCGCACCATAGCGGCCAGCACCGAGCAGGCCAGTGAGGCCAACCGGGAACAGTGCTCGTTTGCCGACGGGCCGCTCATGGAAGCCATGCGCAGCGGCGAGCTTGTCCTGGTTTCCGACCTCAACCGGGACCGGCGCTGGCCAGGATATTCCAGTGTCGCAGCCGGCCACGGCGTGCAGTCGTTGATCTCGATCCCGATATTGTCCGAGGGCGGAACCAGTGCCGCCGTCAACTTCTATGCCTCCTCCCCACATGCCTTCACCAGCGACGACCTGGTGCGCAGCCAAAGCTACGCCCGTGAGCTGGAGCGGGCCCTGCGGGTGGTGGCCAGGGTGGCCGAGCGCGCCGAAACGACGGCGGGCCTCGCCGTCGTCCAAAGCTCCCTGGTCCTGGTGGACCTCGCCGTTCGCAGCCTGATGAACGAATACGGACTCACCCGGGAGGGTGCGCTGCAGTTCCTGCAGACACAGGCGCTGCACCACGAACTGGACCTCCGGGACGCGGCACTGAGTGTCGTGGCCCCCGGCGGCATCGGCAGCCCGGGGCAACCCTCCGGGCTGCGGCAGGAAACGTACGACGGCGTCGCGGAACTCCCGCGCCCGTCGGCGGCGGGGCGGAACTTTCCAACCGGAAAGTCGCCCCGGAAGGATGCAGCGGCGGGGAAGGAACCCCCGCGTGCTGCAGAAGGGAGGACGGCATGACCGTCGAGAAGCAGGAACTGCGCCCCATCGCGGATGAACCGGCCCGGCACCCCTGGCACCGGTTCGTGGCGCTGGGGGACTCCTATACCGAAGGAATCGGCGACCCCGAGCCCCACAGCCTGGGCGGACTCCGGGGCTGGGCGGACAGGGTGGCTGAGGAACTGGCCGAAGGGCAGCCCGATTTCGCGTACGCCAACCTGGCCGTCCGCGGCATGCTGCTGCGGCAGATCCTCGACAGGCAACTGGCACCGGCCCTGGCGCTGAAGCCCGACCTGATTGCCATGTCCGGCGGTGGCAATGACATCATCTTCCGTCATGGCGACCCGGACAAGCTGGCAGAGAAAATTGACGAGGCCGTGGGCGTCCTGGCCGGAACCGGTGCCACGGTGCTGCTTTACGCCGGCCCCGATTGGGGGAACACCCCGGTTTTTGGCAAAATCCGCGGGCGCGTGGCCATCTACAACGAGCATCTCCACAGGATCGGGGCCCGGCACAACGCCATCATGGTTGACCTCTGGTGCCTGCCGGAGCTTCACCATGCACTGATGTGGGATCTGGACCGGCTGCACCTGTCCCCGCTGGGCCACCACTCGGTGGCCGTGGCCACGCTCAACGCCCTGGGTGTCCCGCACACGCTCAAGCCGCTCCAGCCCCGGCCGCTTCCCGTCCACGGATGGACCCAGGCCCGGGCAGAGGACCTGGTCTGGGCGAAGCAGTACTTCGTGCCCTGGGCGCTGAAACGGATGCGGCCCCACCAATCCGACGACGAACTGGCGGCGAAGCGGCCGCTGCCCGGCCCGGTGTTCGGCCTTGGGAGTCCCGGTCCCTTCCCGCCACGACATCCGGCCAGAAGGGTTTCCGGCGCCGCCGTGGCCTCCCTGGTGCAGCGGGGGCTCGAGCCGGAGGCGGGGACAGACAGAGTGGCTTAGCGCTTTTTGGGCGAACGCTTCGCCGCGGCCTTCATTGCCGCCTTGGCGGCGGGAGGCAGCACGCCCGGCTCGGTTTCGGGTTCGGCCACCGTTCCGCGTGCGCGGGCGATGGCCTTCATGCCGTGATAGATCACCAGGGCTGCAGCGGAACCCAGGGCGATGCCGGTGAACTTCAGGTCACCGATGGTCCAGGTGTAGTCCGCGATCCCAATGATCAGGGCGACGGCGGCGGTGGTCAGGTTGACCGGGTTGGAGAAGTTCACCTTGTTCTGCACCCAGATCTTCACGCCAAGGATGCCGATCATGCCGTACAGCATGGTGGCGGCGCCGCCCAGCACCCCGGCCGGGACGGTAGCGATCAATTCGCCGAACTTGGGCGAGAAGCTGAGCAGGATGGCAAACATGCCGGCCACCCAGTATGCCGCCGTCGAGTAGACCTTGGTGGCTGCCATGACACCGATGTTTTCCGCGTAGGTGGTGGTACCCGATCCGCCGCCGAGCCCGGCCAGCACGGTGGCGGCACCGTCGGCCAGCAGTGCGCGCCCGGAAACGCCGTCGAGGTTCTGCCCCGTCATGGCGGCCACGGACTTTACGTGCCCGATGTTTTCCGCCACCAGCACCAGGACCACCGGGACAAACAGGCCCAGGACGCCGATGTGGAACTCGGGGGCCTGGAAGTGCGGCAGGCCCACCCAGGCTGCGGCGTCCATCTTGTCGTACTTGACCTCGCCGCGGAGCATGGCCACCAGATAGCCCACCACCACGCCCACCAGGATGCTGAGCCTTCCCAGGATCCCGCGGAACAGGACGCTGACCAGGATGATGGTGACCAGTGTGACCAGGGCGGTGATGGGGGCGGCATCGAAGTTCTGCTTCGCGGCGGGGGCAAGGTTCAAGCCGATCAGCGCCACGATGGCGCCGGTAACGATGGGCGGCATCAGCCGGTTGATCCAGCCGGCACCGAACTTCTGCACCACGGCACCCACCAGGGCCAGGGTGGCGCCGGCAAGCACCACGCCGCCCAGGGCGCCGGGAATGCCGAACTGCGCCTGCGAGGCCGTGATGGGCGCGATGAAGGCGAAACTTGAGCCCAGGTAGCTGGGCACCCGGCCCTTGGTGACAACCAGGAACAGCAGCGTGCCGATTCCCGAGAAGAACAGCGTGGTGGCGGGCGGCATCCCGGTGATGATCGGGACCAGGAAGGTGGCGCCGAACATGGCCACCACGTGCTGCATGCCCACGCCAATGGTCAGGGGCCACGCCAAACGCTCGTCCGGAGCCACTACCTGGCCGGGCTTGATGGTTTTGCCGTTGCCGTGCAGCTTCCATGTGATTCCGAGCATGCTCATGGGAAGGAATGCCTTTCAGGGGGGTGCCGCGAGGGGGCGAAGATCAACTGGCTTCAGGATACCGCCAAGTTTTGTACCGGCCCGCTGTGGCCAAGGTCACCCGGCGTCACGGGAAGAGGACGAAAGCAGTTGAAGTTGCAACTATGGAAAGCATCAGAGGCCACCCCGGCAGGCGGGCGGCGCAGCGAAAGGTAAGCCAATGACCATTGCCCATGAAGAAGCGGTTATCGATTCGGCGGCCGTGGACGCCATCTTCGCCCAGGCCCGCACCGCCAACTCCTTCAGCGGCGAGGTGACCGAGGAGCAGGCCCAGGCCATCTACGAACTCACCAAGTTCGGCCCCACCGCCTTCAACTCCCAGCCGCTGCGCGTGACCTACGTCCGCTCGGCCGAGACCCGCGCCACCCTGGTGGATGCACTTTCCAAGGGCAACCGCGCCAAGACGGCCGCCGCCCCGCTGGTGGCCATCCTCAGCTACGACACCGACTGGGCCGGCAAGTGGGACAGCTTCCTCCCCGGCTACAACGCCCCCAAGGCCATGTACGACGCCGACCCGGAACTCGCCGCCGCCACCGGCAACAACAATGCACACCTGCAGGCCGGATACTTCATCCTGGCCGTCCGCTCGCTGGGCTTCGCCGCGGGCCCGATGACCGGCGCCGACTTCAACGCAATCGACGCCGCCTTCTTCCCGGCCGGCGACCAGAAGAGCTTCCTGGTGGTCAACATCGGCCAGCCCGGTGAGGAAGCCTGGGGCGAGGCAAAGCCCAAATTCTCCTACGACGAGGCCGTCCGGACCGTCTAACCCCCGGATGCTCCATCACTTTTGGTCCTTATTCAGCCCGAATGGGGACCAAAAGTGATGGAGCATCGGTGTTTAAAGGGGCAGGTGGGAGACTGGGCGTATGCCGATGCGGAACCTGATTTTCGTGGTGTTCGTCGAGCCGGTGGCGGACCGCCAGGTTTTTCCGCGGACGGACTGGCCGCTGCACGTCACGCTGGTGAGGTTCGACGCCGGCAACACAGCGGGTGCCAACCCCGCCGAACGCATCGCCGGACTCGCCGAGGCGCCGGCTTCCGCGGCCCTGGGCATTCCGCTGACCGTGGGGCAGGACGCCGCCTTTGGCCGCAACGGATCCGTCCCCGTGAACTTGGTGGACCCGCACCCAGCCCTGCAGGAACTGCATGAACGGCTGGTTCAGGTGGTGGCGGAGGTGGGAGGCAGGATCCTCACCCCACGCCACACGCTCGCCGGCTACCGGCCCCACGTCTCACACCACGGCTGCAAGCGCCTCCACCCGGGTGACGCCGTCGTGCTTGACCGCGTCGCCCTGGTGGACATGGCTCCCGGCGGCGACCACACCATCAGGCGCGTCCTCCGGCTGTGGAGCCAGGAGAAGAGCTAGGCGATGACGCTGTCCACCAGTGCCTTGGCCTCTGCCTGCACCTGCTTCAGGTGCTCCTCGCCCTTGAAGGACTCGGCGTAGATCTTGTAGACGTCCTCGGTGCCGGACGGGCGGGCCGCGAACCAGGCGTTTTCAGTGACCACCTTCAGGCCGCCGATGGGCGCGCCATTGCCGGGGGCCTCGGTGAGCTTGGCGGTGATCGTCTCGCCGGCCAGTTCCGTGGCGGTCACGTCCGCAGCGGAGAGCTTGCCCAGCTTCGCCTTCTGCTCCCGCGTGGCGGCGGCGTCGATGCGCGCGTAGACGGGGGCGCCGAACTGGTCCGTGAGGCCCTTATAGAGCTGGGATGGGGATTTGCCGGTGACGGCCGTGATCTCGGAGGCCAGCAGGGCCAGCAGGATCCCGTCCTTGTCGGTGGTCCACACGCTGCCGTCCAGCTTGTTGAAGGAAGCACCGGCGGATTCCTCGCCGCCGAAAGCACCCTCACCGGAGAGCAGCCCCGGAACGAACCACTTGAAGCCCACCGGAACCTCAACGAGCTTGCGGCCAAGGCTCCCGGCCACCCGGTCGATGATCGAGGAGGACACCAGGGTCTTGCCCACTACTGAGGCGGGGTTCCAGCCACTGCGGTTGCGGTAGAGGTAGTCGATGGCGACGGCGAGGTAGTGGTTTGGGTTCATCAAACCGCCCACCCCATCAACAAGAGGCGTTACGATGCCGTGCCGGTCGGCGTCGGCGTCGTTGCCCGTCGCGATGTCAAAAGCGGGCTGGCCGGAGGCTGCGGCGTCTGACATCCGCTGGATCAGTGACGCCATGGCCGACGGCGAGGAGCAGTCCATGCGGATCTTCTCGTCCCAGTCCAGGGTCATGAAGGCCCACTGCGGGTCCACGGTGGGGTTCACCACGGTGAGGTCCAGGTGATGGCGCTCGGCGATCTCGCCCCAGTAATCCACCGACGCGCCACCCATGGGGTCGGCACCAATCCGGACGCCGGCATTGCGGATTGCGTCCAGGTTCAGGACGGACGGAAGGTCATCTACATAGCTGCTCAGGAAGTCGAACTTGCCGGTGGTCTCGGCGGCCTGGGCCTCAGCCAGTTGGATCCGCTTCACCCCGCGCAGCCCGTTCTCCAGCAGTTCGTTGGCCCGGTTGGCGATCCAGCCGGTGGCGTCCGAGTCCGCTGGGCCGCCGTGCGGGGGGTTGTACTTGAAGCCGCCGTCACCCGGGGGGTTGTGGCTGGGGGTCACCACGATGCCGTCGGCCTGCGGGGCTCCCGGCGCCGCGTTCCGGTTGTAGGTGAGGATGGCGTGGCTCAGCGCCGGGGTGGGGGTGTAGCCGTGCCGGGCGTCGACGAGGACCTGGACGCCGTTGGCGGCAAGCACCTCCAGGGCGGAATTCTGCGCGGGTTCGCTCAGCGCGTGGGTGTCCTTGGCCAGGAACAGCGGGCCGGTGACGCCCTGCGCGGCCCGGTATTCCACGATCGCCTGGGTGATGGCCACGATGTGCTGTTCGTTAAAAGACGCCTTGAGGCTGGAGCCCCGGTGCCCCGAGGTGCCAAACACCACACGCTGGCCGGGGTCCCCCAGGTCCGGCGCAATGTCGTAGTACGCGTCAAGGAGCGCAGTGATGTCAACAAGGTCCTGGGGTTGGGCAACTGTGCCCGCGCGGCTAGCCATGGCTCCAGCATGCCAGAACCTGGCGGGAGTCCAAACGACCCGCCCAAAATCCGGACCCTGTGACACGCAATGACGCGGTCAAGCAAGTAGTCCACCTGAGTACCAGGCCGGGAAAGTACCTATATACCGGCCCTTTGGCGTCCTGCTACCTTTCAAAAAATTCCATGAAAAAACCGAAAGGAACGGACGACGGCGGGCCGCCGCCGTCGTCCTGTCCGGTAAGGAAACGGGGACGTCCAATGGGGGCAGGAGACAGGGCAGCAGAGCAGTCCAGGCTGGCTGCCGAGCGCGTTGCCCGGCTAAAGCGCCAACTTGACCAGGCCGAATGTTCCACGAAGGCGTGGGACGTCGGTGCCGTGGGGGAGCGGGTGGTGGCAGAGAAGCTCAGCGAACTGGTCCCGCGCGGCTGGTACGTGCTCCACGACGTCCACTGGCCCGGCCGCCCCAAAGCGAACCTTGACCACGTCCTGGTGGGCCCCGGCGGCGTGGTGGTGGTCGCTTCGAAGAACTGGACAGGCGAGGTCCGGGTGGCTTCCGGAGTGCTATGGCAGGGCCGGTTTGCACGGACCCAGGCAGTGGAAGGGGCCCTCGCCCAGTGCGCTGCCGTGGCCTCGGTGATGGCCCCGCCGCACCGCAGGCTGGTGCGTCCACTCATCTGCATGGCGGCGCAGCCGGACCTCTTCGGAGTGACCGACTCTGACGTTGCCGTGGCCGGTTCCCAACGGGTGGTGGGAGCCATCGAGGCACTGCCGGCGGTGCTGGACCAGCAAACAGTCGTCGGCCTGTACGCGCACCTGGGGCAGCAGTTGACCCATGAGCAGGAGCCTGGCATTACCGCCCTGCGCAGCGTTCGTCCCGGGACCGTGGTCCGCCCGGCCGGAGCCCTGCCGCCCACGGGCCCCGCAGTAATTCAGGGGAAAACCGGGTCCCCCGACATACTGGGCCCAAGCCGCAGCAGGTCCCATCACCCAGCCGGCCGTGCACTGCCCCCGGGAGGATCAAAGCCAGGACATCCCGCAGCGCAGAAGGCAGGAACACCGGCAGGGTCCTCCCGCGTGGTGTCCGCAGGATCCGGCCGCCGCGGCCGGAACGGCAAAGCGCAGCAGCATGGCGGTACCAGCGGCGGAAAGCTGGCCCTGCTGGCGGCCTTCGTTATTTTTGCCGTCTATATCCTGCCCTACTTGGGCCATTAGCTTCCCGCGCATCTCCGGGCCGCAACCGGTCCCTGGCGGCCCGGTGGACCGCGGCGGTGATCCGGTTGAGCCGTTCCGAATCGAGGGTCCATGCCTGCCAGTAGAGGGCCACATCCTGGTGGGCCCCGTCCTCGAGCCGGACCAGGGTGCCGGACTCCAGCTCATCCGTCAGCTGGAGCTCCGGAATCATGCCCCAGCCCAGGCCGGCTTTGACGGCTGCCAGGAATCCCTGTGACGAAGGGACGGTGTGCGTGGGAGGAAGCTGCCGCACGGTCTTCACCGTGAGCAGCTGCTGCTGCAGGGTGTCTTTCGTATTGAATTTCAGGACCGGCATGGCGGCCCAGTCCACACTGCCGGAGCCGGAAAATCTGCGGCTGAGCGCGGGGGCGGCCACCGGGACGTAGCGCATCGAACCCAGGAGCTCCACCCTGCACCCGCTCACCGGGACGGGGTCCGAGGTCACGGCGCCCATCACCTCGCCGTCGCGGAGCAGTTGGCTGCTGTAGCCCTGGTCCTCAACGTGGAGATTGAGGGCCGAGTCCTCCCACGCGGCGGCCTGGTGCAGGACCGGGACAAACCAGGTGGCCAGCGAGTCGGCGTTGACGGCCACGGGCAGTTGGGCCCTGGCGGGTGATCCGGAGCCCAGTGCTGCCGACGTCTCCGCCTCCAGCACCTGCACCTGGCGCGCCATCCGCAAAAGCAATGTGCCGGCATCGGTGGCAGTGCAGGGCAGTCTGCGGCGCACCAGCACCTGGCCTACGGAAGCCTCCAACGCCTTAATGCGCTGGCTCACCGCGGATGGTGTGATCCGGAGCAAGTCCGCAGCTGCCTCGAATGTTCCTTCATCGATGACGGCAATGAGGGCTTTCAGGTGCTCGAGGTTCATGAAGACATTCTAATGATGCTGCAGAATCATTTATTTGCCTGCGTACTGGCATGGATCCTACGGTCGTTCCATGTGGACTGCAGGAATAACGGGAATGCTGACCGGGCTGGCACTGATCGTCGCGATCGGCGCCCAAAATGCCTTCGTGCTGCGCCAGGGAATCCGGCGGGAGCATATTGGTGCGGTGGTGGCCGTCTGCATGACCGGTGACGCCCTGCTGATCGTGGGCGGAACCGCCGGCATCGGGGCGCTGGTCACCCGTTTCCCCGAGGCGCTGGAAGTCCTTCGCTGGGCTGGAGCCGCCTATTTGCTGTGGTTCGCGGTGCGTTCCTTCCTGGCGGCGGTAAAACCCTCGGCCTTGGTCGAGCAGGCACCGAGGTCCAAGAACACGGTGATCGCCACCACGGCGGCCCTGACCTTCCTCAATCCGCATGTCTACCTGGACACCGTGGTGCTGCTGGGCAGCCTTGCCAACCAGCAGGGCGCTGACCTGCGATGGGTCTTTGCCGCTGGTGCAGTCACCGGAAGCGTTCTCTGGTTCTCCGCGCTGGGGTACGGGGCAAGGGCGCTGGCGGGAGTGCTCAGGAGTCCACGCACCTGGCGGTGGATCGATGCGGCCATTGGCGTGCTCATGCTAATCCTGGCCATACGGCTGGTCCTGCACTGAAGTAGGCTGTAGCCAGATTCGCAGGGGAGAAATCATGAGTAACCAGCCATCCCAGGGACCTGACTACGAGAGCAACGGTTCGCCGTGGCCCAGCTACCAGCCGCCGGCACAGTACGGGCAGGGGTCCTCTTACGGGCAGCCCCAGTACGGCCGGCCGCAATACAACCCGGCCCAGCACAACCCAGCGCTGTACGGGCAGCCGCACTTTGGCCAGCCGTCCTATTACGGCACGGTGGAACCGAAAACCCTGAGCATCGCCAGCATGGTCTGCGGTATTGCGTCGGTGATCACGGGCTGGCTGTTGCTTCCGCAGCTGGCCGCCATCATTACCGGCCACTTGGCACTCCGGCGCGAACCGTCCGGGAGGGGGATGTCCATCACCGGCCTGGTGCTGGGCTACCTGTGCCTCTTGGGCTACGGGGCCATCTGGCTGCTGCTCATCATCGGTTTGGCCATCGCCGGCACTGCAGGATCGAACACGGGCACTTTCTAGCCCCGCCGTCCGGCAGTTTGGTGACGGGGCCGTATACAGCTGCCGCGCTGGGAACGGGGCCCGGTCATTCAGGCTGGGAATCGTTTCCGCCGAGTGCTTGGCTGCTAGCGGAGCAGCTCCACGTCCGAGACAAGCTCAATGTGCGCCAGCATGGCGTTCGCGGCCGCCTCCGCGTTCTGGGCGCGGATGGCATCGGCGATTTTCCGGTGCGACGCCAGGGACTGTTCGGGCCGGCCGGGCTGGCTTAAGGATTCCATCCGGGTTTCCAGGATCATCTCGGCAATGAAGGCCATGAGCTGTGCCAGGACGGAGGAGTGTGCCGCCGCGGTGATGGCCTGGTGGAAGAGCTCATCGCCGTGGGTGCCGCGGTCGCCGTCGTTGATTTCCTTCGCCATGACGTCCAGGGCGGCGTCGATGGCGGCGAGGTCCTGATCGGTCCGGCGGTCCGCGGCGAGGGCTGCAAGCTTCACTTCCAGGGTGCTCCGCGCCTCCACGATTTCCGGCAGCCGGCTCTGGTGCTCGCGCAGGCCTTTGATGACCGAGGCAACGCTGGGCCGCCGGGCCAGGACCGCGCCGGTGCCGTGCTGGACGTCGATGACGCCGAGCACTTCCAGGGCCACCAGGGCCTGGGCCAGGGTGGCGCGGGACACGCCCAGCCGTTCGGCGAGGTCGCGCTCCGCCGGCAGGAGGTCGCCGGGGCGGAGCTGGGCGGACTCGATGTAGGCGAGAATCTGCTCTACAAGCTGCTCGTACAGCCGTGGCCGCGTAACGCGTTCCAAGCCCAGCCGTGCCGTCTTCTCCACAAAGCCCTCCCTTGGGTCGTAAGGATCAGAATACCTCCTTCATCTATTGACAGATAGACTCACTGTCTAAGAGGCTAGTCCAGTGAGCCAGTAACCCACGTCACATTCTTTTTCCCCAACCGGAGGACCAACGATGTCCGCTCCTGTCTTATCGATCATCATCCTGGCGGCGATGTTCCTGCTTGCCACCGTCCTGCCCCTCAACATGGGTGCGCTCGCGTTTGTGGGCGCCTTCCTGCTGGGCGCCCTGGTGCTCGGCATGTCCACCAATGAAATCCTGGCCAACTTCCCGGGCGGTCTCTTCCTGACGATCGTCGGCGTCACGTACCTGTTCGCCATTGCGCAGAACAACGGCACCATCGACCTGCTGGTCCGCGGGGCCGTCCGCCTGGTGGGCAGTCGCGTCGCCCTCATCCCCTGGGTTATGTTCGCCATCACCGCCGTGATCACCGCGGTAGGTGCGCTGTCTCCCGCCGCCGTCGCCATCATCGCCCCCATCGCCCTCAGCTTCGCCGGCAAATACAAGATCAGCCCGCTGCTGATGGGCATGATGGTGATCCATGGCGCCCAGGCCGGCGGCTTCTCGCCCATCGCCGTCTACGGTGTCACCGTCAACGGCATCCTCGCCAAGACGGACCTGGCCTTCAGCCCCACCGCGCTGTTCCTGTCGAGCTTCATCTTCAACCTGGTTATTGCCCTTGTGCTCTTCGTGGTCCTGGGCGGCAGGAATCTCCTGTCCTCCAAGGTGGGCCACTTCGTGGAGCAGGCAGCTGAGGCAAGGATGGCCGTCAGCGTCGGCGCCAAGGCGGGCGCCGGCGACGTACCCTTCAAGGGCTTCGGCTCCGGCATGTACGGTCCCCGGGACCCGGCCGGCGACGGCGTTGCGGCCACCAAGGAGCGCTCGCAGCGGATTCCGCAGCTGGTCACCATTGCCGGCCTGATCGTGCTTGCCGTCGTGGCCCTCGGCTTCAAGATGGACGTCGGCTTCGTGTCCATCACCATCGCCATCGTCCTGGCCCTGGTTTCACCCGCCGCCCAGAAGGGCGCCATCAACAAGATCAGCTGGTCCACCGTGCTGTTGATCTGCGGCATGTTGACGTTCGTCGGAGTGCTGGAAGAAGCCGGCACCATCGAATTCGTCTCCAGCGGGGTTGCGGGAATGGGTATGCCGCTCCTGGCCGCCCTCATCATTTGCTTCATCGGCGCCGTAGTGTCCGCCTTTGCCTCCTCCACTGCCATCCTGGCAGCGCTCATCCCGCTGGCCGTGCCGTTCCTCTCCACCGGTGAGATCGGCGCCGTCGGCGTCATCTGTGCCCTTGCCGTCTCCGCCACCATCGTTGACGTCTCACCGTTTTCCACCAACGGCGCGCTGGTGCTTGCCAACGCGCCGGAAGGCGTGGACAAGGACCAGTTCTACAAGCGGATCCTGGGCTACAGCGGAATCGTCATCGTGGCCGGCCCAGTCCTGGCCTGGCTGGCGCTGGTGGTCCCCGGCTGGCTCTAGCCGCCACTGCAGCCGGCGCCGTACTTTAGAAAGGAAACCCAGCACATGAGCACAGCCGAAACTTCCCAAGGCCCCCTGGCCGGGCATCTTGTCGTCGACCTTAGCCGCGCATTGGCCGGGCCGCATGCCGGCATGATGCTGGCGGACCTCGGCGCCCGCGTCATCAAGGTGGAGAACCCGGGCACAGGGGATGACACCCGCGGCTGGGGCCCGCCCTTCGTGGGCCCTGAGGATGACCTGCAGTCCACCTATTTCATGTCCTGCAACCGCAACAAGGAATCCATCACCCTGGACCTGAAGAGCGAAGACGGCCAGGCGGTGCTCCGGAGGCTGCTGGAGCGGGCGGACGTGGTGATCGAGAACTTCCGGCCCGGCGTCATGGACCGGCTGGGCTTCTCCACCGCGGCCATGCATGAGCTCAACCCACGGCTGGTGATCCTGTCCATCACCGGCTTTGGCCACGACGGGCCCGAGTCCCAGCGCAGCGGCTACGACCAGATCCTGCAGGGCGAAGCCGGCCTGATGTCCCTGACGGGGTCTGGCCCGGACGATCCCCAGCGGGTCGGTGTCCCCATTGCCGACCTGCTCTCCGGCATGAACGGGGCGTTCGGCGTCCTCGCGGCCCTCGTTGAGCGGAACCGGACCGGCCAGGGCAAGGTGGTCCGCACCTCGCTGCTGGCATCCCTGATCGGCGTCCACGCCTTCCAGGGCACCAGGACCACCGTTGCCGGTGAGGTTCCGCAGGCCCAGGGCAACCACCACCCGTCCATTACCCCCTACGGCCTGTTC
>DATIMT010000015.1:0-16469 GCA_035475035.1 Arthrobacter sp.
TCTGCAGCGCGAGCCGGTAGGCAGGAACGCCGGCGCTGTCCTTGGACACGCCGACGAGGCGGCCGGGCATGGACCGCTCCAGGCCCTTCTGGACGGCCATGTAGGCGGCGTGCGGACCGCCGAAGAACAGCGGCACGCCGAAGCGCTGGGCGGAACCGACGGCGATGTCTGCGCCCTGCTCGCCCGGAGGGGTGATCAGGGTCAGGGACAGCAGGTCCGCAGCCACGGTGACCAGTGCACCGCGGTCCTTGGCCGCCGCGATCACCGCGGTGTGGTCGAACACCCGGCCGGAGACGCCGGGCTGCTGCAGCACGACGCCGTTGATGTCGCCGTCAGGCAGTCCGTTGGTGAGATCGGCAACCCCCACCTCGAAGCCGAGGGCCTCGGCGCGGCCCAGAACAACGGCGATGGTCTGCGGGAGGCAATCGGCGTCGAGAACCGTCTTCCCGTCCTTCGCCCCTGCGTTCTGTCCCGCGGACTTGTTGGCGCGGCGCATCAGGAGCACGGCTTCGGCGACTGCGGTGGCTTCGTCCAGGAGGGACGCGTTGGCCACCGGGAGCGCCGTCAGGTCCTGCACCATCGTCTGGAAGTTCAGCAGTGCCTCAAGCCGTCCCTGCGAAATTTCGGGCTGGTACGGCGTGTAGGCGGTGTACCAGGCGGGGGATTCGAGGATGTTGCGGCGGATCACCGGCGGGGTCACGGTGTCGTAGTAGCCCTGGCCGATCATCTGGACGGCGGTCTTGTTCCGGCCAGCGATCCGGCGGAGCTCGGCAAGGACCTCCACCTCGCTGAGGGCGTCGGTGAGCCTGAGGGCAGTTTCCTGGCGGATGGAGGCGGGTACGGCAACGTCAACGAGGCCATCCACGCTGTCGTAGCCCACGGCCTTGAGCATGGTGTCGACGTCGGCCTGGCGCCGCGCGCCGATATGGCGGTCAACGAACGATGTTGGAAGCGACTGAATCGTCATGAGGAACTCCAGTTCTGGCCGGCCAGGGGTGGCACGGCGTGCGATGGGTTCCTCCCCGCTCTGTATTGGACCTGAGAGATTCCGCGTTGCCTGCTCTTGGCAGGGGACCGCTTGCACCGTCGGTGAACCAGGCAAAAGCCCGGTTACTTTCCAGAGTCGCCTCGCCGTGACGGTACGTGGGCCTGAGAGATTCCTGGGGAGGATTTGCTCCTACGGCGCCTGCCCGGTGTTTTGCCGGGAGGACTCTCCCGTCACAGCTCGAAAGGCTTATTCAAATTGTGGGTGATTCGGCTCACAAGGTATCGGGATAAACAGCCCGTGGCAAATCGGCCGCGGCTTTTTGTGCTGGATCCCGCATGCGAAGCGCTTCAGCTCCGGCTTCGTGTCGGGAGGGGTTTGACATTTGATCGTGACGGACACCACACTGAACCCCGGGATCGGGCCCCGTCGGTGGCCGGCTCAGCGTATCCGGAGCGGTGCACTGCCGGAGCCCATCCCCTTGCATGACGGCCGTGGCCCAAAAAGGTCGCGGCTTCCAACTGAACATGCCTTCGACCTGCGGCGGGAGAGCCCTGCCGGTACATCCAACAGGCGCCGTAGGAGCAAATCCTCCCCAGGAAACTCTCAGGCCCATGTACCGCCGCGGACAGGCAACTCTGGAAAGCAGCCGGGCATGCTCCCGGCTCACCGACGGTGCAAGCGGCTTTGGCTGCGGAAACTCTCAGGTCCACAACAGAGCGGGGAGGAACCAAATCTTTTGCGGCACCCAAATGCCGCTTTATCGATGGAGTTCCTCATGGCGATTCATCCCCCTACGTCCAACGGCGAACCGGCCCGCAACCACGGCGCGGCCACGGCAGCCCGGAGCGGGCCTCCCCACCTGGAGCGGCAGCTCACCAACCGGCACATCCAGCTCATCGCCATCGGCGGCGCGATCGGCACCGGCCTCTTCATGGGCTCCGGCAAGACCATCTCCGCGGCCGGGCCGTCAGTGATCTTCGTGTACATGATCATCGGCTTCATGCTCTTCTTCGTTATGCGGGCCATGGGCGAACTGCTGCTGAGCAACCTGAACTACAAGTCCTTCAGCGATTTCGCCGCCGACCTCCTGGGGCCCTGGGCAGGGTTCTTCACCGGCTGGACGTACTGGTTCTGCTGGGTGATCACCGGAATCGCGGACGTCATCGCCATCGCCGGATACTCACGCGAACTCTGGCCGGCACTGCCGCTTTGGATCCCGGGCCTGGCGACCGTAGCCATCCTGCTCCTGCTGAACCTGGCCACCGTCAAGGCCTTCGGCGAGACCGAGTTCTGGTTTGCCCTGATCAAAATCGTCGCCATCGCTGGCCTGATCATCGTGGGTCTCTTCATGATCTTCACCGGCTTCCAGAGCGACGCCGGCACGGCAAGCTTCACCAACCTGTGGAGCCACGGCGGGTTCTTCCCCAACGAGTTCATGGGCTTCGTCGCCGGTTTCCAGATTGCCGTGTTCGCGTTCGTGGGCATCGAACTGGTGGGCACCACCGCCGCCGAGGCCAAGAACCCCGAGCGCACCCTGCCCAGGGCCATCAACGCCATCCCCGTCCGCGTGCTGCTCTTTTACGTTGGCGCGCTGGTCATCCTGATGGCCGTCACCCCGTGGACGCAGTTCGCTGCAGGCCACAGCCCCTTCATCGGGATGTTCTCCCTGGCCGGTCTCGGCGCAGCGGCCACAGTAGTCAACCTGGTGGTGCTCACCTCGGCCATGTCCTCCGCCAACTCCGGCATCTACTCCACCTCCCGCATGGTCTTCGGCCTCGCCCAGGAAGGCGACGCCCCCGGCGTCTTCAGCCGCCTGTCCACGAGGAAGGTGCCCAGCAACGCGCTGTTCCTGTCCTGCGTCCTGCTGCTCTCCGGCGTCGTCCTCATGTATGCCGGCCAGGACGTTGGCAAGGCCTTTGAAATGGTGACCACCGTGTCAGCTGTCTGCTTCGTCTTCGTCTGGTCGATCATCCTGGCCAGCTACATCTCCTTCCGGCGGCGGCGCCCTCACCTGCACGAGGCGTCGAAGTTCAAGATGCCCGGCGGCATCCCCGCCGTGTGGGTGGTCTACGCTTTCTTCGCCTTCGTCCTCTGGGCCCTGACCACCCAGCCGGACACGCTCGTTGCCCTACTGGTAACACCCATCTGGTTCGTCGTCCTTGGTATGGCCTGGGCCGTCCTGCGGCGCCGGCCCGCGCACCTGGCCCGCTTCGAGGTCTTCAAGGCAGAACTTCGCGCCGACGAGGCTGCCGCCGGACGCAACGCAGTCCAGGATGCAGATCCGGCTGCTCATGAGGTTGGGCAGGCCAGGAAGTGACGCCGACGGTTCAGCAGCCCTCCTGACCGGCGCTGGGCCGGCGGAACAGCCTGATGGGCCTGATGGGCACCGGACTCAGCCGAGCTCGACGAGGGGCCGATCATCCCGCAGGCAGGTCATCGAGGTGGACCACACGTAGACGGCGGCAGGGAAGTCCGGAGCTGTGGACCTGAAAGTTAAGCATGCTTAGTGTTTGTCCACATAGGATGGAATGAGCACGGCAGCCTACCGCTGCAGGTCGATTTGAATGAAGGTGACCATGGCCCGGCGCAGCAACCCCGCACTACGCATTGCACAGGAAACGGCTCACAGTGCAATGTTCGATTCCGATGGCAAGCCAAAGCCCGGCGTCCACAACATGCTCCTGAAAGCGGTGCAGATCCAACGGCCCCTGGTGGTTGGCTACATCCGCCGGCTCCAGAAAAAGCATCCACGTGCAACCGCCGCGCAACTGGCGGACTTCGCAGAGCGCGACTACCTGCGGGCGGTTGCCGGTGGCGGCGCCCTGGTGGGAGCAACCGCCGTCGTCCCCGGTGTCGGGACCGTGGCGTCGCTTGGGCTTTCCGCCGCCGCCACCGTGGGTTTCCTGGAAGCGACGGCCCTTTACGCAACCTCGCTGGCTGAACTCCACGGCATCCGCCTCACCAATCCGGAGAAGGCCGGCACCATGGTCATGGCCATCATGCTCGGCGAGGAGGGCACGGCCCTCCTTGGAACGCTCAGTGGCCAGGCATCCGGCGGGCCCACCAACACGTGGGGCAACGCGCTTTCCAAATCCATGGTGGTGCCAGGATTCGGCAGCGTCCGGAAGAGAATCCAGACGGCATTCCTCAAGAACCTGCTCAAGCGCCAGGGAACTGCCCTGTTCGGCCGGGCCCTCCCGTTCGGGATAGGGGCTGTTGTCGGCGGAGCCGGTAACCTCATGATGGGCCGCGCGGTGGCCAAGAACGCCCGGGAGGCGTTCGGGCCGATGCCGGACACCATCCCCGGGGAGCTGACCGCCGCTGCCGGGACGGACAACCTGACGCTGGAAGGCAACATTCTTGGATCTCAACGCTGACGTAGGCCAGTCATTCGGAGCATGGACCGCGGGAGGCGATCCGGCAATGTTCCAGCTGGCCACCAGCGTCAACGTGGCCTGCGGCCTCCACGCCGGCGACCCCGTCACCATGCTGGACAGCTGCCGGGCGGCGTACGAACTGGATGTAACTGTAGGCGCGCACCTGGGCTACCGGGACCTGGCTGGCTATGGGCGACGCATGCTGGGTATGAGCTTCGATGAGCTGTTCGGTGACGTGCTGTACCAGCTGGGCGCGCTCGATGGTATGGCGCACGCCGTGGGTGCCTCCGTGGATTACGTGAGGGCGCATGCAGCGCTGTACGACGCTCTGGTCCACGACGCGGAGCAGGCCTCCGCTGTTGTTGCAGCAGTCAACGCCTACGATCCAGGCCTTCCCATCCTGGGCTTGCCGGGCTCGGAGCTGCTGAAGCAGGCCAAGGAGGCAGGGCACCCCGTGTTCCTCGAAGCCTTCGCCGACCGCGCCTACCTCGCCGACGGCACCCTGGTGCCGCTGTCCCGCGAAGATGCGGTCCTGCACGACGTCGACGCGGTGGTTGAGCGCGCCGTCCGCCTGGCAACCCGGGGTGAAGTGGTGGCCGTGGACGGGACGGTGGTTGCGGTCCGGCCGGACTCGCTGCGAATCCATGGCGGGAGCCCTGACGCAATAGAGACGGCAGCACGGGTGCGGGCAGGACTTGAGGCTGCCGGCGTGGGGCTGGAAGCCTTCGCGTAGCAATTTCGTCACGCATATTAAATACCGCTACGGGGGTTACTTTTCGCACCCCAAATACGGGGTGCGAAAAGTAACCTCCGAGTCCTCGGAATTTATCCGTGTCGCACAGCCGCTGCGGACAGTCACCCAAAAATCAGCTGCGCCACCGTGAAGATCGCCAGGCCGGCCAGGGACCCCACCACGGTGCCGTTGATGCGGATGAACTGCAGGTCCTTGCCCACCTGGAGTTCGATCTTCTGCGACGTTTCCTCGGCATCCCAGCGCGCCACCGTGTCGGTGATGACTCCCGCGATGTCCGAACGGTAGGTCCGGACCAGGTACCCCGCGGCGTCGCCGATCCAGGCGTTGACCTTCCCTGCCAGCTCGGGGTCGTCCACAAGCCGCGACCCAAAATCGTGCACGGCCGCCTTGAACTTGATGGTGAGTTCGCTGTCGGGATCGTCGACGGCGCCCAGCAGGGCGTTCTTGACTGTGCCCCACGTCCGGGAGGCGAGCTCGCGCACCTCGGGATCGCCCAGGACCTGTGCCTTGATGTCCTCTGCGCGCGCGATCATCGCGGGATCATGCTGCAGGTCCTGCGCCAGGTCGTTGAGGTACTTGTCGATCGACTGCCGTACCTGGTGGCGGGGGTCTGCCTGGACGGCCCGCACAAACTTCAGGATCTCGATGTAGACCTTGTCGCCCACCAGCCCGTCCACAAACTGCGGAACCCAGGTGGGGGAGCGGTCGGATACCAGGTGGGTTACGGTTTCGTGGTTGTCATCCACCCAGTCCGCCGCGCGGTCCACCAGCAAGTCCACCAGCGTGTGATGGTGCCCGTCGTGGAAAATCCGTTCGGCGAGCCGGCCCACCGGAGGTCCCCACGGCGGCGTGAGCAGGTGCTTACGCACCATGCCCTCGATGACGGCCTGGACGTCGTCGTCATTCAACACCTTGAAGGCGCCTCGAATGACGGCAGCACCCTCCTTTGCCACCCGGTCGGCGCCGCCGGGCCCGGCCAGCCACTCGCCTGCGCGGCGGGCGATGTTGACGCTCGCCAGCTTGTCCTGGACCACCTGTTCAGAGAGGAAATTCGTCTCCACGAACTCGCCCAGGGAGGCGCCGATCTGGTCTTTCCGGCGCGGAATGATGGCAGTGTGGGGGATTTTTATGCCCATGGGGTACTTGAACAGGGCGGTCACGGCAAACCAGTCGGCCAGCGCGCCCACCATGCCGCCCTCGGCCGCGGCGCGCACGTACTGCAGCCACGGATAGTCCTTTTGCAGCGCGAACGCAAAGACAAAAATCACGGCCATGGCAATCAACAGGCTCAGCGCCAGCAGCTTCATCTTGCGCAGCGCTGCCGCCTTTTCGGCGTCACCGGCACTTAGCCGTTGGCTTACGACGGCGGCTGCCGCCTTGGTGCCGGACCCCACCTGCTGCGTTGCTTCGGTGGGGGCTTCCTGCGTGGCTGGCCCGGTAGTTGCCTCAGAGTTCACCTGCATGTGCCAAGCCTAGCCCCGAAGGCGGGGGCGGGTCGGTTACCGTGTGTCCATGACAATTGACGAGTCAGTGCCGCAGCGGCCGCTGGTCTTTGCCCACCGCGGTTCAAGCGGCGCCTATGCCGAACACACCCGCGCCGCCTACCTGCAGGCCCTGGCTGACGGGGCCGACGGGGTGGAGTGCGATGTCCACCTGACCCGGGACCAGCATTTGGTACTGCTCCACGACGCCAACCTGGACCGCACCTCGGACGGGACGGGGCCGGTGGCCGAACGCACCCTGCAGGAATTGCACCAGCTGGACTTTTCCTCCTGGAAGGGAGTCCGTATCCCCGAGACGTACGGTGCGCGCTCGGAACAGCTCCTCACGCTCCCGGAGCTGCTGGACATCCTCCGCGGAGCCGGCCGGCCCATAAAACTCGCCATCGAACTCAAGCATCCCAGCCCCTACCAGCTCAAACTGGAGGACCGGGTCCTGGAAGTGCTCCGCAGCGAAGGCTGGGACCCCCACAGCTCCACTTTGGACAACGTGGCTGTGACGTTCATGAGTTTCAGCCCGGATTCCGTCCGGCACCTGCTCCGCTCCGTCCCGCCCCAGTACATTTGCCAACTGGTGGACGACCTCACCATCCATGAGATCCGCGGCGGACTGGGTGTGGGTCCAATTACCGGCAGCGCTATCGCCAACCTTATGAAGGCCACGCAGTTGGAAGGCGAACGGATCCTGGACGACTGTGAGGTGGGCATGGCGGGTCCCGGCATCGACTACGTCCGCGAGCGCCCCGGCACCATCCGCCGCTGGCTGGACTCCGGCCGTCGTTTCCGGGTGTGGACCGTGGACTCACCGGAGGATGTGGCACTCTGCCAGGACCTGGGGATCCAGGAAATCACCACCAACGTGCCCGGCCGTGTCCTCGACCAACTCCACCTGGCCGCAACGCAGGGAAAGTAGGGCGGACATGAATGCCGCCGGCACAGTTTCTCCGGGCCCATATTCCCCGCGCCGCTGGTGGGCGGGCCCGCTCGACGTCGAAGGCCTTGCATTGCACTCCGTGGGAGCAGCTGCTTCTGCCCTGAACCTGTATGCGCGCACCCCTGGCCGTTTCAGCACCGCCCCTGGCCTCGCCGCGGCTGCCTTCGATTCCTTCGGACACCTGCGGATTGCCGGACGCAAACCCCAAGGCTTCGCGCCCCTCTCGGGCTTCCGGCCCACTGCGGACGGTTGGATCCGGCTCCACGCGAATTATCCGCATCACGAGCAGCGGCTGCTGCAGGCCCTGGCCACCACCTCCGCCGAAGGCGCCGAAGCTGCGCTGCGCTCCATGACGGCGCTGGAGGCCGAAACCGTTATCCAGGGCCACGGCGGGATTGCTGCGGCCGTCAGGACCCGCGGCGAATGGCTGGCCTCGGACATGGGACGCGCGGCAGGCTCAGGGCCATGGGTTGCCTTGGAACTTGCCGACGGTACCTCGGGCGGTCCAGGGCTGGAGGATTTTGCGGCGGCGACCGACAGCGGCAGCTTCTCCGGTGCCGGCACCGGCACAGGGAAGGGCAACGGACGCGTCGACGGACCGCCCCTTGACGGCCTCCGGGTCCTGGACCTGACACGCGTCATCGCAGGGCCGGTGGCCACCCGCCTGCTGGCGGCGCTGGGAGCCGACGTCCTGCGGATCGACCCGCCCGCCTTCCCGGAAATCGGAGACCAGTTCGTGGACACGGCATTCGGCAAGCGCAGCGTGGAGGCCGATCTCGGACTCCCGGAGAATCAGGACCGCCTCCAGCAGCTCCTGGCCGGCGCCGATGTCCTGGTCACCGGCTACCGGCATGGCGCCCTTGACCGCTTTGGGCTCAACCCGCGGGAACTGCTGGCATCGCACCCCCGGCTGGTGGTGGTCACCCTTGACAGTTGGGGGAGCACCGGGCCATGGAGCGGCAGGCGCGGTTTCGACAGCATCGTCCAGGCCGCCTGCGGAATCGCGCACGTCTACGGGCAGGACAACGACGACGGCGGATGGCGCCCAGGTGCCCTTCCGGTCCAGGCGCTGGACCACGCCACAGGGTACGGCGTGGCTGCGGCTGCTGTCCGCCTTCTGGACGGACGCCGGGAGACGGGGGCGGGTGGCACCGCGCACCTGTCCCTTGCCCGTACCGCCGAGGAACTTTTTTCCCTGCCACAGAACACGGGAAAGGCGACAGAACTCCCCGCTCCCGAATACAACTCCACGGACAGCAGCTACGGCGAACTCCGCTATGTAGGTCCGCCGCTGCTGGATGCCGGCCAGCCGCTGGACTACCCGTCCCCGCCCCCGCCGTATGGAAGCTCCCCGCCCGCCTGGGTATGACCGCCGCGCAGAGCCGGGTCTTCGCCGTCGCCCCCGGTACCCTGAACGCCGGGTTTCCGGGCCCCACTGCGGCTGTGGTTGAGTGGTCCCATGTCTTTTCCCTGGTCCGGCCCTGCAGTCAACAATCTGTCGGCAGCTGCCATGGGAGCCCTGCTGCTGGCCAGCGCGGGCAAGCACTTCAGGGACCCCGGCTTTTACCGCGACGTGGTTCCGGGATACCTGTGCCGCCAGGATCCGGAGCCGGGCCAGGATCCGGACCCTCGCACGGGCCAGGAAACCAAAGCCAACCATCCGCTGGCCGTCCTGTCCCGGGACGAGTGGATCGCCGTGAGCGGCCTGCTGGAGTTGGGTGCCGCCGTCGGAATCCTCCTCCCGCCGACCCGAAGGCTGACGGCAACGGCCCTGGCCGCGATGTTCACCGCATTCCTGGCCGGGCACGTCGACGCCCTCGCGAAAGCGTATGGTCCGCAGGGCACGCCCCGCCGGCGGACGATCCATACCGTCCGGCTGCCGCTCCAGGCACCGCTGATCCTGTGGGCCTGGAGCCTGCGCACACCCGCCCTGCAGGGAACCAAGCCCGGAGGCCGGGCGTGAAGCTGCTGGCCTCGCCGGCGGTCAGGGTGGGTATCTCCATCAGCATCGCCACTGGCCTGTACGGGGTGTCCTTCGGGGCGCTCGCGGTGACGTCCGGGCTTAACTTCTGGCAGACCATGGTCCTGAGCCTGCTCCTCTTCAGCGGTGGTTCGCAGTTCGCCTTCATCGGCGTGGTGGCAGGCGGAGGCTCTGGCATCGCGGCCATGAGCGCCGCGACTCTCCTGGGAATGCGCAACGGCATCTACGGCATGCAGCTGAACGCGCTGCTGCGGCCCACAGGCTGGCGCAAGTACGTCGGCGCGCAGCTGACCATCGACGAATCCACGGCCACCAGCACCGGCCAGACCGACCCGGCCGAGCAGCGCCGGGGATTTTGGACTGCGGGGATTGGTGTCTACGTGCTGTGGAATCTCTTCACGGCCTTGGGTGCGCTCGCCGGCAGCGGGTTGGGCGATCCCAAGCAGTGGGGGCTCGATGGTGCCGCCGTCGCAGCTTTCCTGGCGCTGCTCTGGCCGCGGCTCAAAGGCAGGGAGCCCATCGCCATCGCAGTGGTGTGCGCCGTGGCCACCGTAGTCGCCGTTCCCTTCGTACCCGCGGGCGTGCCCATCATGGTGGCCGCCTTGGTGGCAGCGCTGGCGGGCTGGTTCAGCCATGGCCGCCGTGATGAGGGCCTTGAACCGGACATCGAGCCTTACGGCGGGCATCATCCTGGCCACCACCATGACGGAAGCGGCCACCGTCCAGGTGTGCAGCGCACGGAGGAGCCGGGGGCAGGGGCATGAGCCTGTGGATCTGGCTGCTTGTTGCCTGCGCGCTTGCCTACGCCTGGAAGATCGTGGGGTACTTCGTGCCCGCCCGGTTCCTTGAGGATCCGCGGATATCACGCATTGCAGGCACCATGACCATTGGCCTGCTTGCCTCCCTGACCGTGGTGAACGCGGTGGTGTCGGGTCAGGGACTCGCCGCGGACGCCAGGCTGGGGGCACTTGCCGCGGCAGCAATAGCGCTGGTGTGCCGCGCGCCCTTCCTGGTGGTGGTCATCGCAGGCGCCGCCACGGCGGCCCTGCTGAGGGCCGTGGGCTGGAGCTGACCTGAGGGCCGCCCGCACAAAGTGGTGATCAGCGTCACTTCACGGGCGGGATGGCGGTTGTACTATGAGATCGGCTTATGCAGTTGGCCATGGCATTCCTATGATCGGCGACGATGGAAAATCAGCTGCATCCTGCAGGGGGCCTGGCGGGCACACCCCGCCACAAGAACGGCCGACGGCGGGCCGGCCTCCCAGCCAAACGCTTCTTCAAGCGCTTTTCCGGCCTGTCGGACGTACCGGAAGAGGACCTGGAAATTCTCTCCCAAAGGCTCCTTGAGGCACTTGCGCTGGATCCGTCGTCGTCCGTTCCGGCCCTGCAGGCCTTGGTGAGGCAGGAAGTCCGCAAGCGGGCAGAGGCGGGCAACGCCTAGCGGCCCAGCATTCCGGGTGCCATATGTGATGCACTGGAAGAGATGCAGCCCACACCCAGGCGGCACCAAAGGAGGAATCGAGATGGACGAACAGTTACGGCCCGTAGAGCCGCACGACGGCCACGGCACCGAGGACACCGGCGAGAACGCTGCCGAAACGCATGGCACTGGAGTACCAGCCCCGGAGCAGGCGGCGAAGCAGCGCGCCGCATACCTGGATCCCCGAGGCTCTGAATCAACGCGTGAACTGCGGGACACTGCACGGCGCCGCCGGGATGCCGAGGAGAAACTGCAGCAGCATTTGATGGAGGCAAAGCATCACGTCCCCAATGAGTTCCACGAACACGAGCACCAGGAACAAGAACATCAAGGACCCGAACACCGGGGACATCAGCGTCCTGATGCAGGAGAGCCCCAACACGGCACTGAAGCCGGGGCCGCCGCCGGAGAAGCGGGCCCCGGGGAAGCACGCGGGGAAGACTCCTGACAGCCGTGCACCTGACAGCCGGGCGTCGCTGGCCGGCTGCAGGGGCTTTATACAGCACTTGATCCTGATACAGCGCTTGATACAGCGATGGACGCTGGAAACAGCGGTGGCTAAGCCACCCCGTGGGCTGCGCCGTCAGGGGAGAGGGCCCTGCGGCAGCTTTCCTCCACACCCATTTCGTACCATACCTGCGCGCCGAACTCAGGCTCAGGGGTGTCAAGGTTTTGGTACAGGGAGTCAAGCAGTTCGACGAGTTCCCCGGTAGGCAGGGTTGGCAGGACTTCCTCCGGCCCGCGGGGATCGGTGAGGTACCGGAAGAGTTTTGAGCTGTTCATCGCAGCGTGGCCGTTGCAGGGCGGATACGCACGAAAAGATGCATGAGTCGCTCCATCTCGGAATATTCGAGGCTGGCTGCCTAACCCCGCCTCTGAGTTTATTGCACCTGCTGTGTACCGACAATGGTGCCGGCCGGTATCCCTGGTGCTGCGGCGGCCGGGACCGGCACCAGCACGGGAAGCGGGCGCGACGGGCGGACCGTGCGGATGGCATCCTCCACCAGCGCCAGCGGTCGCCGCCAGGCATCAGAGCCCGGTTCCATGGTGTCCACCACGCCGATCAGCATGGCGAGCAGCCGGAACATGTCCGTCATGGAGATGTCCGTGCGCAGGCTTCCCTGGCCTTGCCCGCGCACCAGCAGGACACTGATGGATTCCATGAGGGACCCGGTGATTCCGGTGAGGAGTTCGCGCCGGCCGGCCACGGCGCACAGCAGGTTGGCGTCATCGCTTGCGGCAGCCATCAGGGCCTCAAGCACGCGCAACAGCCCGGCGGTGGCATCAATATCGGCCAGTGCGCCGTCCATGACGGGATCCACGGTGAGCCGGAGCTGCCGGTTCAGCGCTGCCAGGACCAGTTCTTCCTTGTCCGCGAAGTTGCGGAACAGGGTTGCCGGGCCAACGCCCGCGGTGGTTGCGATGGTCTGGAGCGGTACTTCGGGGCCGAACTCCCGGAAACACTGGCGCGCCGCCGTGATGATTTTGTCCACGTTCCGCGCTGCGTCTGCGCGGAGGGGTTTTCGGGCGACTGCGAGGCTCATGCCCAAAAGGTTAGCAACGGAGCCCGGGGCCAACACGGTTACTGGGGGGTAGCTGCTTATGTGACGGCGAACAGCTGAGCCGGGTTCCTGCGGCGGCCCGAAGCTGCATGCGAGACTGGGAGGCATGTTGCTTGCATTTTCTGTTGCTCCGTCAGGCGTTCCGAGCGAGGGTTCCCGGCCCAACGACGCGTCCGTGCACGACGCCGTAGCCGCCGCGGTGAAGATCGTCCGGGAGTCCGGGCTGCCCAACCAGACGGATTCCATGTTCACCACCATTGAAGGTGAATGGGATGAGGTGTTCGACGTCGTAAAACGCGCCACGGAGGCGGTGGGACGCTACGGCAGCCGGGTCTCACTGGTGATCAAGGCTGACATCAGGCCCGGATACAGCGGTGAGCTGTCGGCCAAGGTGGACCGACTCGAAAGCGCGCTGGCGCAGGAGCCTTAAGCCTTGCTGGGCCTGCGGACGTGTCTGGACCCCCGGGACGCCGCGTGCCAAACTGTGCCCATGTTCGAGCACAAGCCCCGGCCGGAGTGGATCGCCACTGAAGAATTCATCTCCAACGCCGTGGTGCATCCGGACGCCGCCGTCGAGCAGGCCATCCGCACGGCGGCGGAAGCCGGGATGCCGGCCATTGAGGTGGCGCCCAACGCCGGAAAGCTCCTGAAACTCCTGGTACAGCTGTCCGGTGCCCGCCGCATCCTGGAGATCGGGACCCTGGCGGGCTACAGCACCATCTGGATGGGCCGGGGGCTTCCCCACAACGGCAAGCTTGTCACGTGCGAATACCTGCCCCAGCATGCTGAAGTGGCGTGGGCCAACATCGATGCCGCCGGCCTCGGCGAGAGGGTGGAGATACGGTTGGGCCCTGCGCTGGATACCCTGGCTGCCCTGGCGGAAGAGGACAGGGAGCCGTTCGACTTCATCTTCATCGACGCCGACAAGCAAAACAACAGCCGCTACCTGGACTGGGCCGTCAGGCTGGGCAGGCCGGGCGCTGTCGTCGTCCTGGACAACACGATCTGGGAAGGCGCCGTCCTGGATCCGGGCCTTGACCCGGTCAATGCGCCGGGGATCATCGACGCGCTCAAGTTGCTCGGCGACCACCCGAAGCTGGACGCCACCGTCATCCAGACCGTCGGCTCCAAAGGCTGGGACGGGTTCGCGCTGGCGCGCATTACGTGAGGCTCGGGGACCTGTACATGAAGGTGGGGCTGCTGCCTCCCGGCAACAGCCCCACCTGATGTGGACCTGGTCCTGCTTTATAGCGTCTTGCTCAAAGCGTCTCGAAATTGTGGCCGGCCTTCTTTGGGGCCGCCCTTGGCCGGTACTGCAGCCAGTTACACCAGGTCCGGAGCGCTGGCCACGATATAGTCAGCCGCCGCAGGTCCGGTCATGGAGAGGTTGTTGCTGTCCGGGTTGATTCCGGCGTCCTGCATTGCCTCCCAAAGGGCGGCCGGAGGCTGGAGTTCAGCCTTCTGCAGGAGGCGCCAACTTGTATATAGGCCGTAAAGCTCGTCGCGTCCGAGGCCCAGGCCGGGCTCCCTGTCCGCGACAACTGCTTCGGCAAGAAACTGTTCAAAATGGGTAGCAGGCATGTCCGCTCATTAAAGGTTGACCGTGATGCCGCCGTCTGCTTCAGCGGACCTGCCAGGTTCCGGAGGATCCCGGCGAGGTAATCAAGAAAGTATTGCAGTTCTCCGTATTTTGTCCAGTTACGGGAGCTTGTGGGGAGGTTTGAGGGGGCCGACGGCGACTGGGGGGACTGGCCTCGGTCTCAGAAGAGGCCATCTCACCGCCGACCCCGCATTGCCCCGGGTAGTTGCTTTCCGGGAAAACCAACAGGACCTCCAAGATGAATTTTCCTCCATTTCGAAGGTCCTGCATAGTCCCCTGTGGCCGGGGTGCGCCTGCTTGCTAAACGCTGCCGCCTGGCCGGCCGCCGTCGTCGGCTTCTCCGTTGCCGGCACGGTGCTGCACCTTCTCACGGACCCTGTCGCGGTGCGGTTCACGGTGAGCGTCGCCGTTCTGCGGGGTGCTGTCCTGCCCGTTGCCGTTCTGCCCGGTACCGTCCTCGCCGGCGCCGTCGTTTTCCGAGGTGTACTTCTCGCGGAGTTCACGGCCGTGCTTGATGTCCTCGTCGATCTGCTGCTGCAGCTTCTCGCTCTTCTTGGTGTCCCGCGGCGGCAACTGGATGGTTTCCTCTGCCTCGATGCCGGCCTGGAGTTGGCGTCCGCGCTCCACCTCTGCGTCGAACTCGGCACCAAACAGCAACGACATGTTCAGGATCCACAGCCAGAGCAGCGCGACGATAACGCCGCCGATGGCGCCGTAGGTCTTGTTGTAGCTGTTGGAGTACGCCACGTAGAAGCCGAAGGCCAGCGAAGCCAGCAGGAACACCAGTAGGGCGATGGCCGAACCCATGCTCATCCAGCGGAACTTGGGCTGCTTCACATTTGGGGTTGCGTAGTAGAGGATGGCGATCGCCACGATGATCAGGGCCAGCATTACTGGCCATTTGGCGATGTTCCAGACCGTCAGGAAGGCGCCCCCAAGCCCGATCAGGTTTCCGACGGATTCTGCCACAGGGCCACTCAGTACGAGCATCGCCGCGATTACGACGACGATCAGCAAGTTCACGACGGTGACGCCGAGCATGGTGCCCCGCAACTTCACGAACGGGCGGCCCTCATCGATTTCGTAAACCCTGTTCATGGCCCGGCCAAAGGCCCCGATATAGCCGGAGGCGGACCAGATCGCGGTGAGGAGGCCCAAAATTAGGGTGAGGCCGGCGGCTGAGGAACTGGCGAGGTCCTGGACCACCGGGCGGATCGTATCGACCGTCTGGCCCGGGGCGAAACCCTGGACGATGTCGAGCAGAGCGGAGGTGGTCTTTTGCGGGTCCCCGAAGATCCCGAGGAGGGACACCAAGGCCAACAGGGCCGGGAAGATCGAAAGTACCGAATAATACGTCAGGGCCGCTGCCAGATCCGGGCACTGGTCTTTGCTGAACTCCCGAAGGGTCTTTTTAGTGATGTATTTCCAGGACGGTTTATCCAGGTCCCTCGGGCTGCCGGGCTTTCTTCCGTCGTTTGGATCCGGAGCCTGGCCCGCTTTCGCGGTACTGGTCTCGGAATCGTCGTGAGTGGCCATGGGGTGTCCTCTCAATCAAGGGGGCCGAAGCGGACAGGCCGGCCCCGCGGGTGGCGGTGCCGGCCTGTCCGTGAAGCTGGTGTGCTGCTACGATCGCCGCGGTTACGTGTTTTGGACGTTGTCTTTGGCGTCGGTGGCGCGGTCTTTGACGTCGGTTGCGGCGTGTTGGCCTTCGGTTTTGACGTTTTGGGCGGCGTCGGTGGCGGTGGCTTTGACGTTGTCCATGGCTTCCTGGGCTGGTTCCTTGAGGTCCTGGGCCATGGTTTTGGCGGCGTCGGTGACCTGGGTTGCCAGGGGCTGGGCCGCGGTTTTCAGTTGGTCCGCGGCTTCGCGTTCCTTCTGGCTTGCCGGGATCAGGGAGGAGACCAGCACGCCGGCGCCGAACGCGATCAGCCCGGCGGCCAGGGGGTTGCCGGCGGTTTTGGCTTTGACCTGGTCCGGGGCGTGGGAGACGGCGTGGCCGGCGTCGGAGAGTTTGGTGGAGACGGTCTCTGATGCCTGGTGCAGGCTGTCGCCGGTGGAGTGCATGGCGTTGGTGGTGTGTCCGGCGCCGGTGGCGGTGGTGTCGTGGACTTTGGTGGTGGCGGTGTCTGCTGCTCCCATGATTTTCTCCTTCACCCCGGTCACGGCATCGCGGACTTTGTCGGTTTGGCGGTGGACGATGTTGGACGGGGTGACTTTGTCGGCCACGGCGT
Organism: Arthrobacter sp.; assembly: GCA_035475035.1. GTDB lineage: Bacteria > Actinomycetota > Actinomycetes > Actinomycetales > Micrococcaceae > Arthrobacter. The sequence continues at coordinate 16,409 of DATIMT010000015.1, forward strand.
CCACGTTGGTGCCCAGGCGTGCCCGGGTGGCTTCTATGTCTGCGCGGATGACGTCAGGGTT
>DATIMT010000016.1:0-3043 GCA_035475035.1 Arthrobacter sp.
TCCACCAGGAACACTGGCGCATCGACATCAGCACCGGCACACCCTGGTTCATCCCGCCACCAGACACCGACCCCAACCAAAAACCCCTCCGCAACACCTACTTCCAACCCCAAACCACCCTCCACGACCTCCAACCACCAACGCCGGTATGAGCCATCACCCGCATGAGCCATGACCAGGATGAACCATGACCGGCCAGATCCGGGCCGTAGCTCCACGGCCGCTAATGCTCGGTGGCAGCTGAAGATCGATGGCAGCTAAGGATCGGCGGCTAGAGATCCGAGGCGGCGCGGCGGCCCTGGCCGGGGTTCCGGGCCCGCATGCTGGCTTCGCGCCGCGGCTTGGTGGGCCAGGTGAAGGCGAGGGTCAGGGTGGAGACCACGAAGACGACGACGCCGATTACGAGTCCCGCGTCTTCCCAGAACTGTCCGGGGAACAGCCGGATGAGGGTGTCGTTGAGGTAGAACGTCCAGGTGCCGTTCTTGAAGAAGATCTCGTGGAAGTCAGTGAAGAACGTCTCCCAGCCCATGAAGCCGAGGATGCCGAGGGTGATTACCAGGACCAGGGTCGCCACCGATCCGGCAAAGAGGCCGCGGCGGACTCCACCGTGGCTGCGTCGTGCCAGGTAGACGATGGCGATCACCATCCCGATTGCCAGCACGAGACCTATAAGGAACGCCATGGTGATCACGGACTTAACATCCGCCATGTGGCTGACCTCGCCGGCTTTGAAGAGCGGGAGACCATCAGCGTTCACGAGTCCGCCCAGGTACCGTGGGCCGGCAAAATTCAGCAGGTAATCAACGGCGTAGGACCCATAGGTCATCCGGTCGTCGGTGCTGAAGCCAAAGGTGTCGGCAGGGAATCCGGGCCGGTTGTATTCCGCCCAAAGGAAGAGGGGCGTGGTGATCAGCCGGATGGATAGCACCAGGAGCACCACTGGGTAAAACACGGCCAGCAGCACCTGCATCACGCGCGGCAGGACAGGTTTGGACTTGGCGGCTTCTTCGCGTTCGGCGGCACGGCGGTCCACCTCGTCTTGTGGCGGTCTGACCTGCAGCATGGAGGTGGGCAGTGGCTCATTGAATATCGGGGAGCCTTCTCTGGTGCCCGGCGTGGTCTCGTAAGGGGCCAGGTCCGGGAGCTTGCTCGCAGGGCGCATGGGCCCGCCTTTGCGTGCCGGACGCGGTTCGGCTTTCCCAGAGGCGGTGGGCCAGTGCCGGCCGATGGCAGCGCGTTCGTCGTCGCCGGTGTGTCCATCCTGGGTGGCGCTTGACTCCTCCTCGGGGTCCGACTTTGCCCCGTCGGTGGACAGAGAAGGCTTAGTGTCACCGGACAAGGGCGCGGCATCCGCCGTCCCCTTTGGCGAAGAGGACGTGGCATCCGCGGTCGTCCCCTCACCCCTAGAAGGCACGGAATCCACCGTCGTCCCAACAGGCGAAGAGGTCCCGCGGTCCGCCGTTGTCCGCGTAGCCGCTTTGGATGCGGCCGGACGCATCCAATCAAATGCGACGTCCTCGTCCGTACCGAAGTCCGTGTCGACCGGCTCCGGGTCGCTCTTCAGGGAGTTCTCCCTGCTCTGTCCGGCCTGGGGGACAATATTTTCGCTCACGAATTCGAGCCTACCCGCACACTCCCCCTATGTAGCTTCTGCCACCCCGGGACAGGCCGATCCGTGTGCCTCGGTACGTAATGCCGTGGCACGTAATGCGGTGGTACGTAATGCGGTGGTATGCAAGCCGATGCCTCTTCACGCCGCTGCCAGATTCGCGCCCGCATCCCAAGCTTCCAGGTCGCCGCGTTCGCCGGACAGGAAGGCTGCCCTGCCCAGTGTCAGGACATAGGCCCAGTAAGCGGCCAGCACCAGGGCTCCGATGGCGAGCTTGGCCCAGACCGGGAGAAGGCTGGGCGTGACGAACCCTTCCACCAGGCCCGAGAGCAACAGGACCAGGGCCAGGCCCAGCGCCACTGTGATCAGCGCACGGCCCTCGGTGGCCAGAGCGGCGAGCCGGGGACGCGGGCCGGGCGAGATCCAGGACCAGAAGATCCGCAGTCCGGCGGCGCCGGCAATGAAGATGGCGGTGAGCTCAAGCATGCCGTGCGGCAGGATGTAGCTGAAGAAGACGTCCCCGCGGCCGTAGGCGAACATGACTCCCCCGGTGAGGCCAATATTCTGAGCGTTCTGGTACAGCATCACCGGGACGAAAATCCCGGTGATGCCCAGCGCGACGCACTGTGCGGCGATCCAGGCATTATTGGTCCAGACCTGGCCGGCAAACGAGGCGGCCGGGTTTTCTGAGTAATAGTCGACAAAGTCGTGGTCAACCAGCTGCTTCAGCCGGGTATCCGAGCCCAGGGCACGAAGCACCTGCGGGTTTCCGGCCGTCCACAGTCCGTAGAGAATGCTGATCAGGGCGAAAACGAGGCCGACGGCGAGGGTCAGCCAGCGTAGCCGGTAGAACGCGGCCGGAAGCGCGATGGCGAAGAACCGGGCCACGTCCTCCATGAAGTTGGATCGGGCACCAGTGAAACGGGTCCGCGCCCGTGCCAGCCTCGCCGAGAGAGACGCGGAGAGGACGCCCTCGGGAGCCACCGAGCGAAGCAGCGAGAGGTGGGTGGAGGCGCTCTGGTACAGCCGCAGCAGCTCGTCGGCCTCCGCCCCGTTAAGCCGGCGCCGGTGTGCCAGTGCGTCCAGGCGGTCCCACTGGGATTGGTGTACAGCGGCGAAGGCGTCCAGGTCCACGGTCCCACCCTAGCTCTAGACTGGGGGACGACGTAGGCACTCTCAGTGCTGCGGCGGAGGGGAAGGCCATGAGTTCGATTGTCACGGGCGAGGCCGTGGTCCTTGAACTGCGGCCGGCCTCTTTCGCGGCCCGGGGTCTGGGCACGGCAATCGACATGGCCATGCAGGCCATGCTGGCCGTGGTGTTCCTCTTTGTCCTGGGGTCGGTGCCCGGGCTGCTGGACAGTGCGGCAGCCGCGGTCCTGGTCCTGCTGGGGCTGGTGTTCCTGTTTGTCATTGTGCCCGTCGGCGTTGAGACAC
>DATIMT010000017.1:0-4532 GCA_035475035.1 Arthrobacter sp.
CACCAGAACTGCCCAGCGGCAGCCACCGACAGTGACCTCTATTCGTCAGGGGCGGGCAGTGGCGCGACGATCTCCGGGGACGGAACCAGCGCAGGTGGCCTTCAGGAGCATCACCATCATGAAAAACACCAAATTCCGCACTGCCGCACGCCGCGGAGTCACCCTGGCCGCCGTCTCCGCGGCAGGTTTGGCCCTCTCAGCCACGGCGGCCAACGCAGCCACCCCCACGTCCACCTGGGATGCCCTTGCGCAGTGCGAGAGCGGCGGCAACTGGTCCATCAACACAGGGAACGGCTTCTCCGGCGGCCTGCAGTTCACCTCCAGCACCTGGGCTGCCTACGGCGGCACCGGTTCCCCCCAGAACGCGAGCCGCGAGCAGCAGATTGCGGTAGCCGAACGGGTGCAGGCCTCCCAGGGTTGGGGAGCCTGGCCGTCGTGCTCGTCCCAGCTCGGCCTGAGCGGTGGCGGCGGAGCGCCAGTCCAGAGCGCGCCAGTCCAGAGCGCACCGGTCCAGAGTGCGCCTGCGCAGAGCATCCAGGTCCAGAGCACGCCAGTCCAGAGCGCTCCGGTCAAGCAGGCACCGGCGCCGCGGCACGCAACGTCGGTTTCCCTCAGCGGCGAGACCTACACGCTGCAGGCCGGGGACACTTTGAGCATCGTTGCCCAGAAGCTGGGCATCCAGGGCGGCTGGCAGCATCTTGCAGACGCCAACCTGGACACCATTTCGGATCCGAACCTCGTCTTCGAGGGACAGGTCATCCAGCTTCCCGCCTAACATCCTGGGCGGCACTACCCACGGCGGTATCACCAGCGCCTGCATCCGCAGTGGATCCCGCCGTTCCGCCTGTTCGAGGCGACACAAACAGGTCGGCGATAGACAAATTCCGTTGACCAAACGACGACGCCGGCACACCCCCACAAGGGATGTGCCGGCGTCGTTCTTTAATGCCTTAGCCGCTGCCGGAGTGGGCAGGGCAACAGACGGCTCAGTTGGCGGGCAGCTCGCGGACGATCCGCACCTTCCAGGCGGAGTCGTCGCTGGTATCCAGCAAGGCAACCGTGCCATGTGCCAGGTTCAGGGCCACCCGCTTGACGGCGAGCAGCTCCAAGTAGAGGTGCTCGTTCATGCGGCTGGGGGTGTCGATCATGTATTTCACGGCGTCGCGCAGTTTGCGGTAGTTGACGCTGCGTTCCCGGTGCATGTGCAACTCCAGGGCGGAGCGCTGCTTGAGCCGCGGCTCGTGCCGGTTGAGCAGCGTCACGGCGGCGTGGACGGCCACCACCAGGGTGAGCGAAACCGCGTAAATCCACCAGCCACTGGACAGCAGGAACAGGGGCAGGTTACCAATGGCCACGAGTGCGATGACCACCCGAAGGGCGGCAATCCGGCGGACCATTCTGGCTACGGCGGCCATGCCGGCGCGGAAGCGGTGCTGATCCTTGAGTGCGGCGGCGGGATCGATAATGAACTCGTCCAGGACCAGGATCCCCTGGGCTTCAGGGCCCAGCATCTGCCCGTAACGGGGCAGGGCAGTGCGGGCGTGGTTGACGGCTTTGTCGGGTGTAAATGTCATGAGAGAGCTTCCAAAAGGCGGGGGTGGTTGCGGTTATCTTAGTGGTTCAACCTGAAAGCCGTATGCAGGTGTCCATTATTTGGACAGTACCTGCTGCCGCACGTGGCCCCCGGCACTGTAATTGGAACATCCGCCGCATGCCGTCAGACTGAATAGATGCAAACCTTCCTCCCGTACCCTGACTTCCGTCAAAGCGCCAAAGCCCTGGACACCGCACGGCTGGGCAAGCAGCGGGTCGAAGCGCTGCAAACCCTCCGGGCGCTGGTGATTCCGGGATACGGCTGGCAGACCCACCCGGCAATCCGGATGTGGATGGGCCACGTGCCCGCCCTCACCATGTATGGACTGGCGATGGTGGACGAATGGATTGAACGCGGCCACCCGGACAACACGCGCGCCAACATCGCCGAGTTTGCGCCGCAGGCAGCCCATCCCGACTACGCGGCCAAAATCGTCCTGCCGCCCTGGCTCGGAGACCCCGATTTCCACCTGAGCCACCGCTCCAAGCTGGTGCACAAGGAACCGAAGTTCTACACCTCTGTCTTCCCGGACGCCATTCCGGATATGGACTACGTGTGGCCCGAGCCACGGCACGAGTTCCTGCCGCAGGAGCCGGAAGGGGACATTCTGTGGATCCTGCGGGAGCCGCACGACGACGTCGACCCCCAATCGCTCACCACTGTGGCGCTCCCGTCGGTAAACCGAAGCGCTGCTGCCGCAGCCGCGATGTCCGCCGGAGATGACGGCTACTCCCCCGTCTACGTGGACGACGGCTCCCGCCGCCCGTCGCGTGCCCCGAAGAAAGCACCCCCCAAGCCGAAGGCGAAGAAGCCCACCCGCAAACGCCTGGCCCAGGAGGAAGCCTTCCGGACCCTCCCGGGGAAGACTCCCGTTGCGGTTCCGTTCGAGAACGGGGCCAGGTTTGCGGTGGGACAGGTGGTGGGCCGCCCTATCACGCTCGATGACGGCCGCTTCGGCAGGAATTTCGAGGTCACGGAGATCATCGACCGCTCCGCGTTTGCGTACCCGGCACTGTTGCAGGACCCGCGTGTGTTCTTCCCGGTCGAAGCACCGTAGGCCATGACGATTCTGCTGGCGGGATGCGGCGACCTGGGCACGGAGGCGGGGCTCAGGTTTGCTGCCTTGGGGCACCGGATCGTGGGATGGCGCCGCTCCCCCTCAAAGCTGCCGGTAGCAATCGAAGGTATTGCGGCGGACCTGAGTTCGCCGAACCTGCCGCCCGTCCCTGCGGACACCACCGCCGTCGTGATTGCTGTCGCTGCCGATTCCCCCACTGAGGAGGCATACCGGGCCGCGTATGTACGCGGCGTGGCAAACGTCCTCGACGCGCTTGAACGTGACGGCGTGCACCCCCACCGGATCCTCTTTGTTTCCTCGACGGCCATCTACGGGGACGCAGCCGGCGGTTGGGTGGATGAATCCACACAACCCGATCCCGGCGGTTTTTCGGGGCGGGTGCTGGTGGAAGCCGAGGACCTCCTGCACGCCAGGCTTGCGGGTACCAGCACTGCCGGCATCGTGCTCAGGCTCGGCGGCATTTACGGGCCCGGCAGGACGCGGCTGATTGACCAGGTGAGGACGGGCTCAGCGGTCGTTCCCGAGGACGTCCGCTACACCAACCGGATCCACCGTGACGATGCCGCGGCCGCCATCGTGCACCTGGCAACGATGGATGCCACACCTGCGCCTGCATATATCGGCGTAGACAACGAGCCGGCCGATCTGGGGGCCGTGCTGGGGTTCCTGGCAGCCGAACTCAGCCTTACTCCGCCCCCAATGGGTGACGCCGGACCAGCGCGAGGAGGCAACAAGCGCTGCCGTAATGACCTGCTCCGCGGCACGGGGTTTGGCTTCGCGTTTCCCACGTTCATGGAAGGGTACAGGGACGTCATCACGGGGAACGGCACCAGGCACCCATGAGGGAAGCCTCCGATGGTTACTACCAGGTTGGCGCGGGACGCCTGGCCCGAGGAGAGACAGGGCATGGAATTTCGGCAGGTCATTGAGGCGGTTGGGCAATTTGTCGACTTCGCAGGAGTGGCGGTCATGGTGATCGGCGCCGTGGTGTCCCTCCCGCTTGCGATCCGGGGCCATCAGCCGCGGCAGCTTCCACCGGAGGCGGAGAAGCTGGGTTTCTACCGGTCCTACCGCCAGTTACTCGGCCGGTCCATCCTGCTGGGCCTTGAACTGCTCGTCGCGGCCGACATCATCCGCACCGTTGCCGTCACACCCACATTCGCCAGCGTCGGGGTGCTGGCCATCATCGTGCTGATCAGGACATTCCTGAGCTTCTCGCTGGAACTCGAAATTACTGGGCGCTGGCCCTGGCAAAAGGGGCCAGCCGCCGCCCGTGATGGGGCTACCGCCGCCGCAGGCTAAGCGCCTCTGCCGAGGTTTTCCACATAGCAGTTTTGTTGGCTCCTGATTGTCAGTGGTGGCTGGCAGAGTTGGGTTATGGAGGCCATTGGGGAGCAGCTGGAGAAGGCGGACGACGCCGGCAGTTGGCTGCCGCGCCCGGCCCACCTTCACGCGGTCCCCCAGGCGGTCGCCTGCGCAGTCCGCTTGGGCGAACCCAGCCCTGCCGGTCCTGCCGGGCAGGAGTTGTTGGAGCGGCTCGCGGCGGGCCTTGCCGGCGCGGCCCTGGCCGCCCCGGGGGTGCTGGCAACGGCGACCTATGCTGGGGCCGCTGCTTACGCCGACCACATCGAGGGCCTCTCCCGCACCGTCGAGTACCTCCAGCTCCTGGCCGCCCGGGCCGTGGACCGGACCCGTAACCAGGCCATCCAAGCCGCCGCCACAGCCACAACTGGACGCCGCCGCGGCAAGAGCACGTGGGACGCCAACGGGGTCCAAACCCTGACCGAAACCGACACCAACTGGCCCGCCACACACACCGGGGGCGCCCGCCCGGTCGTCACCTCCCCGGCCGATGACGGC
>DATIMT010000018.1:0-21400 GCA_035475035.1 Arthrobacter sp.
TGTGTGACGCAGTCGGCCTTGCCCGGCGGGCGTTCTGACCGCCCTACGTGGCAGGATGGAAATTATGCGTTGGTTGACTGCCGGTGAATCCCATGGTCCGGCTCTGATGGGAATTATTGAGGGCGTCCCCGCCGGTGTGGAGATCACCAGCGGGCACATCGCAGACTCCCTTGCCCGCCGCCGTCTCGGTTACGGCCGCGGGGCGCGGATGAAATTCGAGCAGGACGTGGTCACTATCCTCGGCGGCGTCCGGCACGGCCGCACCCAGGGCGGTCCCGTTGCCATCCAGGTGGGAAACACCGAATGGCCCAAATGGGAGCAGATCATGTCCGCTGATCCCGTGGACCCCGAACTCCTCGCCGACCAGGCACGTAACGCGCCCCTCACGCGTCCGCGCCCAGGACACGCAGACTTCACCGGCATGCAGAAGTATGGCTTCGATGAAGCGCGTCCCGTGCTCGAGCGCGCCAGCGCCCGGGAAACTGCCACCCGCGTGGCGCTGGGCACCGTAGCCGCACAGTTCCTCAGGCAGCTTGGAATAGAACTCGTCAGCCACACCGTCTCCATTGCCAGCGTGACGGTGCCTGAAGGCCGTCCGCTGCCCGTACCCGGTGACGTCATTGCCCTGGATACCGACCCCCTGCGCTGTTTCGACCGTGAAACCTCGGACGCCATGGTGGCTGAAGTGGACGCCGCCCACAAGGAAGGCGAAACGCTGGGGGGAGTGGTGGAGGTCCTGGCGTACGGCCTCCCACCGGGACTAGGCAGCTACGTCCACTGGGACCGCCGGCTGGACGCCCGCCTCGCTGCCGCCCTCATGGGGATCCAGGCCATCAAGGGCGTGGAGGTCGGTGACGGATTCCTGACGGCCGCGCGCCGTGGTTCTGCCGCCCATGACGAAATCGTCCGGGACGGCGAGGGCCGGATTGTCCGCGCCAGCAACCGTGCCGGCGGTATCGAAGGCGGCATGAGCATCGGGGACGTCCTCCGCGTCCGGGCAGCCATGAAGCCGATTGCCACCGTGCCGCGCGCCCTCCGGACCATCGACGTCAGCACCGGAGAACCGGCCAAGGCCCACCACCAGCGCTCCGACGTTTGTGCCGTCCCTGCCGCCGGCGTGGTGGCCGAAGCCATGGTGGCCCTCGTCCTCGCCGAAGCCGTGATCGAAAAGTTCGGCGGTGACTCAGTGGCGGAAACCACGCGCAACATCAAGGGTTACCTGGACAACATCCCGGCATCCCTGGACTCGATCGGCCAGTAGTGCTCCACCACAGCAGCACCGGACCTGCAGGCGACCGGCCCATTGTGCTCATCGGCCCCATGGCCGTCGGCAAATCGGCTATCGGGCAGCAGCTTGCACAGCAGTTGGGCGCGCGGTTCGTTGACACCGATGCCGTGATCGTTGCCGGGCATGGATCCATTGCCGAAATCTTTGCCGGCCGAGGTGAGCGCGCCTTCCGGGAAATTGAGGCACGCACCGTTGCCCACGCCGTCGAGGAGGCCGAAGGGACACCCACGGTAATCTCACTGGGCGGCGGCGCGGTGCTCGACTCCGGGACGCAGCAGCTCATCAGCCACTGCACCGTGGTGTACCTGGAGTGCGACGCCGATACGGTGGCAGGCAGGATTGCCCGGAACTCCGGCCGGCCACTGCTTGCCGGCGACGCCATGGGCCGCTGGACAGCAATGTTCGCCATCCGCAGGCCGGTCTACGAGAGGCTGGCCGACATTACCCTGGACGTCCGCCACGGTTCGATACCCGAGCTCGGCGGCCGGCTGGAAACAGCACTGCGGAACCACGCAGCTGCCAAACAGGAAGTTGAAAAGTGAACACCCAATCGACAGTCATCAACGTCACCGGCGAAGGTGCCGGCAACAACTACGGCGTCGTCGTCGGGCGCGGGCTGCTTGGTGACCTTCCAGGGTTGCTGGGTGAGCGGGTACGCCGGGTCCTGGTGATCCATCCCCGCGCCCTGCGCCTCACGGGCGACACCGTCCGCGACGAGCTCGCAGCCGCAGGTTTCACCTCCCTCACCGCAGAAATCCCGGACGCTGAAGAAGGTAAGCACATCCAGGTTGCAGCGTTCTGCTGGCAGGTCCTGGGCCAGAACGACTTCACGCGTTCGGATGCAATCGTTGCCGTCGGCGGGGGAGCGGTGACGGACGTTGCCGGCTTCGTCGCCGCCACCTGGTTGCGCGGCGTCAAAGTCATCCATATGCCCACGAGCCTGCTGGGCATGGTGGACGCGTCCGTCGGCGGCAAGACCGGCATCAACACTGCCGAGGGAAAAAACCTGGTGGGCGCCTTCCACCCGCCCGCCGCCGTCCTGGCAGACCTGGACACCCTGGACACCCTGCCGAAAAATGAGATCATTTCCGGCCTGGCGGAAGTGATCAAGTGCGGCTTCATCGCCGATCCCGCCATCCTGGACCTGGTGGAAAAGGACCCGGCCGCCGTGGTGGACCCGCGCTCGGGGGAGCTGCGGGAGCTCATCGAGCGCTCCATCGCAGTGAAGGCAAAAGTGGTTTCTGAGGACCTCAAAGAGTCCGGGCTGCGGGAGATCCTGAACTACGGCCACACCCTGGGGCACGCCATTGAACTGGTCGAGCGGTACTCCTGGCGGCACGGTGCCGCGGTGTCCGTGGGCATGATGTTCGCAGCGGAACTTGCCCGCAGCGTTGGGCGGCTCAGTGATGCCGACGCCGACAGGCACCGGAGCATCCTGGAGGGGCTTGGGCTGCCGGTCACCTACCGCCGGGACCGCTGGCAGGGCCTGCTGGACGGGATGCGCCGCGACAAGAAATCCCGCGGCGACCTGCTGCGCTTCGTAGTGCTTGACGGGATCGCCAAGCCGGGGATGCTCGATGTCCCGGACACCTCGCTGCTGTTTGCGGCCTACCAGGAAATTGCTTCCTGATGCAGGGCGACATGAGCGGCACCTCCGACTGGCCCGAGGCCGGATTCCCTGGAATCCGGATCAACCCGGATTCGCTGCGCCCCCAGATCGTCAATGAGGACGTGGTCGGGGAGGCCCTGGCCGCCTCCACCGATCCCGCCGACCACATCTTCGTGCTGCTGGTTGAAGGCCACGCTTCCGACGCTGCCGAGCTGCTGGCCGAAGCCCGGTTCAAGGACCCGGAGTCGTTCCGGCTGCGCGTGTTCGAAGCCGAGGTGCTCAGCGTTTCCCACCGCCTGGACCGCGCCATCGAGCTCTTCCGCCAACTCCTGGCCGAAGCGCATGGCACGGAGCGGGAAGCATTGGCGCTGCAGTACCTGGGCCGGACCCAGTACGCAGCCGGGCAAACCTCTGCTGCGGTGGAGTCCTTTTCCAAGGCGCTGGACCTGCGGGTGGCACAATCGGCGGATGCAGCCCAGATTTACTCTTCCACGGTGGCGCTGCAGCGGGCCAGGGACGTCCTGGACCTGGCCTGCTGAGCGGGTGGGAACTGCAGCGGAACGGCTCCCCGGTATTTACCGGTAGAATGGTTGTGGAATTTTTGCACCCACGCGATTTTTGACAAACACGTGCAGGCGGGCCGTTGCGGCTTGCCCGCCGGTATACGGCATCTGACCTGAGCGGCCAGACAAAGAAACCAGAGGAAACCAGTGGCAACCACTAACGACATTAAGAACGGAACGGTCCTGAAGCTTGAGGGCCAGCTCTGGAACGTTATCGAATTCCAGCACGTCAAGCCCGGCAAGGGCGGGGCCTTTGTGCGGACCAAGATGCGCAACGTGATGTCCGGCAAGGTTGTTGACAAGACCTTCAACGCCGGGCTCAAGATCGAGACGGCCACCGTGGACCGCCGTGACTACCAGTACCTGTACCAGGACGGTGCCGACTTCGTCTTCATGGACACCTCGGACTACGACCAGATCACGGTCTCGGGTGCCACGGTTGGCGACGCCACCAACTTCATGCTGGAAAACCAGATGGTCAACATCGCCATCCACGACGGCAACCCCCTCTACATCGAACTGCCGCCGAGCGTCGTCCTCGAAATCACCTACACCGAGCCGGGCCTGCAGGGCGACCGCTCCTCCGCAGGAACCAAGCCCGCCACCCTGGAAACCGGCTACGAAATCCAGGTTCCGCTGTTCATCGAGAACAACACCAAGGTCAAGGTGGACACCCGCGACGGCAGCTACCTGGGCCGGGTCACCGAGTAGTGAGCGCCCGCGGTAAAGCCCGCAACAGGGCACTGGATGTTCTTTTCGAGGCGGAGCAGCGCTCTGTTTCGGCGTTCGACGTGCTTCGCGCACGCCGGGAAAAGACCGACCAGGTGGTCAACCCCTACACCCTGGAAATCGTCGAAGGCGTAGTGTCCCAACAGGCAGCCATTGACGAATTCCTGGAGACGTACTCGCAGGGATGGAGCCTGGAACGGATGCCGTCAGTAGACCGGATCATCCTGCGGATTGGCACCTGGGAGCTCTTGTACAACGACGACGTCCCGGACGGGGTGGCGGTCAGCGAAGCGGTTGCGCTGGCCAAGACGTTGTCGACGGATGAGTCGCCGCAGTTCATCAACGGACTGCTGGGCCGGTTGCAGCAGCTGAAGCCTTCGCTGCTCGCATAGCCGTTCCACCACAGCATAAGGGCCCCGCCATACGGCGGGGCCCTTATGCGTCCAGCGGATCAGCGGTACGGCTCACCCGGCCACTGCAGCCCTCAGGGCGACGATCCGCTGGAGCTGCTGCCTTTCCTCGGCCTGGTGCAGCGGGACATCGCGTCCGCTTAGGATCCTCTGCCGCGTGTTGGCAAGCTGGGTGGCCGCCTTCAGGAACTGCTTCATCTGCGGCTTCCGCCCGGAGTTCGCGGCCCACGCGAGGGCTGTGCGCCGGCCGCCCCGGGTGGCCAGCAGCTGGACCTCCGCCGGGGTGAACCATCCGGCCGCGGAGTACTCCAGCAGCCGCTGCCGGGTCAGGCGTTTCTCGGCCACCCTCAGGAAGATGATGCCGCCCACTGCCAGCACAAAGATCGGCACCTGGACCACGATGTAATCCAGCAGGAACCCCTGCCCCATGCTGTTCCATCTGTTGTGCAGGAACATGGCCGGCAGGAGCCCCACGAAGAAGGCGCCGATGGAAGCGCCGGTGTGCCAGCGCCGGGCAGCGAGGCCCATGACAAGGCCCGTGCTGCCGGTAAAGATCGCGTGGGCGAACGGGGACATGATGCCGCGGAGGAAGAAGACCTGCGCGAAGTCGCTTGCCGGTGATGCCGATTCCGCGACGGCCCGGCCGAAATAAAGGATGTTTTCAGTGAACGCGAACCCGCCGGCGATGGTGAAAGCGAACACCACGCCATCCACGGGCCCGTCGAACTGCCTCCGCGCCGCAAGGAGGAGGATCAGCAGGCCAAGCGACTTGGCGAATTCCTCGACGATGGGCGCCTGCACGGTGGCCATGTAGGTCTGCAGGTCAGGCTGGTCCGTGAACTGGAAAGCGATCACGAAGAACGGCTGGATGAGCAGGGTGACGGCGACGGACACCGCGGCACCCCACGTGAAGGCAAAGAACAACAGGCGTTTAGGTTCCGGTTCCCACCTGTCGATGATGTGCACTGCCGTCAGGACAACCGACAGCGGAACCAGGGAGGCCAGGAAACCCATCAGGAATCCCGCGGCGCCGGTGTTGGACAGGAGGAACGGCACCACCAGGAAAAGGCTCATGAGGGCGAGCACCCCGCCGGCAACCGTTAGCCCCACCAGCCCGCTACGGGTCCGTGATGACTGCAGTACCGCTCCCTGGGCCTGCGGCGGCACCACCACGGCCAGCGGATGGCCCTGGTGCCCCGGTGCCGCGCGGTAGTGTTCCGGCTGCACCTGGCCCATCCAGCTGGGGTTGGCCTGCCCGGGCAGGGGAGCATTGCTGCCGCGGTAGGGGTCGTCGGGGACTCCGGAGGATGGCTGCTGCGGATACATCGGCATACCCGAAAGCCTAAACGGGGGCCACGGGACCACAAAGGATCCGGCGGTGCAGGCCAGGGTGTGACCATCGCCGCGTTGTCACGGCACCGTCCCGCCGAAGACCCTGTGGTAATTTTGAACAGCAAATATTCCTTTTTTAATTCCGTCCTGTGAGGCGGGGAAAGGGGAGACGAGCGTTGACTTCTGTCACCAGCGCACCGGTTCCAGCCAGGGTTGTCCTCAGCCAGGCGGACATTGACCGGGCACTCACTCGTATCGCCCACGAGATCCTCGAAGCCAACAAGGGATCCCGGGACCTGGTCCTGTTGGGCATTCCCCGCCGCGGTTTCCCGCTGGCTGTCCGGTTGGCGGAAAAAATCGCCGCCGCGGACAACACTGTTGATGCCGCCGCCATCGTCGGCCAGCTCGATGTCACCATGTTCCGCGACGACCTTTCCCACCAGGGGACACGGCCGCCCTACCCCACCCGGCTGCCCCGGACAGGCATCGACAACAAGGTGGTGGTACTGATTGACGACGTCCTGTACTCAGGCCGAACCATCCGTGCCGCCCTGGACGCGCTCGTCGACCTCGGCCGGCCCCGCATTGTCCGGCTTGCGGTCCTGATCGACCGCGGCCACCGTGAACTTCCCATCCGGGCAGACCATGTGGGCAAGAACCTGCCCACCTCTTCTGCCGAAAAGGTCCGCGTGCGGCTCGAGGAAACGGACATGTCCGACGCCGGGACTCCGGTCAACGAAGTCGTGATCGAGGGCGGCGCATGAAACACCTCCTGTCCACCGAGGACCTAAGCCTTTCGAACGCCATCCGCATCCTGGACACCGCCGAGGAAATGTCGGCCGTGGGGGAGCGGGAAGTGAAGAAACTTCCGGCACTGCGCGGACGCACTGTGGTCAACCTCTTCTTCGAGGACTCCACCCGCACCCGCATTTCCTTCGAAGCCGCAGCCAAGCGGCTCTCGGCCGATGTCATCAACTTCGCTGCCAAGGGATCTTCCGTATCCAAGGGCGAGTCCCTCAAGGACACCGCCCAGACCCTGTCGGCCATGGGCGCCGACGCCGTGGTCATCCGGCACTGGGCCTCCGGCGCACCGCACCGGTTGGCCGCCACCGACTGGATCGACGCCGGAGTCATCAACGCGGGGGATGGAACGCATGAGCACCCCACCCAGGCCCTGCTGGACGCCTTCACCATGCGCCGGCACTGGGCCCGGCTGGCCGGCACGGGTTCTGAAGGGACCGACCTCAAGGGCATGCGGGTAGCCATCGCCGGCGACGTCCTGCACTCCCGCGTTGCGCGCTCCAACGTCTGGCTGCTCCGGACCCTCGGTGCGGAAGTCACGTTGGTGGCGCCGCCCACCCTGCTGCCGGTCGGCGTCGACAAATGGCCCTGCAGCGTCAGCTACGACCTTGACCAAACCCTGGCCAACGGCGTGGACGCGATGATGATGCTCCGTGTCCAGGGCGAACGCATGAACGCCTCGTTCTTCCCCAGCACCCGGGAATACTCGCGCCGCTGGGGCTTTGACGACAACCGCCTCCGCGCCCTCGACGACCTTGGCATGACGGACACCATCATCATGCACCCGGGCCCCATGAACAGGGGCCTGGAAATCAGCGCCGCCGCAGCGGATTCGCCGCGTTCCACTGTCCTGGCGCAGGTCCGCAACGGTGTTTCCGTGCGGATGGCCGCACTGTACCTGCTGCTCTCCGGGGATACCCGCGAACCAGCCGCACACCGGACGCCGGCCTATGCCGCCGCCGCCCCGTCCACCAAGGAGAGCAACTGATGGCAGCCAACACCGGAACCTACCTCATCCAAGGCGCCGCCATCCTGGGCGGTGACCCCACCGACCTGCTGGTCCGTGACGGCATCATCGCCGAGATCGGCAGCGGCCTTTCGCCTGAAGGGCAGGACGACGGCGCCACCGTGATCGACGCCGCCGGCCTGGTGGCCCTGCCCGGCATGGTCGACGTCCACACGCACCTGCGCGAACCGGGCCGCGAGGACGCCGAGACTGTGGAGACCGGAACGCGCGCAGCGGCGCTGGGCGGCTACACGGCAGTGCACGCCATGGCCAACAGCACCCCCGTTGCAGACACAGCAGGCGTGGTGGAGCAGGTCTACACCCTGGGCCGGGCCGCCGGCTGGGTGGACGTCCGCCCGGTGGGGGCCGTCACCGTTGGCCTCGCAGGTGAACAGTTGGCCGAGCTGGGCGCCATGGCCGACTCCCGCGCCCGGGTCCGCATGTTCTCCGACGACGGCATCTGCGTCCACGACCCCGTGCTCATGCGCCGCGCGCTCGAATACGTCAAGGCGTTCGACGGCGTGGTGGCCCAGCACGCGCAGGAACCGCGCCTTACCGCCGGTGCACAGATGAACGAGGGCGATGTCTCCGCCGTCCTGGGCCTGACCGGCTGGCCCGCGGTCGCCGAGGAAAGCATCATCGCCCGCGACGTGCTGCTGGCCCAGCATGTCGGCTCGCGGCTGCACGTGTGCCACGTGTCCACGGCCGGCTCGGTGGAAATCATCCGGTGGGCCAAGGAGCGGGGCATCGACGTCACGGCCGAGGTCACCCCGCACCACCTGCTGCTGACCGACGACCTGGTGCGCAGCTACGACCCCGTCTTCAAGGTCAACCCGCCGTTGCGCACCGACGCCGACGTCCAGGCATTGCGCGCCGGGCTCGCGGACGGGACGATCGACGTTGTGGGTACCGACCATGCTCCGCACCCCAGCGAGCATAAGGAATGCGAATGGGCGCAGGCAGCGATGGGCATGACCGGACTTGAAACCGCGCTGTCCGTGGTCCAGCACGCCATGATCGAGACCGGCCTGATGACCTGGGCGGACTTCGCCCGGGTCACGTCAACGACCGCCGCGAAAATAGGCCGGCTGGGCGACCAGGGCCGGCCCATCGAGGCCGGGGAGCCCGCCAATATCATCCTGGTCGATCCGGCGGCACGCTGGACGGTGGACCCCTTCAAGATGGCCACCATGGGCCGCAACTCGCCCTTCAAGGGCAGGGAGCTCCCGGGCAAGGTGGTGGCAACCTTCTTCAAGGGGCACCCCACAGTCCTCGACGGTGCACTCAACACGCCGCACCCGGAAGCCGCCGCAACCCCGGCAGGTGCTGCCTGATGGACAAGATCCTTCCCGGACTTGCCATGCTGGCGGTCGTCGCCGTCGTGTTCGTCCTCATCGCCGTCGGCTGGCGCAACCGCCTGAAGCGCCAGGCCGGCGTCGAACAACTGCCCCCGGTGCCCGCCACCCCCGGTGAGCCTGCCGCCGCTGCCGAAGGGCAGTACGTGGCCACCACCACCGCCGGGGACTGGCTGGACCGGATCGCGGTGCACGGGCTGGGCATCCGCACCAATGCTAGCCTCGCGGTTTACCCGCACGGTGTCCTCTACGAGCGGTCCGGGGCGCCTGCCCTGTACATCCCCGCAACCTCCCTGACGGGTGTCCGGCAGGACAGCGGCATGGCGGGGAAGTTCGTGGAAAAGGACGGCCTGCTGGTGCTGGCATGGACGCTCGGCGCGCACGAGCTGGACACCGGCTTCCGGACCCGCCGTGCCGCGGACAAGGACGTGCTCTACCAGGCCCTTCAGGATTTGATTTCGTCAGCCCCAGCGGCTGGTGCCACCAGTGGAAAGTAAGACAGTGAAAGCGAATACATTGACAGCAACCACCTCCGCTCCTGTGTCAGCCCCAGCTGCCCTGGTTCTCGAAGACGGGCGCATTTTCCGCGGCACCAGCTACGGCGCCACCGGTACCGCCCTGGGCGAGGCCGTCTTCGCCACCGGCATGACCGGCTACCAGGAAACCATCACCGACCCGTCGTATGCCCGCCAACTGGTGGTCCAGACGGCCCCGCACATCGGCAACACCGGCGTGAATGATGACGACGCCGAGTCCCGGCGTATCTGGGTTGCCGGCTACATTGTGCGCGACGCCGCCCGCCGCCCCTCCAACTGGCGCTCGGAGCGGTCCCTGGATGAAGAACTGGTGGCCCAGGGCATCGTCGGCATCCAGGGCGTGGACACCCGCGCCATCACCCGGCACCTCCGCGAGCACAAGACCATGCGCGCCGGGATCTTCTCCGGCGACGCAGCGCAGGCGACGGACAAGGAGCTGGTGGACGCCGTCCTGGCGAGTGCCCCCATGGAGGGTTCTCGCCTGGCCGAGGAAGTCAGCGTAGATGAAGCCTACGTGGTGGAGCCGAAGGACCATGGCTGGGACGGCGAACCCCGCTTCAGCATCGCCGCGATCGACCTCGGCATCAAGGCCATGACCCCGGTGCGGTTCGCCGAGCGCGGCGTCCGCGTCCATGTGCTTCCCGCCACCGCCACCCTGGAGGACGTCAAGGCCGTCAACCCGGACGGCTTCTTCATGTCCAACGGCCCTGGCGACCCCGCCACTGCGGACGCGCAGGTTAAGCTGCTGCGCTCGGTCCTCGACGAGAAGCTGCCCTACTTCGGCATCTGCTTCGGCAACCAGATCCTGGGCCGCGCACTGGGCTTTGGCACTTACAAGCTCCGCTATGGGCACCGAGGCATCAACCAGCCAGTGATGGACCGCCGCACCGGCAAGGTGGAGATCACCTCCCAGAATCACGGCTTCGCCGTGGACGCCCCGCTCGACGGCGCCACCCGGGCCCCCGAGGAGCGCTACGGGCGGGTGGAAGTCAGCCACATCAGCCTGAACGACGACGTCGTGGAAGGCCTCGCCTGCCTGGACATCCCGGCGTTCTCGGTGCAGTACCACCCGGAAGCCGCAGCCGGCCCGCACGATGCCGCCTACCTGTTCGACCGCTTCATTGACCTGATGGAAGGCACCCGGGACGGCAGGACTGCCAACCTGTCCAAGGAGCCCGTGGACTCTGCGCATCCCGCACAAGCGGACAACACTGCTGCTGGGCACAAAAACGACAACAAGACTGAGGACAAGAAGTAATGCCGAAACGTACAGATCTCAAGAGCGTCCTCGTCATTGGTTCCGGCCCGATCGTCATCGGCCAGGCTGCCGAATTCGACTACTCCGGCACCCAGGCGCTGCGTGTCCTCAAGGAGGAAGGCCTGCGCGTCATCCTCGTGAACTCCAACCCGGCCACCATCATGACCGACCCCGAGTTTGCCGACGCCACCTACGTCGAGCCCATCACCCCCGAGGTGGTGGAGAAGATCATCGCCAAGGAACGCCCCGACGCCGTCCTGCCCACCCTGGGTGGCCAGACCGCGCTGAACACGGCCATCGCCCTGGACAAGAACGGTGTGCTGGAGAAGTACAACGTCGAGCTCATCGGCGCCAACATCGCCGCCATCGAACTTGGCGAGGACCGCGAAAAGTTCAAGGGTGTGGTGGAGCGCTGTGGCGCCGAGTCCGCGCGCAGCCACATCATCCACAGCATGGATGAAGCCCTCACGGCTGCAGGCGACCTCGGCTATCCGATGGTGGTCCGCCCCTCCTTCACGATGGGTGGACTGGGTTCCGGCCTGGCCTACAACGAGGAGGACCTCCGCCGCATCGTGGGCCAGGGCCTGCAGTACAGCCCCACGTCGGAGGTGTTGCTCGAAGAGAGCATCCTGGGCTGGAAGGAATACGAACTTGAGATGATGCGGGACAAGAACGACAACGTCGTTGTTGTCTGCTCCATCGAGAACTTCGATCCCGTGGGCGTGCATACCGGCGACTCCATCACGGTGGCCCCGGCACTGACCCTTACCGACCGCGAATACCAGAAGCTCCGTGACGTGGCCATCGCCGTCATCCGGGAGGTGGGCGTGGACACCGGCGGCTGCAACATCCAGTTCGCCATCGATCCCGCCACAGGCCGCGTGGTGGTCATCGAGATGAACCCGCGCGTCTCCCGTTCCTCGGCGCTGGCGTCCAAGGCCACCGGTTTCGCCATCACCAAGATCGCCTCCAAGCTCTCGCTCGGCTACACCCTGGACGAGATCCCCAACGACATCACGCAGAAGACCCCCGCGTCCTTCGAACCCACCCTGGACTACGTGGTGGTCAAGGTCCCGCGGTTCGCCTTCGAGAAGTTCCCGGCAGCGGACAACACCCTCACCACCACCATGAAGTCTGTGGGCGAGGCCATGGCCATGGGCCGCAACTTCACCGAGGCCCTCCAGAAGGCCCTGCGCTCCCTGGAGCAGAAGGGCTCTCAGCTGGACTTCAGCAGCGTCCCGGAATGGGAAGTGGCTGAGCTCATCGAAAAGGCAAAGCGCCCGACGACGGAGCGCCTGCACCAGGTGCAGCGCGCCCTCCTGGGCGGTGCCACCGTGGAACAGCTCTTCGAGGCCACCAAGATCGACCCGTGGTTCCTTGACCAGCTCCAGCTGCTCAACGAAATCTCCCACGAAATCCGCCAGGCCGGCGCCCTGACGGCGGACATGCTGAAGCGGGCCAAGCGCCACGGCTTCTCCGATGAGCAGATCGGCGCGCTGACGCACAACTCCGAGGCCGTGGTCCGCGGGGTACGCCAGGCCCTGGGCATCCGTCCGGTCTACAAGACTGTGGACACCTGTGCCGCTGAGTTCGCCGCGTACACGCCCTACCACTACTCGGCGTACGACGAGGAGGACGAGGTTGCGCTGCACTCCAAGCCCTCCATCCTGATCCTCGGCTCCGGCCCGAACCGCATCGGCCAGGGCATCGAGTTCGACTACTCCTGCGTCCACGCCTCCATGGCGCTGCGCAAGGCCGGCTACGAGACCGTCATGGTCAACTGCAATCCGGAAACCGTCTCCACCGACTACGACGTCTCCACCCGCCTGTACTTCGAGCCGCTCACGCTCGAGGACGTGCTGGAGGTCATCGCGGCCGAGGAACGCACCGGCGGCGTCATGGGCGTGTTCGTGCAGCTTGGCGGCCAGACCCCGCTGAAGCTGGCCCAGCAGCTGGCCGACGCCGGCGTGCCGATCCTTGGAACCTCGCCGGAGGCCATCGACCTCGCCGAGCACCGCGGACTGTTCTCCCGCGTGCTGGACAAGGCCGGCCTGGTTTCCCCGAAGAACGGCACCGCTGTTTCCTTCGCGGACGCCAAGAAGATCGCCGATGAGATCGGCTACCCGGTCCTGGTCCGCCCGTCCTACGTCCTTGGCGGCCGTGGCATGGAAATCGTCTACGACGAGCCCAACCTCTCCCGCTACATCGCCAACGCCACCGAAATCACCCCGGATCACCCGGTGCTGATCGACCGCTTCCTGGAGGACGCCGTCGAAATCGACGTCGACGCCCTCTACGACGGCACGGACATGTACCTCGGCGGCATCATGGAACACATCGAGGAAGCCGGCATCCACTCGGGTGACTCCGCATGCGTCCTGCCGCCCATCACCCTGGGGAGCAACGTCGTCGAACGCGTCCGCACTGCCACCCGCGCCATCGCTGAAGGCGTCGGCGTGCGCGGCCTCATCAACATCCAGTTCGCGCTGGCCTCGGACGTCCTGTACGTGCTGGAAGCCAACCCCCGTGCCTCCCGCACCGTGCCGTTCGTGTCCAAGGCCACCGGCGTACAGATGGCCAAGGCCGCAGCCCTCATCGGCACCGGCGTGACCATTGGGCAGCTTCGCAGCGCCTACAAGATGCTGCCGGAGACCGGCGACGGCTCCACCCTGCCGCTGGACGCCCCCGTGGCCGTCAAGGAAGCTGTGCTGCCCTTCAGCCGGTTCCGGACTGTGGAGGGCAAGGTGGTGGACTCGCTGCTCGGGCCCGAGATGCGCTCCACCGGCGAGGTCATGGGCATCGACAAGCACTTCGACACCGCCTTTGCCAAGAGCCAGGCCGCCGCCAATAACGCGCTGCCCACCGAGGGCAAGGTGTTCGTCTCTGTTGCCAACCGGGACAAACGCTCGGTGATCATGGGCGTCAAGCGGCTCTCGGACCTCGGCTTCGAGATCGTCTCCACCGGCGGCACGGCCGATGTCCTGCGCCGCAACGGCATCCAGGCCACGCCGGTCCGCAAGGTCGCCGAGGGCAGCAGCGCTGAGGGCGAAGGCACCATCGCCGACCTCATCGTGGCCGGCGAGATCGACATGGTCTTCAACACCCCCTCTGGCGGCGAAGCCCGCAGCGACGGCTATGAACTCCGCGCCGCGGCAACGTCCATCGGCATTCCGTGCATCACCACGGTGGCCGAGTTCAACGCCGCCGTGCAGGCCATCGAAGCCATGCGGACCTACGAATGGTCCGTCACCAGCCTGCAGGAGCACGCCGCCGCGCTTGCGGAATCACAGAAGGCGGCCCTGCAGCATGCCTGAGCAGGTACCCGGCACCCATGAGGTGCCAGGCGCGGGCCGGGAGTCGTTTGGCTCCCGGCTTGGCGCCGCCATGGCCGCCCGTGGCCCGCTCTGCGTGGGCATCGACCCGCACCCGGCACTGCTGAAGAGCTGGGGATTGAACGACGACGCCGCGGGGCTAAGGCGCTTTTCCCTGACGGTGCTGGAGGCGGTGGCTTCGCTCGCTGCCGCGGTAAAGCCCCAGGTGGCGCTTTACGAACGCCACGGCTCGGCCGGGATGGCTGTGCTGGAGGAAGTCCTTGCCGTTGCGCGGGACGAGTCGGTCCTCAGCATCGCCGACGCCAAACGCGGCGACATCGGTTCCACCATGGCCGCCTACGCCGATGCCTGGCTCCGGGATGGTTCCCCGCTCGCCGCCGACTCGGTGACCCT
Organism: Arthrobacter sp.; assembly: GCA_035475035.1. Classification (GTDB taxonomy): domain Bacteria; phylum Actinomycetota; class Actinomycetes; order Actinomycetales; family Micrococcaceae; genus Arthrobacter. The sequence goes on from DATIMT010000018.1 coordinate 14,613, forward strand.
GAGCCCCTACCTGGGTTTCGAGTCGTTGCGCCCCGCGCTGGAGCTCGCTGCGGAAACCGGGCGCGGCGTCTTCGTGCTGGCGCTGACCTCCAACCCTGAAGGCGCTTCTGTCCAGCATGTTGGCGGCAGGGACTCAGTGGCACGCAGGATCACGGCGGCGGCCGCAGCGGAGAACTCCAGGTACGGTGGCAGGCTCGGTTCCGTCGGCCTGGTGGTGGGGGCCACCGTCGGCAGTGCCCTGGCAGACCTTGAGCTGGACCTCGCTGCCGTCCGCGGCCCTATCCTGGCGCCAGGCCTCGGGGCCCAGGGCGCGACGCCGGCCGACCTTCGGGCCACTTTCGGTGACGCGTACCCCATGGTCCTGGGAACTTCCAGCCGCGACATCCTTTCCGCGGGACCGCAAACCGGCGGACTGCGGGACGCTGCCCTGCGCACGCTGGACGGGCTGCGGGGACAATAGCCGCAATTGCCGCAATGCATTGATTCGGGCTGCACCAGAGGGTAGTTTCAGGACAGGTCCAAGGGCGGCCGCCCTTGGATGAAATCCGCCGACTTCGGGGGTGTCCGTGATGGTCCTGCGACCGTTATCAGCGTCTGAACGGGCCGACGCGCTGGGCAAGGCGGCGGCCGCCAGGGCCACGCGTGCAGCCGCCAAAGAGAGCCTTCGGAACGGTGACAGGTCCGCATCGGACATCATCAGCTCCGCGCTGGAGGACGACGCCCTGGCCCGCATGAAGGTGTCGGAACTGCTCGAGGCCCTTCCCGGCATCGGGAAGGTCAGGGCCGCGGCGATCATGCAGCAGTTGGGCATCGCGGCCTCACGCCGGGTCCGCGGCCTGGGCGTCCACCAGCGCCGGGCGCTGGTAGATTTTATAGACGAGCATTAGGGCAGGCCCTGCCTGTCTTTTCCCCCAACTGCGGCAAAAGGAATACGTGAGCAAGAAACCTGGACTGACAGTCCTCGCAGGTCCGACGGCTGTTGGCAAGGGCACCGTGTCCACCTACATCCGTGACAACTACCCCGAAGTCTGGCTTTCCGTCTCAGCCACCACCCGGGCGCCCAGGCCGGGAGAGGTGGACGGTGTCCACTACTTTTTCAAGAGCAAGGAAGAGTTCGAGCAGCTCATTGCCGATGGCGAGCTCCTGGAATGGGCCGTCGTCCACGGACAGAACACCTACGGCACCTTGAAGAGCACCGTTGACCGGGCCATTGCGGAAGGCCGCTCGGTACTCCTGGAAATCGACCTGCAGGGCGCCCGCCAGGTCAAGGCAGCCGTTCCGGAGGCCCAGTTCGTGTTCCTGGCCCCGCCCACCTGGGACGAGATGGTCCGCCGGCTGGTGGGCCGTGGCACCGAAACACCGGAAGAACAGCAGCAGCGGCTGGAAACCGCTAAACTGGAACTTGCTGCTGAACCGGAGTTCGACCACACCGTCATCAATGACGACGTCCGCCGGGCAGCGGACGAGCTTGTTTCACTCATGGGGCTGACACCGCACCCACATCTGCCGGAACCGTCAGCCCGCTAGGAATTTGGAGAATTCGTGTCCACGAACCTTGAAGGCATCATCAACCCGCCGATCGACTCGCTGCTTGAAGCAGCCGATTCCAAGTACGGCCTGGTGATCTTCGGTGCCAAGCGCGCTCGTCAGATCAACGCCTACTACGCCCAGCTGCACGAGGGCCTGTTCGAATACGTCGGACCCCTGGTTGACACCAAGCTGAACGAAAAGTCGCTCTCGATCGCACTGCGCGAGATCAACGAAGGCAAGCTGGTTTCCACGCCGATTGAAGCCGCAGAGTAATCCTGCCGCTGAACTGACTTGCTGTTGACGGAGGTCACGTGCGCATAGTCCTCGGAGTCGGGGGAGGGATCGCCGCCTACAAGGTGGCATCGCTCCTCCGGCTTTTTACTGAAGCCGGCCATGACGTCACGGTGATTCCCACAGAGGCGTCCACCCGCTTCATCGGAACCGCAACCTGGGAGGCGCTGTCCGGAAACCCGGTCAGCAACAGCGTTTTTGATGACGTGCACCTGGTTAACCACGTCCGCCTTGGCCACGAAGCGGACCTGGTGGTGGTGGCACCTGCCACCGCGGACCTCCTGGCGAAGGCTGCCACCGGCCAGGCAGGGGACCTGCTCACCAATACACTGCTGATGGCCCACGGCCCGGTACTCTTTGCCCCCGCGATGCACACGGAAATGTGGCAGCATGCCGCAACCCGCGCCAACGTTGAAACCCTTCGCAGCCGCGGTGCCGCTGTCCTGGAACCGGCCTCGGGCAGGTTGACCGGCGCAGATTCAGGCCCGGGCAGGCTTCCGGAGCCACAGGTGATCTTCGATGCGGCCATGGCCCTGGTCCAGGGACAGTCCGATTTCCAGCTGCCCCTTGCCGGCCGCACCGTCACCATCAGCGCCGGCGGCACCCGCGAACCGCTTGACCCCGTGCGATTCCTTGGCAACCGGTCGTCCGGCAAGCAGGGCGTCGCTCTGGCTGTCGCGGCCCGGAACGCCGGGGCTACCGTGCGCCTGCTGGCAGCCCACATGGATGTTCCGCCGCCGGCCGGGGTGGAGGTTGTGCGGGTGGAGACTGCCCTGCAACTCCGCGAAGCCGCACTGGAAGCTGCTGCGGCGTCCGACGTCGTGATCATGTCCGCAGCCGTGGCCGACTTCCGTCCGGCCGAAGTCTCTGACACCAAGATCAAGAAACGGGACGACACCGCAGATCCCGTCATCACCCTGGTCCGCAACCCGGACATCCTGCAGGAGCTCGTGGAACAGCGCAATCTGACGGGACAGCACCACCCGGACACTGCCGGAGGCGGCCGGCTCATTGTCGGCTTTGCCGCCGAGACCGGCGACAGCCAGGGCGATGTCCTGGCGTACGCGGAGGCAAAACTCCAGCGCAAAGGCTGCGATCTGCTGGTGGTGAACCACGTAGGGACGGACAAGGTCTTCGGGCAGGATTCCAACTCGGTCGTCATCCTCTCGCGCTCCGGCTCCGAACCACAGGAAGCATCGGGAACCAAGGCGGAGGTTTCGGAAGCCATCATCAGCCGCATCGGCTTTGAACTGAACCAGGTTTCCTTCAACTGACATGGTTCGCCCCCGGCCTGGGTGTTCCCGGCCACGTTCGCTTAGTACGAGGACATCTCCCCACCTCTCCCTGAGGGGAGTACGGACTCCAACCAGTAAGGTAGTTGAGTGACTTTACCGCTGCACCTTCCCCAGACCCATGGGGCCACGCCCTCCACGCTCCGGCTTTTCACGTCAGAGTCCGTCACTGAAGGCCATCCGGACAAGATCTGCGACCAGATCAGTGACGCCATCCTGGACGCCCTGCTGGCCGCGGACCCCGAGTCCCGCGTAGCCGTGGAGACCATGGCCACCACCGGCCTGGTGCATGTGGCAGGCGAAGTCACTACCGACGCCTATGTTGAAATACCGCAGATCGTCCGCGAGACCATCCTGGGCATCGGCTACGACTCCTCAGCCAACGGCTTTGACGGTGCCCGTTGCGGCGTGTCGGTGTCCATCGGCCAGCAGTCCAATGACATCGCCGGCGGCGTCTTCAACTCCCTCGAGGCACGCGAAGGCCGCCAGGAGGACGATTATGACCTCCAGGGCGCCGGTGACCAGGGCCTGATGTTCGGCTATGCCAGTGATGAAACGCCGTCCTACATGCCCACACCCATCTGGTTGGCCCACCGGCTCTCCGAACGGCTCACCGAGGTCCGCAAGACCGGGCAGCTGCCGTACCTTCGCCCCGACGGGAAGACCCAGGTGACGGTCGGCTATGACAAGGACGTGCCCGTGTCAGTGGAAACGGTGGTGATTTCCAGCCAGCACGCCGAGGGGGCAAGCCTGGCGCAACTTCGCGCCGACCTCGCTTCCATCGTCATCGAGCCCGTCCTGGCGGGCGCCAACCTGGACATCTAGCGGGCGGCAAACATCCTCAACCCTGCCGGCGAATTTGTCATCGGCGGTCCTGTGGGCGACGCCGGCCTCACCGGCCGCAAGATCATCGTCGACACCTACGGCGGCATGGCGCGCCACGGCGGCGGCGCCTTCTCCGGCAAGGACCCGTCCAAAGTAGACCGTTCCGCCGCCTACGCCATGCGCTGGGTTGCCAAGAACGTGGTGGCCGCAGGACTCGCCAAGCGCGCCGAGATCCAGATCGCCTACGCCATCGGCCAGGCCCGTCCGGTGGGAACCTACGTGGAGACGTTCGGCACCGAGACGGTGGATCCTGCCCGGATCAGCGAAGCCATCGCGGAAATCTTCGATCTCCGGCCGCGCGCCATCATTGATGCCCTGGACCTGAAGCGTCCCATCTACGCCAAGACGGCCGCCCATGGGCACTTCGGCCGGGATGATCCCGACTTCACGTGGGAACGCCTTGACCGGGTTGACGACCTGAAGGCATTTTTCAACGCCTAGGCTGCTCCCGCCCAGGCCTGAAGCCCGATGACCAGGCCTGAAGCCCAATGTCAGTGCCCCGTGCTTGGCTGTTCCTGTCCAACCCGGTAGCTGAACGGAGGTAACCGCCATGGTTGCTGGCAGTTCCGTCCAGCCGTCCCTGCTGCAGGGCTTCCCGGCCCGTCCGGTGCACAGTGGTGCCGCTGTGGCGGAGCAGCTCCCGGTGGCCCGCGTCCTCGTTGAGTCCTCGCTGCCACACCTGGACCGTCCTTTCGACTATTCCGTCCCGGCTGACCTTGACCAGGCAGCCCAGCCGGGAGTCCGGGTCAAGGTGAAGTTCAACGGACAGGACCTCAACGGGTTCGTGCTTGAGCGCGTGGCGGAATCCGACGCCGGACACACCCTGGTGCCGCTGGCAAAAGTCGTGTCCCCGGTTCCGGTCCTCACGCCCGCCGTCAGGGACCTTGCCGCCGCCGTCGCCGCACGCTATGCGGGTACGGTCAGCGATGTCCTCCGCCTCGCTGTGCCACCGCGCGTTGCCAGGCTGGAAAAGGACTATCCCGGCCCGCTGGACGCCGCCGCAAAGGGGATTCCGGACACACCTGGTACTTCGGATTTTTCGGCGTGGGCGCCGTATCACACGGGTGCGGCGTTCCTCCGGCACCTGGCCGGCGGGGGATCGCCGCGCGCCGTCGTCAACCCGCTGCAGGGCTACGGGTCCGCCGGCTGGCCCCAGCTGCTGGCGCAGGCCGCCGCAGCCGTGTATGCCTCCGGCCGGGGCGCCCTGCTGGTGGTGCCCGACTACAAGGACCTTGACCGGCTGGAGAAAGCCCTTGCGGGCCTGGTACCGGAGGATGCCGTAGCCAGGCTCACCGCCGACGACGGCCCCACGCCGCGCTACCGGAACTTCCTGCGGCTGCTCGCCGGCACGGCAAAGATTGCCATCGGTACGCGCTCGGCCGCCTTCGCCCCGGTCCAGGACCTTGGACTGGTGTCCTGCTGGGACGACGGCGACGACCTCCACATCGAGCAGCGCGCGCCGTACGCCCACGCCCGGGAGGTCCTGCTCCTCCGGGCGGAGCAAGAGGGTACCGCCTGCCTCCTTGCCGGGCACGGCCGCAGCACGGAGGTCCAGCGGCTGGTGGAGGCAGGCTGGGCCGTCCCCGTTGACAGCGGGCGTGCCACAGTCCGCCGGACCGTTCCACGGGTGGTCAGCACCGCCGACAGCTTCGAGCAGGGTCGGGACCCGCTGGCCACCATCGCCCGGCTCCCGCATGCGGCGTGGCAGGCCGCCAAGCAAGGGCTTACGCGTGGCCCGGTCCTGGTCCAGGTTGCAAGGGCAGGCTACGCGCCCTCGCTGGTGTGTGAAGCGTGCCGGGAACCGGCCCGCTGTGGGCACTGCCAGGGGCCCCTGGCGCTGGCCGGCACGTCTGCGCTGCCCCAGTGCCGGTGGTGTTCCACCCCGGCCCCGGACTGGAAGTGCTCCCACTGCGGCGGCCGGCGGCTTCGAAAAGGTGCTACCGGAGTCCTGCGCACTGCCGAGGAACTGGGCCGCGCGTTTCCCGGCACAACCGTCGTCACGTCCTCCGGCGACCAGGTGAAAGCCGCTGTTGGAGCGGGCAAGGCGCTGGTAGTGGCTACGGTGGGGGCCGAACCGGTGGCCGATGGCGGGTATGCTGCCGCGCTGCTGTTGGACGGGGACTCCCTGCTGCGCCGCGAGACGCTCCGCGCGGGCGAAGACACTGTGCGCCGCTGGTTCAATGCCGCTGCCCTCGTCCGCCCCGCCGCGGACGACGGGCTGGTGGTGGTCACCGCATCGGACACGGCCGCCACAGGAGCGCTGCTGCGGTGGGATCCGGCGGGCTACGCGGGCCGGGAGCTGTCCCTGCGGGTGGAGCTGCAGCTTCCACCGGCGGTACGCATCGCGTCGGTGACCGGGCCGCGCGCCGCCGTCGAACACTATACCGGTGCCGTGGAAGCGGACCTGGGCGGCGCGGGAATAACAGTCCGTACCGCGGGCCCGGCGCCGCTGCTGCTCACCGCACCACCCTCCGGCCGACGCTCGGCTGAGGACGTCCGGACGCTCCTGTTCTTCCCCTACAGCCAGGCCACCGCCGTCGTCCGGGTCCTGCGGGTTACCCGTGCAGCAGTGGCTGCCAAGCGGACCACGGAACCGGTGCAGTTGCGCCTGGACGGTGTTGACGTCCTCTAACGCCGGTGGCCGGCCGCGGCCCGTCTTCAGCGGCGCCTTTTCGCCACTATCTCGTGCGCCGCCGCCACCAGTTGGCGTGCGGATTCATCCCAGCTGAACTCCGCGGCCCGGGCCAGGGCGCGCCGCGACATTTCCTGCCAGTGCAGGTCGTCCTGCAG
>DATIMT010000019.1:0-6758 GCA_035475035.1 Arthrobacter sp.
CCAGCTTGCCCTTGATATCCCACAACGCCATATCCACCGCCGCGATCGCCGCCATCGTCACCGGCCCCCGCCGCCAATACGCGCTCCGGTACAGGAACTGCCACGTATCCTCAATCCGGTGCGGATCCTTACCGATCAACAGCTGCGCCACATGCTCCTTCAAATACGCCGCAACAGCCAACTCCCGGCCGTTCAGCGTGGCATCACCAATACCGGTCACCCCGTCCTCGGTAGTAATCCGAAGCGTCACAAAATTCCGCGACGGACTGGTGACAAAAACATCGGCGGCAACGATTTTCATGGGATTTAACTGTTCCTTCCAGGGGTAAGACCAAGACTCAGGGGTGAAACGAGGGTTCAAATAGATGGGGTGGTGGCACTGGCCACCGGGTTTGCTGCAAACGATCCGCAGAGCCCCCGGACCAGGGAAACGATCTCCGGGTTTTCGGCAAGGGCGGCACTGACCAGCCGGAGCAGCGCCTGGACCCTGTCGCTGCCATCCAATGCGTCCGCTGCCCGGATTTCCGCAGCGAGCGGATCCTGCAGGTCCGGACCAGTGCCCACGTAGTCGATCCAGGCGGCAAGCATCAGTGCGCTGCCGCTTCCGGAGCGGCCGCTGGCCCTCTCACCCGTCAGGACAGGCACTGCCCGCATGCGCAGCTTGGTGGTTCCGTCCGCTGCGATTTGGGCCAGGCGGTGGGCGATGCGGGCGTTTCCGAACCGCTCGAGGAGGGCCTGGCGGTACTGCGGGATGTCCAGGCCTTCGCCGGGCAGGTTGTTGGCGGCCTCGTCCCAGAAGTCCTCCACGGCTTTCCGGCACAACGGGTCGGCCAGGGCTTCGGCCACGGTGGCGTGGCCGCGAAGCTGGCCGGCATACGCAAGGATGGAATGCGACCCGTTCAGGAGCCACAGCTTGCGGTTTTCGTAGGGCTCAATGTCGTCAACCACGACGGCGCCGGCGTCCTCCCAGCGTGGCCTTCCGGCCGGGAAATCACCGCTGAGCACCCAGTTCCGGAACGGCTCCGCCACCACTGGCGAGCCGTCACGGTAGCCGCACTGCTCCGCAACCTCCGCGATGTCCGCTTCGGTGGTCCGTGGGGTGATCCTGTCCACGGAGGTGCTGACGAAGCTGACATTGCTGCCAATCCACTCCGCCAGCCCCCGGCCCCACGCGGAGGCCATCCCGAGGACGGCACGGCGGGCCACGTCCCCGTTGGCCGAAAGGTTGTCACAGCTGACGACGGCGATTGGTCCGGCACCGCTGTCCATCCGGCCTGCGAGGGCCAGCACCAGCCGACCCAAAGGTGTGGTGGGTGCCCCGGCGCCTCCGGACGCCGCCGCGGACAGCGCCCGGAGGTCATCCGCCACTGCTGTTGCCCCGGCGTCGAACGTTCCATCTGCTGCCAGCCCATAGGCCGCCTCCGTGATGGTCAGCGTGACGATCGCAGTTTCCCTTGCAGCGACCAGCTGCGAAAGCCTGCCGATGTCAGCCCCGTCCACCGCTTCGACGATGCTCCCGATGACCTCGAAGCTGTCCCCGCCGGCCGAACGCTCCACCAGCGTGTAAAGGCAGTCCTGGCGGGACAGCGCCTCCGCAGCGTCGGGGCGCCGGCCCGTGAACGCCGCAATGCCCCACTCCGCCGCGTCAGCGGAATGCTGCGTGTACCAGGCCTGGTGGGACCGGTGGAAGGCCCCCAGGCCAAGGTGCACAATTCGCACCGGCGCCGTGGGCAGGTGTTTCAGGCCGCGGTTCAGGACAGGGAAGGGATTCGGTTCAGGAGCAGCGGCACTCACAGCTTGAACACCCGCCGGGGAGAAGCGTCGATGATGTCCACGATCAACTCGTGTGCCCGTTCCTCGCTGACCCGGTGCTCAGCCACCAGCCGTGCCAGGAAGGACGACTCGATCCGCCGTGCCGTGTCATGGCGGGCCGGGATGGAGCAGAAGGCGCGGGTGTCGTCGATGAAGCCCGATGAGCGCGAGAACCCTGCCGTCTCCGTGACGGCGGACCGGAAGCGCAGCATTGCATCCGGAGCGTCCAGGAACCACCACGGTGCCCCAAGGTAGACCGAGGGGTAGAACCCGGCCAGTGGGGCCAGTTCGCGGGAGAACACGGTCTCGTCAAGGGTGAACAGGACCAGGTGGAAGTCCTTCGCCGTCCCGAAGTCCTGGAGCAGCGGACGGATTGCTTCGGTGTAGTTGACCGCCACCGGAATGTCGTGGCCGGTGTCCGCTCCGAACGCTTTGAACGTTGGCGCATGGTGGTTGCGGAACGAGCCCGGGTGGATGGTCATGACCAGTCCGTCCTCCACCGACATCCGGGCCATCTGGTACATCATGTGCGCTTCGAAGGCGTCCCTGTCCTGCGGGCCCGCCTGGCCCGACCGGCCGCGCTCGAAAAGCCGCTCCGCCTCGGCGTCGTCCAGCTTGAGCGTGGTGGGCGTAAAGACACCATGGTCCGCCGACACGGCACCGCGCTCCACGAAGTGGCGGCGCCGTGCCTCCAGGGCCTTGATGTATCCCGCGTAGCCTGAGGCGCCGTCCCCGGCGGAAGCGATGAGGCGCTCCACGTTGTCCTGCCAGGCAGGGTGGGCCATGTTCAGGTACTGGTCCGGCCGGAAGGTGGGCAGGACGCGGCCGGCAAAGGCGGGATCGGCCCGCAGCGCGGCATGGCTGTCCAGCGAGTCCAGGGGATCATCCGTGGTGGCCAGCACCTCGATGTTGAACTCCTTGAACAGCTCCCGCGGCCGGAAACCCGGCTCCGAGAGTTTGGCCTGCAGGGCATCGTAGAGCTGGTCCGCGTTCCCTGCCGACGGCTCCTCGCCGATGCCGAACACGTGTGCGAACTCCTGGCGGATCCAGTAGCCGGACGCCGTTCCTTCGAAGGCGGGCCACGCCTCACAGAAGTGCCGCCACACCTGCCGCGACTCCGCGGGCTGGTTGCCCAGTCCCAGCTGGTCCATGGGCACCCCGCCCGCGTGGATCAGCCGGGTGACGTAGTGGTCCGGGGTGACCAGCAGTGTGGCGGGGTCCGGGAAGGGGGTGTTCGCTTCGATGACCGCGGCATCAACGTGCCCGTGCGGGGAGATGATGGGCAGCCCTTCCACCCGTGTAAAAAGCGAGCGGGCTATCTCCCGGACGCCGGGATCGGCCGGCAGGAGCCGGTCCGGGTGCTCGGCTATCGGCGTTCCCATGGGTCAGCGCCTCCCTGCAGGGACGGACAGCCCTGCCAGGGCCGCGGTGGAGCGGAGGTAGTCGAGGTTGCCGGCCGTCCGTTCGGCCAGCGGAAGTTCGGTGGAAAAGTCTTCCACCGTAACCCAGCCGTCATAGCCGAAGGCAGCGAGGGCCTTGAAGTACTGCAGCACGCTGCCCTGGCCTGAGCGCAGGGGGGCCCACTCGTTCCGGTAGGTGGCTGCCCCGGATTCGTCGGTCTCACCGCTGTTGACCCACACGGCGTTCTTCACGTGGACATGTGCCAGGTAGTCGCCCAGGAGCTCGAACGCGGGCAGGTAGTCCTCTTGGCCTTCGATCAGGAGATTGCCCAGGTCGTGGATGACGCCGACATGCCGCGGATCCAGGCCTTCCAGCAGGCGACGCGCGGACGAGGCTGACGCAGTGATGGTCCGGTGGTGCAGCTCAACGAGTGCCTTCACGCCGTGGTGGGCTGCCCGCTCGGCGATCCATTCGAAATCACGGCGTGCGCTGGCGAACAGCTCGGGATACGGTGTGCCGCTGGCCGGTTCGTTGCCCCATGCGGCCGTACCGAGCGGAAGCGTGGTCACCCGGACCTGGCCGGCGCCCAGCCTTGCGGTGGCGGCCAGCATGCGGTCCACGTCCGCATGGTTGTCGCACCGGGCGTATCCCCCGATGCCGGAGAATTCCAGGCCGGCGCCACTGGTGAGGGCCGCGATCCGGTCCAGGTGGTCTTCCATTCCTGTTAGCGGGATGGTGGCCTTGTTCCCTGCCCAGAAGCCAGGATTGGCAGCATCGGCCTGGTCCGTAATGCGCCATTCGACGCCGTCCCAGCCCTGTTCGGCGAGGTGCTGCGCTGCCTCTTCAGGAGTCCATTCCGGGGTGGATGCGGTAAATACTGAAAACTTCATCGTGTCAGGCGCTTTCTGCCGCGGTGCTGCCGGTGCGGACTTCAAGGTCGTTGTACTTGCCGGCCAAAACGTCATCGAAAAGGACGGGCTGGCCGAGGGTGGCCGAGACGTAGACGGAGCGCACGGCCGCGAGCGCGTTGACGGCGTCGCTGACGGTGACTCCGGGCTGGGTTCCTCCGGCGATGGCGGCCAGGATGTCCCGGTACTGCCGCACATGACCGGCGGGGTACACGGTGGGGTCTGCAGCCTTATAGGCCTCCTCCGGGTACTTCGCCAGTTCCTGTTCGGCCTGGTTGCCGCCGCCCTGGAGGCCCATGTCCGCGGACTCGCCGCCGGCGTCCTTGCTGTGGAAGTACTGCAGCCTGTCATTGTCCACGACAGCCGAGCCTTCGGACCCCATGAGCTGGACGCGTACCGTCAGCCCGGGGTACGCAGCGGTAGTGGCGTGCAGGACGGCCAGGCCGCCGTTTTCGAAGGTGATGGTGGCAACGGCGGTGTCCTCCACCTCGATGCGTTCGTGGGCAAGCCGGGCAGTGTGTGCATGGATTTCCACGGGGCGCCCCATGAACCACAGCAGCAGGTCCACCGTGTGGACGCCCTGGTTCATCAGGGCACCGCCACCGTCCATGGACCAGGTGCCACGCCAGTCGCCGGAGTCGTAGTACCCCTGGCTGCGCCACCACGCAACGGAGGCGATGGCCGATGTCAGCCGGCCGAAGCGTCCCTTGGCCACGGCGTCGGCAACAGCGACGCTTGACTGGTCAAAGCGGTGCTGGCTGATGACGGATGCCACCACCCCTTTGGCAGCCGCTTCATTGGCTGCGGCTTCGATTTCCTGCGCCCGGCTGAGGTCAACGTCAAGGGGCTTTTCGATCACCACATGCTTGCCGGCCGCGAGTACCTCCAGGCCCTGCTGGATGTGCAGTCCGCTGGGGGTGGCCAGCGCCACGAGGTCGATCCCGACAGCGTCGAAGGCTTCCTGCAGGGTGGTGAACTGCGGCGGCCGGGGCGCGCCCTTCTTTTCGATGAAGTCCGCCAGGGACTCTGATGCTGCCGGAATGGCATCCACCAGTGCGACGATCCGGACCTCCGGAAACGCCTGGAGGGCTACGGCGTGGGTGCGGCCGATCACGCCGCATCCGGTGATGGCTACGTTCAAGGTGCTCATGCGGTCTGGACTCCTGCTTCTGCGGTGACTTTTGCGAAGGCGCGTGCTGCGATGCCGAATGCGGTGGGCCCGGAGAACCCGCCCAGCCCGTGGGCGCCGGCGAGATGCGGCTCCAGGGAGGCGAAGCCCTGGTAGCCGTCGGCCTTCAGGGCCTCCACCGTGCGGAGCACATCGCCGTCCCCTTCACCGGCCGGAACCACATGGCCGTTCTCGAACAACGCGTCCTTGACCTGAAGGTATTCGAGGTGCGGACGCAGTTTCGCATAGCCCTCATCGAAGGGCTTGACGCCCACCTGGACAAAGTTCGCGGCGTCCCACGCCACCTTCAGGGCCGGCGAGTTGACGGTTTCGATGATGTCGAGGACCCGGTCGGGAACGTCGCCGAAAATGTCCTTTTCGTTCTCGTGCAGGAGGATCACACCGCCTTCCTCCGCTACATCGGCAAGTGCACGCATCCGCTCCATGACGGCGTCGCGGATGCTGTCCACCTGCACCGATTCGCCGTAGTAGAACGAGAAGATACGGATGTACTTGGCGTCCAGGGCCTTCGCCGCGTTCACGGCCCGGCGGAGCCGTTCCACTTCGTGGTCCACCGGGAGGCTGACATCCACCTTTCCGATGGGGGAAGCGATGGCCGAGACCTTCATGCCTTTCTCCGCCAGCAGCGACGCGAGGGATTTGAGCTGTTCATCGCTCAGGTCCACGATATTGGTGCCCCAGGCGCTGCGGACTTCGATGTGGTTGGCGCCGAGGGCCTGCAGTACTGCTATCTGGACTGCAGGGTCGTCGTCGATCTCATCGCCGAAGCCTGACAGCTGCCAGGTGACCTGGGTGGTCGAAACCATGATTATTTAACTCCTCCGGCGGTGAGCCCGCCTACTAGGTAACGCTGGAAAATCAGGTACAGAATGACCACTGGTGCCGCGCAGACAAGGGCCGCCGCCATCAACTGGCCGTAGAACGGAATGGCGCCGCCTTCCTGGGAGGCGCCAAAGATTTGAAGTGCGACGGCGGCCGTCTGGCTTTCCGGCCGCGTCATCACCGAGGCGAACAACACGTCGTTCCAGCCGAGCAGGAAGGCGAAGATGCCGGAGACAACGATGCCGGGCCAGCTGAGCGGCAGCACGATCCGGAACAGCACCCCCAGGTTGGACGCGCCGTCGATTTTGGCTGCCTCCTCCAGTTCCTTGGGAAGCCCCCGAAGATAGGTGACCATCACCCACGTGGAGAACGGCATGGCGAACGTCAGGTAGGTCACGAACAGGCCCCACTGGGTCCCGATGACCTGGATCCCCAGGTAGGTGGCAGCCGAGGAGAACAGGACGAAGACCGGCAACACCATGAGCGTCCCGGGAACGGACTGCAGGGCCAGCAGGCCGCGGAGGATGGTCAACCTGCCGCGGAAGCTGTAGCGGACCAGGACAAACGCGGTGGATACGGACAGCCCCGCAGAGACTACAGCGGTTGCTCCTGCCACCAGGACGCTG
>DATIMT010000020.1:0-5071 GCA_035475035.1 Arthrobacter sp.
TCGGCGACTCCCGCCGTCGGAAGCCCAACGGTGTACACCGCCGAAAGCTCCGCCATCGCTTCCGCACCCGGCGCGGCGGCCCGGCCGGCAAGCGAACCGAAGGACGCAGGAACAAGGCCGGCAGCACGCACCAGTTCCACGGCAAGATCCTGGCGCGCGGGTTCCCGGACCGCCCCGGCGGCAGGGACCTCCTCGAAGGTCCCGGCCGCTGGAGAGTACCGCCACAGCAAAGGCGCTCCGAGTGATCTGCCCGCCAGCAGGCCGTTGGCATCAACCCAGACGGGATCGGCTGACAAGACAAGTTCCCGGCCTTGCACCGTATCCAGGACCCAGGCCTGGTCCGCCATCGCTGCCGGCAGGACCAGGATCTGAAGGGAGCCCTCGGAAGACGTCGCCGTCAGCGTTACCGGCGCCGGGGAATCAACGGTGTAGGTGCTTGCGCCCACGTCAGCAGCAGCGCCCTTGAGGACTGTCCCCGCCGGCAGGCACAGCTGCGGTTCGATGCCGGCCTCGGCGGCCAGGACCAGCGTCGGGGTGGCGGAATCGGCGTCGAGGACGGTCAGCGGCGTCGCTGTGGCCCACTGCAAACGGACACCTGACAGATCAAGATTCACCGGCCACGCGGCGATGGTTCCAGAGGGAATATCAACAGGCGCGGCAGGAAATGTCAGCGGACCCCCATCCAACCCCAGTCGGAACTGGGCACGGGTATATGCCGGAAGCGGAATATGCGGTTGATGCCAGGTGATGAACACAAATCCGGACTTCCCGTCGGACCGGAGTGCCCAGCGGAGCGTCTCCGAATCGTCCATCCCGGAAGGCACCCTGTCCGGCAGCGTGGACGGCATCGGTGCCAGGCGATCCCCGAAGGCGGCCAGGAACGAGTGCTGCCGGCGCAGCAGGGCAAAGCTGTGCGCCAGCCTGCCCGCGGCGCCGATGGGAGCGTGGAAGTCGTAATCAAATTCCGGAAGGTCGTTCGGATAGCCCGTTGCCTGCGACTCGTGCAGTCCGCCAAGTGGGTTGGTTCCGCCGGTAAACATGTAGTAGCCCTGCCAGCCGGAGCCGCTGCCGATCTTGTTGTTGGCCACCGCCGCCACGTCCTTCGCCTCGGGCCAGGGTCGGCGCTGATAGGCCGTGGCCATGCCGCCGGTCAACTCGCAGGTGGCGGGCGGAAAGAGGTTCGACGGCGATCGAGGCGGAGCGGCGTCGCTTCCGGAGAGGTGCTCGCGCAGGTCAGCGCCGATGCCGGGGTCGTCCCACTGGTGGCTGAAGAAGTAGTGCTGGCGGAAGGTGGGGTCCCAGGGGGCGTCGGCATCCACCCAGAATCCGTCGCCGTAGCCGCCGAAGACGGGCAGTACGTCCCTTTCCGGGAGTTCGGCCCCGCCCCACGCGGTCGCCGTCCAGATCGGGGCCGTCAGCCCGGCAGCGCGCGCCAGCTTCTTCAGCTCCGTGAGATGGGCGGGCTGGTCATAGAGCTCGTTGTCCAGCTGGATGCCGATCACGCAGCTGTCCGGCCCGGTCAGCCCGCGCAGCTCTCCGCCGAGACGGTTAAACCAGCGCTTCACCAGCGCCAGGTAGGCGGGATCGTTCGTGCGGTGCCCGACGGCGGCGGCCTGTACCCAGTCCGGAAACCCGCCGTTGCGGACCTCGCCATGCGCCCAGGGACCGATGCGCAAAACGACGTCCAGGTCCAGGGATGCGCACAGCCGGACGAAGGCGGCAACGTCCCGATTGCCGTCAAACCGGGCCTCACCCTCCACCGGCTCATGGTGGATCCAGAAGACGTAGCACGCCACCACCGTGATGCCGCCGGCCTTCATCAGCCGCAGCCGGTCTTCCCAGCGGTTCAGGGGCAGCCTACTGAAGTGGATTTCACCGGAGACCGGGATGACTGGGCGGCCGCCGCGCTCCAAGTACTGGCTGGTGATCCGCCACCGGCTGTGAACGTCCTCCACGTTGCTCATGGCTGGCCGCCGCAGCGGCAGCTCGTGTGGCCGGTGGTGGGCCGTCAGAAGTTCAAGGGCAGTGTTTTGGGCAGGCATGGCGGGCGTCCTTCAACGAATCGGGGCGGTAAGAATCAGGTGGTTCATGCGGCATTGCCATTCTTGATCGGCCCACATGGCGTGGTGCGGCGCCGCATTGGAGCAGGCGACCATGCCCCAGACTCCGTGCTCCAGCGCCGCCCGGATACCGCGTTCGGCGAGGTCACGCCCCACCGGGCCCTCCTCGAAGGTGCCGAGCAGCGGCGTGTAGCCAATCCAACCCTCACCCACCACCGCGGGAACGTTCTTCCAGCGCGCCCATGCAGCGATGGCGATCACGCGCGACTCAATCTCGCGCCGCATCACTTCCCGGTACGGCCCGTATTCGTTGTACAGCCAACCGTCCCATGCGTCCGGATCGATCCAGTCGTAGCCGTAGAACATCTGGTCCGTCACCACGGTGGCCCGGTACTTCCATTCGGCCAGGCGGCCGTACTCCCCCAGGGACGGAGCCTCGGACCGAAGCAGCGCCCGCAACGCCGGGTTGGGAAATCCGCTGGACCCTTCAGACCGAATGTCGATTTGCTGCTGCAATGCGTCCAGCACGCCGTAGCTGTACACGTGGAACTGCGCCGCGCCCAAGCCATCGGGAAGCGTATGCATGGCCAGGTGCGGTGGCTTGCCGTAGCTGGCAGTGACCAGAAGGTCCGGATGCAGTGACCGCAGCCGCTGCACCTCGGTACTGCCGCCGTCGGCGAGCGCCGGAAGGATGGAGAAATCCACCTCGTTATGCAGCTCCACCATGGCGATGCGCTCCCGGTGACCGGCGTCGGTCAGGGCCCGGATCAGCCGGTCCCAGGCATCGGCCAGGACGCGGTACCGGTCTTCCAACGGAACGTTATCGATGGCTTCGAACCATCGCGGTGACGCTGCGAATACCGGTGACTGCTGGTACTCCCAACTGGCCAGGACCACCACCAGCCCGTGCCGTGCGGCGGCTTCAAACAGGTCCAGCAGCCGGGCCCGCAGGTTCAGCCGGTAGCCGCCGGCAGCGTCATACCAGCGTGTGCCCCGGCCATAGATTCCGCCGTCGGGCGCTGTTCCCAGTCCCTCAATCTCCAGGTCCTCCGCCAGCGCCTCCAGCCCCAGTCCGCCGAAGAGCAGCAGCGGGGCGGCGCAGATGCGGATGGCGTTGTACCCACGCGCAGCCGCCTCGGCGCAGGCCTTGTCCAGGTCTGCGTACGGCCCGCCATCCTCGGCGCGGGTGTACCAGGAGAAGTCCCAGAGGGTGATGGCCAGGCGGGATGGAAGGTGCGACGGCGGCGCTCCGGTCAGGGTGCGCGTGTCACGTTGGACCGTTCCGGACCCCAGGTACCGCGGTTCCGCTGTCACAGCGAGGCTCCTTCTTTCTTCAGGCGTCGGGTCGACACGCGACCCTCGGCGGCCAGGTTGCGCAGTGTTGCAGCGTGCTCGCTCCGTGACGCCGTGGTGTCGGTATTGAACAGCAGCAACTCGGGCAGGGACGTGGCGAAGTAGTCCGGAGCGGCGGGAGCAGACTCCACCTCATCGGCCCGGCTTTCCAGGCTGAGCCAGGCAATCTCCGCTTCATCGAGCCGTCCCAGCCTGATGCAGGCGATGCCACGCCAGTAGTCCGCAGGCCCAGCCGGGCCAGGGCCCACGGCAAGAGGGCTGTCCTGCCGGCAGGCCCTGGTCCATGCCTCTTCGGCAGCTTTGGCATCGCCAGCATGCTTCAGCGCATCCCCGAGAGCGACGAACCGTTCGGCCATGCTGTCCCCCGGGTGCCGCCCCTCGCCAAGGTTCGCGGGCGCTTCGATGCCGGCGCGCAGCAAGGTGATTGCCGCCGTCAGGTCCTGCTGCATCAAGGTCCTTGTGTGCCGTAAGGCGGCGCTGTC
Organism: Arthrobacter sp.; assembly: GCA_035475035.1. Lineage (GTDB taxonomy): Bacteria > Actinomycetota > Actinomycetes > Actinomycetales > Micrococcaceae > Arthrobacter. The sequence continues at coordinate 3,896 of DATIMT010000020.1, forward strand.
GTAGGCGGCGAGCGCCAGCCCTTCACCACCCTCGAACGGCTGGAAGGTGCGGGAACCCAGGAGCGCCAGGGCCTCCCCTGACCGCCCGACGTCGGTCAGCAGGTTGGCGTAGAGAATGGCAAGATCGTCCCGGGCCAGGACGGCGGGTCCGTGCCGCTCGATGGCCACGAGCCGCTCCTCCGCGGGCAGGCCGCGGAGCTCCGAAAGGACGGACCGTTCGAAGACAAGCCGCGCGTCATCAGGGCTCACCTCCAGCGCGTGCTCAAAGTAGCGGTCCGCGGCCGTGGGATCGCCACCGGAGTTGACCGTAGCCAGGGCGGCGTTCCGCCACACCACAGGGTCGGCGCTCCCGTGGGCCACGGCTTTCTCCAGGTGCACCAACGCATCCCTTGCCCGCCCTGCATCCAGCAACCAGCACCCCAACAACCCGTGCGCCACGGGATCACTCGGGTCGGCTTCGAGGGCACGGTGCAGCGCATCGAAGTCGTCCAGCCCGTAGGGGAACGCGTACGTGGTGTCCGCCCGCCGCGCCTTGGCACGTTCGGTGGCAGCCGCCTGCGGGTCGAGCAACTCCTCAAGCCAGCTCGCCCGCAGGTAGTGACGGAGCGGCCCGGGGTTGCCAAAGGCTGTGCTGGCTGCGCATTTGCCGTCGTCCCCGGTCAGGTCCAGGGCACGCTGCCACTGACCCGCGCGGGACAGCCAGCAGGCTACGGTCAGGCCGGTCTTGGGGTCTGTAGCGTCCAGTGTTCCGGCGAGCGCCCGTGCCACGGGATCGAGCGGGTCCTTCGCCAGAATGTCCTGCAGCAACCCTGCGCTTTCATCCCGGCAGCCCACGTGTTCCAGGGCCAGGTACCGGAGGTGTCTCGCCTCCGGGCTGGCCGCTTCCAAAGCCAGCGCGGCGTCAGCGTGGCGGAGCGCCTGGAGCGGTTGCCTGGAACGGAGGGCCAGGCGGGCCAGCGCCAACTGTGCCGGATGCGCCCATGCCCGGTCCCAGGCTGCCTTTCCGAACCGTTCTGCGGCTTCGTCCAGCCGCCCCGTGCGTTCCAGGACCAGGCCAAGCCGGTAGCTGGCCTCCCCGCCGGGCGGATTGAGGTTGCGGCGGGTGAGCCGGGCCAGGGCGTTCTCCAGGAGTTTCCGTGCCTGGCCGTAGTGGCCCAGCCGGTACATGGCCGCACC
>DATIMT010000021.1:0-8696 GCA_035475035.1 Arthrobacter sp.
GGAGTGCGTGCTTGTCCGCGGCCAGCTTGCGAGCGTCGTCGACAGTAAAGGTTGGAGCAGTCATTTGGTTCCCCCGGTCTGGCCCCAGTGCAGTGCCTCTCAGCCAAATCTAACCGAGCGTTGGAATCCGGCGAGCACTGCCGGCGGATTTGCAATTTTTGTAAATCCGCGAATTGTCGCCTGCCCGCGGTACGTTGTCGGAATGGACGAGGAACAGCAGCGGGCACCGACGGACCTGACGGCGGAAACACGGAATTGTCCGGTCTGCGGGCACGAGGCATGGCCCATCGCCTACGGCATGATGACGGCCGATGCCCAGGCGAGGAGGCCAAAAACCGTGTTCGCCGGATGCTGCCTGGAGATTGAATCCCGGATCAACCCCCAGACCGGGCTGCCCGAGATGGGGACAGCCGAGTGGGAGTGCCAGAACCCGGTGTGCGGGCACCAATGGTGGTAAGAGGCGGTAACCGAGGAACGGTAGGGGATCCCGCGCCGGTGGTGCTGAATGTGGACGCACGGAATCCGCCTGGCGGGTGGCCGCAGCTCATTCAGGCGATGGCTGAATGCCAGCCTTCGGGTGGCGCAAGGGCACCTGGGCCCTGCTGACGGTTAGGCCTCACCACTCACTTGTCTTTGGCGCCCCCGTCCTTTGTGGAGTCGCCAAACGGACCTTGTAGCCGGCAGCCTGCCGTGACCGGTATGCCTTCGCTAGCCGGGAGTTCCGTCGCGTTCGCTTCGTTGGGCGAGGAGCTGGAGTTGCCGTGCGTGCACCCCGCCCACCCAGTCCCAGCCGGGCATGGCCGTCGGTCCGAGCCGCGGATCGTCGGGAATATGGGCATCGCGCAGGGCGTGCACGTACGCCCGATCCTGGTCGATCCGTTGGCGTACCTGATCAGCTCCGCCGATGGATCCGTGGCCCGGGACGAGGATCTCGACGTCGCCCGCCACGTCCTCGAGCAGCCGCAGCGCGGCCAGGTAGTCCTCGACCGGGTCAGCGGTGCCGTTCAAGTCGAGCATCGGAATCAGGACATCAGAAAGCATGTCGCCGGCGACGAGAAGCCCGCGTTCCTCAATCAGCAGCGCCGCATGACCCGGGGCATGCGCTTGATGCTCGAGAATCCGCACCTCAGGGCCATCCCAGGGAATCCGCGCCGTCTCGGCGGGCAGGCCCGTAATGAGGCCCAGCAGGTCCAGTGGTACCTGCTCGGGGATGCCGGCCGCCTTTGCGACGGCATCTACCCCGCCCGATAGCCGGTCCCGGGCAGTCGCGGCGCAGCGTGCGGTCCCGTAACGGGGCGCCTCGCCGAGCCCGGCGTGCCAGAGCAGGTGGTCCCAATGAGGATGCGTCGAGAAGCCTGCCACAACGGTCTGCCCAGAATCGGACAGGTCGTGCGCGAGGCAGGCCATTTCGGAGCCGTGCACGCCGGGGTCGATGAGCAATACGCCGGCCGTGCCTTGCACGACAACGGTGTTGCTCTGGCAGAACCCGCTCTCGTGGATCAGCACACCGTCGGCGACCTGCCTCAGCATGGGGCTCCTTCCGCTTGGAGTCTGCAACCGTTTGTCGAGACTGTAGGACCTGGCAATGGCAGATTGCAAGCAGTACAAGCTCCCTGAGCCATTTCCCAGCCAGCGAGTCATTCCTTGGGCGTCAAGGGTGCCCGGTTTCCCTTCATGCCAGGAATTCCTGGCGTTGGTGGCCGAGTCCTTCTACCTCGATGTCGACGACGTCGCCGGGTTTGAGGTAGGGGAAGCGGCCGGAGAGTGCGACTCCTTCGGGGGTGCCGGTGCAGATCAGGTCGCCGGGTTCCAGGACGAGGTACTGGCTGAGGTGGTGGATGAGGGTTGCGGCGTTGAAGATCATGCCTGCTGTGGTGGAGTCCTGGCGGGATCCGCCATTGACCCAGCTGCGGAGCGGGAGGTTGCCGGGGTCCACTTCGTCAGGGGTGACGAGGTAGGGTCCGGTGGGGCAGAATCCGGCCGAGCTTTTGCCCTTGGACCACTGGCCGCCGGAGACGGTGAGCTGGAAGTCGCGTTCGGAGAGGTCTTTGACGGCGACGTAGCCGGCGATGTGATGCCGGGCGGCTTCGGGGGAGTCCAGGTAGGAGGCGGTTTTGCCGATGACGGCGCCGAGTTCGACTTCCCAATCGGTTTTGGTTGATCCGCGGGGGAGGGTGACGGCGTCGTCGGGTCCGGCGACCGTGTTCCGGGTTTTGAGGAACATGATGGGCTGCTCGGGGGGCTGCGAGCCGGATTCGGCGGCGTGCGCGGCGTAGTTCTGGCCGATGCAGATGACCGCGGAGGGTCGCACGATAGGGGAGCCGTAGCGGATCCCCTCGGCGGGGACTTCGGGCAGCTGACCGGCGGCGAGGGCGGCGGCAGTCTTGGCTGCGCCGTCGCCGCTGAGGAAAACTCCGTCAATGTCCCCGGTCAGGGGCTGCAGCGAGTAGAGGCGCTCCCGGTGGACGACGGCGGGTACTTCGGTGCCGCGGGCTCCGATACGAGCAAATTTCATGGATTGCTCCTCGAGTCTGTCTAGCCGTTATCTTGCACCATTGCTTTCATGGGATACCAAAATCATATCCTCATGTTGAAAGTCCTCGGGAAGATGTAGTTCTGAAACTGTTGACAGTGACTTGGACCACCCTCTATTGTCACTTTTGGGATCCCAAATTCTTACCTCACCGTCGAGGCGACGGACACCCCGAGCTGCCCGTCCAAACAAAGGATTACTCCAATGACCACGAACGAACCCATCGTCCAGATCGAGGCTGACAGGCCACCTGCGGACGGTCCTGTGATCACCCGCAAGCCCACCAAGGTGCGCTGGAAGCTTTTTGTCCTGCTCCTGGTCCTCGTCACACTTAACTATGTGGACCGCGGCTCCATCTCCGTGGCAATGCCGCTGATCCAGAAGGAATTCAAGCTGACGCCGGAAGTGATCGGCGTACTGCTCTCCGCATTCTTCTTTGCCTATGCACTGATGCAAGTTCCAGCAGGTTGGCTGATTGACCGCTTTGGTGCCCGCAAGATGGTCACAGCCTCCTGCGTGGGGTGGGGTCTGGCCACCGCCGCCTGCGGACTGGCCTGGAACTTCGCCAGCCTCTTTACCGCCCGGGCGGCCATCGGCATTACCGAGGCGGGCATCATGCCCTCCGGCGGCAAGCTCAATGCGACCTGGATGCCGCAGAAGGAGCGCGGCCGTGGCGCCACCATCCTGGACGCGGGCGCCCCGCTGGGGGCCGGCGTCGGAGGCCTGGTCATCGCTGGCCTCATCGCCGCCACCGGCGGCTGGCGAGGTGCCTTCATCGCCGTGGGCATCGCCACCGCCGCCTTCGGTTTCCTGGCCTGGTGGTACATCCGCGACAACCCCCGCCGGCATAAGGGCACCAATGAGGCGGAAATCGCCTACATTGAGACCAGCCATGCGGAGGAGGACGCCAAGGCGGAGGGCGCCAAGGGCTCCGGCCGCCGGGGACTGCTGCCTTACCTGAAGTACCGCTCCTTCTGGTCCATGTGCTTTGGCTGGTTCGGCTTCAACGGGGTTTTCTACGGGCTGCTGACCTGGGGCCCGCTCTACCTTTCCCAAGCCAAGCACTTCAACCTGGCCGCGGTGGGTTGGGGAACGTTCGTCATCTTCGGTGCCGGATTTGTGGGTGAACTGCTGGGCGGCTACCTCGCCGACTGGTGGCAGACCAAGGGTGCTTCGGCAAACCTGGTGATGCGGACCCTGCTGGGCATCTCCAGCGTGATTGTTGTCCTGGGCCTGGTCGGCGTCACGTTGGTATCCGACCCGATCACCGCCGTCGTCCTGCTCTCCGCGGTGCTGTTCTTCCTGCGGTGGGTGGGCCTGTTTTGGAGCATCCCCGCGCTGCTGGGCGGCCGGACAAACGCCGGCGTCCTGGGCGGGGCTATGAACCTCAGCGGAAACATCAACGGCTTCATCACGCCCATTGCAGTGGGCCTGATTGTCGGAGCCACCGGCGGCTATACCTGGGCGCTGCTCTACTTTGTGGGCTCCGCCCTGGTCATGGCCGTCTCGGTCCTGTCCATGGACTACAGCCGCCGGCTGCCGGTGTGAGCCACCACTGAGGAACCGGGAATCCGCTTGCAGCCCGAGTGCCGGATGCAGGCGGATTCCCGGCCGCCAACCCCAAACGTCCCATCGAAATCGCTTTTGCAGACAAGGCTTGCCATGAAGATTCTGGTCATTAACCCCAACATCAGTGAGAGCGTCTCCGCGCTGATCCTGGCCGAGGCCCGACGCGCGGCCTCTCCCGCCACCGAGATCATCGTCCGTACAGCCCAGTTCGGTGTCGAGTACATCGAAACGCGTGTCGAGGCGCTGCTGGCCGGAACCGCGGTGGCGCAGATCATCGCCGAGGAGGAGGGGAACGTTGACGGCGTCGTTGTTGCGGCCTTTGGTGACCCGGGAATGCCGGCTCTGAAGGAACTCGTCGACATCCCCGTCGTCGGCATCACCGAGGCGGCGATCTACACCGCGGCGCTGCAGGGAAGCCGGTTTTCCATCGTGGCCATCTCAAAGCGGATCCAGGCCTGGTACCGGGAATGCGTGGAGCGCAATGGCATGGCCGCCAGCCTTGCCTCGATCCGTTCACTGCAGGATTCGCTGGGAAGCATTGGCACCGTCCAGGACCAGTTCAGGGACAAGCTCCTGCAGCTGGCGCACGAAGTGGTCGACCAGGACGGAGCCGACGTCGTTATCCTCGCCGGGGCGCCGCTGGCGGGACTGGCCCGCGGGATTGGCGCCGAGATTCCCGTCCCCGTCGTCGACGGGATCTCCGCCGGCGTCAAGCAATGCGAGTTGCTGGTCAGCCTCAGCGGCGGAATCCACCGCAAGGGCAGCTACGCCCGGCCCCCGCAAAAGAACAACGCCGGGCTCTCCATCGACATCACCCGCACCCTGGACAGGGGCTTCCAGACCAGCCGGAAAGGCCAGTAAGACCATGAGCATAGACCTCCTGATTACCAACGCCACCATCGTGAATGCGCACAGCACCGTCGAGGGGCACATCGCCGTCAGAGAAGGGCGCATCGCCGCCATCTACGACGCCGCAACCTCCCCGGAGCTGCTGCCCGGCGCTGCCCGCATCATTGATGCCGGGGGGTGCACCGTGATCCCCGGGGGAGTGGACTCGCACGCCCATGTGGAACAGGTGACCGGTGCCTACAAATCCCTTGACACCTATGAAACCGCCAGCATCGCCGCGTTGTGGGGAGGCACGACGACGATCATGGACTTTGGCATTCCGGCGAACTCAAGCGAAACTCCCCTTGAGGCGGCGGAAAACAAGATCCGGCTGGCACGGGTATCGCGCTGCGATGTGGCCCTGCACGCGGCCGTGGTCGACTGGGACGAGACGGTCCCGGCCCAGCTGGAGCGACTGGCCGAGTACGGCATCCGCTCCGCCAAGATGTACACCACCAACCGTGGCTCCACCATGGCCAACGGCGACACCATCGTGAAGGTGATGCGGGAAATGGTGCGGCTGGACGGGCTGACGTACATCCACGCCGAACACGATCCGATCATCGTGGACTGCCTGGCGCAGCACGGACTGGGGCAGGACGCCGTCGAACAGTACAGCGGCTCCGGAGCGGTTCCGGTGGAACACCTGCACCGCACCCGCCCGGAACTGGCGGAAGCCACCTCCGTGGCCGAGGTCCTCGCCATGGCCGAATACACCGGCGCGCCGGTCTACTTTGTGCACCAGACCATCCCCGAGGCCGTCGCCCTGGTCCAGGATGCCCGGTCCCGTGGGCTGGAGGCCTATTCCGAAAGCTGCCCCCACTACCTGACATTGGATGAGGACGTATACCACTCCGAGTTCCCGGAGAAGTTCGCGTGCTGCCCGCCGATGCGCAGCCGCGAGACCGTGGAGGCACTGCTGGAGCGCGTCCGGGCCGGCGAGGTGCACACAATTTCCTCTGACCATTCCTGTTACGACCTGGCACAGAAGCGGTCCCGGCGCGACGACGTGCGGTTCATGCCGCACGGCCTGCCGGGCATCGAGACCCGGATGCCGGTGGCGTTCACCACCCTGGTCGCGGAGCAGGGGATGACCGTCCAGCAGTTCGTCGAGCTGTTTGCCGCTGGCCCTGCGCGGATCAACAGGTTAGAGGGCAAGGGCGTCATTGCCCCCGGTTATGACGCCGACCTGGTCATTTTCGATCCGGATGAGGCGCGCACCGTGGATGGGCGGGCACTGCATATGGGCACGGACTTTTCCCCCTTTGACGGCATGGAGCTGTCCGGCTGGCCCTCCACCGTGGTCATGGGTGGCCGCGTGGTGCTCCACGAGGACGAATTCACCGATCCGGGACCGACCGGCCGCTTCCTGCAGCGCCATAGCTCCAGCAAAAAGGCCGCCCTGGTCGGAAGGGCGCTCTAATGTCCGCCCGCCCGGTACGCATTGGCATGATCGTCCCCTCCTCCAACACCTGCCTGGAACCGCAGACCTACCGGATCCTGGGCGACCGGGCGGATGTCACCGTCCACTCCACCCGCATCGGGGTCACCCGCATCGCCTTGGACGCCGGTTCCGACCAGCAGTTCGACTTCCGGACGATGCTGGATGCCGCTTTGCTGCTTCAGACCGCTGAGGTGGACGTGCTGGCCTGGAACGGCACCGCCGGCTCCTGGCTGGGGGCGGACCACGACCGGGAAATGGTCCGCCAGATCACGGAAGCGACGGGCATTCCGTCGACGACGTCTACCCTGGCCTACCTGGACGCCTTTGCCGCCTTCGGTATTTCCCGGGTTGGCCTGGTGAGTCCCTACACCCAGGACGTCAACGACGCAGTGATCGCGAACTACCGGACGGAAGGCATTTCCGTGACCGGCGAGAGGCACCTGGGCCTGAGCGTCAACGAATCCTTCGCCCGGGTGGACCCGTCCGAACTGCTAGTGCCGTCGAAGGAGTTGCTGGGCGATCCGGGCGAGCAGCCCCAAGCGCTGATCTACCTGTGCACTAATTTGTACGGTGCACCGATCGTGGAGGAGATGGAACGCGACCACGACGTGCCTGTGCTGGATTCGGTGGCCGTTACCCTCTGGAAGTGCCTGACCATCGCTGGGGCAGCCGGACTGGACCGCCGCTGGGGCCACCTGCTGTCATGATCACACCCTCCCAGGGTTGGCATCGGCGCGACGCGGTCCCCCGCATGGCTAACATGAAGAGCAAAGGAAGCTTTAATACACCAGTACGCCAGGACAGGACAGTTTTGCCACCTCTGAGCGAAGGCACTCTCCGAGAGCAGCCTTTACGTGAAATAGTCCGGGATAAGATCCGCCAGCGAATCTACAGCGGCCAGTACGCACCTGCTACCCGGCTCATTGAGCGGGACCTGGCGGACGAATTCGAGGTATCAAGGCTACCCGTACGAGAAGCCCTCCGCATGCTTCGCGAGGAAGGCCTGGTCGCTGAACGGCCCACCCGAGGTTTGGTGGTCCGCGAGCTCACACGCGCAGATGTGGAGGAACTCTTTGACGTGCGCGAAGCCCTTGAAGGCATGAGCTGCCGGCTCGCGGCCCGGCGCGTTACGGAGCCTGAACTGCTGGCCTTGAAAGGGCTGCTGGAGCAGGCAGCGGATGCCACGCGTCGGCAGGATGTGGACGCGGCCCGAGAGGCGAATGGAAAATTCCATGATGAGATTCCGCGTCTGGCCGGCAACGAACTGCTCCGCAACATCCTGGAGCCCCTGCACGGGCGCCTGCAGTGGCTGTTCCGCCAAACGGATGATCTGGAACTGCTGTGTAGCGAACACGAGCAACTGCTGGATGCCATCGCTTCCGGAGACGCGGACCTGGCCGCCCGTGTCGCCGAGCAGCACGTGCGCTCAAGCCGGCACCGGACCCTGCACTTCCTGTTCCAGCGAGCGCAGTAGCAGGACTCCGGTGGTGGCGGTCGACCCCTTGCCTTGGCCGCAAGACAATCGGCGGGCGGCCGTCGTCGTCGAAAGGCCCAGCCATCGCCGTCGTCGTATCCGGAAGGCCCCTGAACCGGTGGGGGACGGGCGGCGATCCGGGGCCTGCTGTATCGTCGAACGGTGAACCGCACGGACCGGATGTACGCGATTGTGGAGGAGCTCCGGGCCATCGCACCGCGTCCGAGGAGCGCGAGCTGGCTGGCGGATCGGTTCGAAGTGAGCAGACGCACGATCGAACGCGACATCAGTGCGCTTGTGCAGACGGGGATGCCTGTCTGGGCTGAGCCGGGACGAACCGGCGGGTACTGCCTGGACCGTACCCTGACCCTGCCTCCGGTGAATTTCAGCCCGGACGAGGCGGTGGCGGTGGCGGTCGCGCTGCAGGGAACGGCAGGCACGCCTTTTCACAGTGCCGGCGGCACGGCGCTCCGGAAGCTTCTCGCGGCGATGCGCGATGACGACGCAGCGGCGGCGCGGGACCTCGCCTCGCGCGTCCACTTCCTTGGGCCGGTTGCCGTGCCGCCGCGCATTCCGGCGCCGCTCACCGACGCGGTCTCCGCACGGCGGGTCCTGCGGCTCCGGTACACCGACAAGGAAGGACGTTTCACCATCAGGGATGTTGAGCCCGTCGGCTATGTCGGCTCGACGACGGCCTGGTACCTGCTCGGCTGGTGTCGCCTGCGCGATGGGCTGCGGGCGTTCCGTCTTGACCGGATCGACCAGGTCACCGCGACCGCCGACACTGC
>DATIMT010000022.1:0-4066 GCA_035475035.1 Arthrobacter sp.
GAAATCTTCACCGGCGATACGCTCCCCCAGCCGGACCGCCGTCGGACCGGACTGGGCGTGGAGCCCATGACCTGCGCCCCTGACGCCTTCAATTCGGGCGAAGGCCTGATCACCCTCGAGCCTGGGCAATCCCATTCCGGACAGTGGGGCATCACGCCACTCTGAACGACTCCCTTCGCTAATCCGATCCAGAAGAAAAGGCACCCCCACCCCTCGCCAACTATTGCGAATGCGCAAGCATTGAGGTTCAATAGAGGCATGGCTCACACCAGGATCCGGTCACGTCACGTGCCGGCTCCCAACGTAAAGCGACCGTCGGAGGTGCCCTGGCCGCCGGCTGCGGCTGCGAAGGCTTCGAGTGCGGCGGCCAGTGCCGGCCGGCGGCCGGCAGGCATCCTGGAAATGACCTCGGCGATGGCCTGCCGCCGGTGCCCCAGCACGGTATCGACCAGCTCCTTGCCCTCCTTGGTCAACTCCAGCCGGATGTACCGGCGGTCAGCGGGGTCTTCACGCCGCCGCACCAGGCCAGCTGCTACCAGCCGGTCACAGATGCGGGTGGCGTTCGAGGCGTGTACGCCAAGCTCTGCGGCCACACCGCCGAGGTTCTGGGGTCCGCGGGTATGGATAAGGACCAACACCCGCAGTTGCGGGGTATTTACGATGTCCTCAACCTCAGCAACAGAGCGGGCCACGACACGCATAAGAGTGTCAGCGGCGCCCATCACGGCTTCGACTTCACGGCTTAGGGGCTCAGGGACCGGCACAGATCCGGCAGATGCATCCATGAGCACCAGTTTCCTCCAATAGTTGCTACCCCGCAAAGTTTGCCGCTTCCCTCACCTGTAGGTCAGGCGGCATGAAGGAGAATCATGAAGACGCAACACCCGGCAGATCCGGTCGGCAGCACGGTCAACGGCATCGACCGGTTGATCCGCAACGTGCAGACCGGCCGGTTTGAACGTTCCTTGTCCGGGCTGACGGCGGCAGGGGCCCTGGTCACGGCCGCGGAAATCTACCTTGAGCATGACAAGGCCAGTTTCGGCAACAAGTGGATGTGGGTCCCGGTGGCTCTGGGCCCGGTGGGTGCCGCCGCGGGAGTGGCCGGCGTGTTCAGCCGCCGCATGGCCAAGACGGCCCTCCCGCTGGCCAGTGCGGCCATCATCGCCAATGGCCTGCAGGGCACGTGGCTGCATCTGCAGGGCATTCGGCAGAAACCCGGCGGCCTGTCGAACCTGCGTTACAACCTGGAGATGGGTCCGCCCCTGTTTGCACCGCTGCTGGTCACCCTTGTTGGCGGGATGGGCGTGCTTGCCTCAGTCCTGAGGCGGGAACCGTGACCGGGCTGCCGCTGGAAGTGTCCGACGGCGGAAGCCGGTACCCGGGCTTCAGCACCCTCGCCCAGGCGCGGCATTGGGACGGGGCCACTGCCGCCGCCGTCGAATCCCGGCTGGGCCGGCCACCGGACATCCGTTTCTTCACGCCCGTTGAAGAGGCCGCCGCCCGCGCCCTGTTCGACCTGTTGCTGGCCCAGCGGGGTGAGCCCAAGGTGCCGGTGGTGAACATGGTGGACGCCAGGCTGGCGGAGGAGCAAACAGATGGCTGGCACTACGAGAACATGCCGCGGGACGGCGAGGCGTGGCGGGTGACGCTGGCGGCGCTGGACCGCGAAGCCGGCACCCGGGGAGGCTGCACCTTCGCTCGGCTCGATCCGGAGCAGCAGGCCGGACTGCTTCAGGACATCTGCGGCCTGGACCGGGAGCTTTGGCACGGTTTGCCGGCGGACCGGGTGTGGAGTCTGTGGACCCGGTACGCCTGCACTGCTTTCTACTCCCATCCGTTGGCGTGGGACGAAATCGGCTTCGCCGGACCCGCCTACCCGCGCGGCTACAAGAACCTGGGCGTGGACCGGCTGGAGCCGTTCGAGGTCCGTGATGTCCGCCCTGACGCCGACCCAACCCGTGGGGCAGACCGGTGAACCGGGTCCGTGAGCGGAACGAATCAGCCTGGCTGCTCCCGGCCGGACCGGGCAGCAACCTGCGGCTCCGGGAGGACATGCGCCGGTATGGCGAAACGGATGAGGTGGACATTGTCATCGTGGGCTGCGGAGCGGGTGGTGCCACGCTGCTGCAGCGCCTGGCACGCGCGGGCTGGCGTGCCGTGGCCCTGGACGCTGGACCGTTCTGGGAACCGGACCGGGACTGGGTCAGCGATGAAGCGGGGTCCCACCACCTGTACTGGACCGAACCCCGGGTGATCACCGGGTCGGACCCCGTGCCATTGGGGTCGAACAACTCCGGCCGCGGGGTGGGAGGATCCATGGTCCACTTCGCCGGCTACACACCGCGTTTCCACCCCAGCGACTTCCGGACCCTGAGCGCGGAGGGTGTGGGCGCAGACTGGCCTCTGGAGTACGGGGACCTGCGGCCGTACTACGAAGACATCGAAGCCGAACTGCCCGTCTCCGGCGAACACTGGCCCTGGGGCGACCCGCACGGCTACCCCCATCGCCCGCATCCGGTCTCGGGCAACGGTGAGCTGTTCCTGCGCGGCGCCAACGCCTGCGGCATCACGGCGAAGGTGGGCCCGGTGGCCATTGCCAACGGCCGGTTCGGGAACCGGCCGCACTGCATCTACCGCGGCTTCTGCCTCCAGGGCTGCAAGGTCAACGCCAAGGCATCCCCGCTGATCACGCATGTCCCGGACGCCCTCGCACACGGCGCCGAAATCCGTCCGGAGTCGATGGCCACCAGGATTGGTTTTGACGAGCGGACCGGGCTGGCCACCGGCGTCGAATACGTCCACGGGGGCGTCCAAAGATTCCAGCGGGCCCGGATGGTGGCCGTGGCCGGCTACTCGATTGAGACCCCGCGGTTGCTGCTGAACTCTGCCTCGCCGCGCTTCCCCGACGGGATGTGCAACGACTTCGACCAGGTGGGCCGGTACCTGATGGTCCAGGGCGCTCCACAAACCGCGGGCCGGTTCCAGGCGGAAGTAAGGATGTGGAAGGCTCCTCCCCCCGAGGCCAGCACCGAGGACTTCTACGAGACCGACTCCACCAAACCCTATAAGCGCGGATTCTCCATCCAGTGCGTGTCCCCGCTGCCCATTACCTGGGCCGAGCATGTCGCCGCGCAGGGGCACTGGGGCCCCACCCTCCGCCGCTACATGAGCGACTACCCGCACTGGGCCTGCCTGGGCGCCCTGTGCGAGTTCCTCCCCCTCGAGGGCAACCGGGTGACCCTCGCGGACGAGACGGACCGCCACGGCATCCCCGTGGCCCGGTTCAGCTACAGCCAGTGCGACAACGACCGGCAGCTGATGTCCGCCGCCCAGCAGATCATGGAACAGATCCTGACCGCTGCCGGGGCAGAGGAGGTCATCACCATCAACCGCTTCGCGCATCTGGTGGGCGGCGCCCGGATGGCCGCCGGCGAGCAGGAAGGAGTGGTGGACCGGAACCTGCGCACTTTCGCAGTACCCAACCTGCTGGTCACCGACGGCAGCGTGCTGCCCACCCAGGGCAGCGCCAACCCGGCCCTGACCATCATGGCGCTGGTGGCCCGCGCCGCCAGTGTCATGGTCCAAGGCGCCCGCAGGGGCGTCCCGATGAGCACGAAGGAAGACTGATCATGGCAACTACAGTGGCTGACTACCTGCTCTCCCGCCTGGGTGAGTGGGGCGTGGACAAGGTTTTCGGGTTCCCCGGAGACGGCATCAACGGCATCCTCGCCGCCTTCGGCAAGGCGGACAACCAGCCGAAATTCATTCAGGCCAGGCACGAGGAGATGGCGGCGTTCGAGGCCGTCGGCTACGCCAAGTTCAGCGGTCGAGTGGCAATCTGCATGGCTACCTCGGGACCTGGAGCAATCCATCTGCTCAACGGCCTCTACGACGCCAAACTGGACCACGTTCCGGTGGTGGCCATCGTCGGGCAGACCGCCCGGAGCGCCATGGGCGGGTCCTACCAGCAGGAAGTGGACCTGCTGACCCTGTTCAAGGACGTAGCGTCCGATTACGTCCAGATGGTCACCGTTCCCCAACAGCTTCCCAACGTCATCGACCGGGC
>DATIMT010000023.1:0-11495 GCA_035475035.1 Arthrobacter sp.
CCTGTCCAGGGTGGTCCCCAGCCAGCCCAGGAAGAAGGCCAGCGGGATGGACACGATACCCGGGTTGCTCAGCGGGAAGAAGGCGAAGTTGGCGCCCGGGATCATCGACGTCTTGGCCCCGGACACCACCGGTGAGAAGACAATGAGCAGGATCGCTGCCGCCAGGCCGCCGTACATGCTCCACACGGCACCCTGAGTGGTGAACTTCCGCCAGAACAGCGAGTAGACGATCGTGGGCAGGTTCGCCGAAGCGGCGACGGCGAAGGCCAGCGCCACCAGGAAGGCCACATTCTGGCCGTTGGCGAAGATGCCGCCCAGGATGGCCAGGATGCCGATCACCACCACGGTGCGGCGGGCAACCTTGACTTCGGTGCCGGCGTCGGCCTTGCCCTTGGCGATGACGTTGGCGTAAATGTCATGGGCAAAGGACGCGGCGGCCGTGATGGTCAGGCCGGCCACCACCGCCAGGATGGTGGCGAAGGCAACTGCCGAAATGAAGCCCAGCAGCAGCGGTCCGCCCAGGTGGAACGCCAGCAGCGGTGCGGCGGAATTGACTCCGCCCGGAGCGGACTTGATGGTGTCCGCGCCCACCAATGCCGCTGCGCCGTAGCCCAGCACCAGGGTGAAGAGGTAGAAGATGCCGATCAGCCAGATGGACCACACCACCGACTTGCGTGCTTCCTTGGCAGTGGGGACCGTGTAGAAGCGCATCAGGACGTGGGGCAGGGCCGCGGTGCCGAGGACAAGCGCCAGGCCGAGGGACATGAAGTCCAGCTTGGATGTGTCGCTCTTGCCGTACTGCAGGCCCGGGTTGAGGACAGCCGGGTTGTTGGCTGTGTCCACGGCGGCGCCGAGCAGGTTGGAGAGGTTGAAGCCGTAGATGGCCAGGACCCAGAGCGTCATCACGGCAGCACCCGCAATCAGGAGCATGGCTTTGATGATCTGGACCCAGGTGGTGCCCTTCATGCCGCCGATCAGGACGTACATGATCATGAGCGCGCCGACGACGACGATCACCAGGGCTTGTCCGCCCCAGTCGCTGATGCCCAGCAGAAGGGAGATCAGGCTTCCGGCGCCGGCCATCTGCGCCAGCAGGTAGAAGAAGCAGACGGCGAGGGTGGAAATGGCTGCCGCGATCCGGACAGGACGCTGCTTCAGGCGGAAGGACAGCACATCGGCCATGGTGAACTTGCCGGTGTTGCGCAGCAGTTCAGCCACGAGCAGCAGTGCCACGAGCCAGGCCACCAGGAAGCCGATGGAGTACATGAAGCCGTCGTACCCGTTGATGGCGATGGCCCCCGTGATGCCCAAAAAGGATGCCGCGGACAGGTAGTCGCCGGCGATGGCCGTGCCGTTCTGGGAGCCGGTAAACGAGCGCCCGGCCGCGTAGTAGTCGGCGGCTGTCTTGTTGTTGCGGCTGGCGCGGAACACAATCACCATGGTGACGGCCACGAACAGGGCGAAGATGCCCATGTTCAGCAGGGTGGTGTCCTTGAGGGCGGCAACATCAACCGCCGCTGGAATTCCGATCATTTCTCGACTCCGCTCACCCGGTTGCCGTGCTTATCAAATTCGTGGCCTTCGATCTCGTTGCGGATTTCGGCGGCGATCGGGTCAAGCCGGCGGTTTGAGTAGCTGACGTACCAGCCCGTGATGGCGAAGGTGGAGACGAACTGGAGCAGGCCCAGGATCAGGCCGATGTTGATGTTGCCCCAGACCTTGGTGGACATGAAGCCCACCGCATAGTCGGCGAGCAGGACGTAGGCGAAGTACCACAGCAGGAAGGCCACTGCCATGGGGAAGACGAAGCTGCGGTGCCGCTTGCGCAATTCCTGGAACTGCCCGGTCGACTGGACCTGCTCAAAGTCCACGGACGCCGCTGCGTCCGGAGTATGGGCCTCATTACCCATCATTCCTCCTCATTGAGTTGCCGGAACACACCGGGCGGCGGGCCCCGGACTGGAACGCCGGACAGGGATACCGCAGATGTGACTGCAATCACTCTGCGGCTTGCCGGGCGCAGCATTCCAGACTTCGCCCGTCGTGGTCGCTCAACGGTCGCGATGCTGCGGCAAACGGCACCCGCCGCTACGCTGGGCACCATGCCGGACTCCCCCCTCCTCACCGCCGCGGCCGTGGCGGTGATCGCCATGGCCATTGCCGTCGTCGTCGGCGTGGGCCTGAAGGTGCTCCGCTCCTTCAGGGAACTGGGCACTGACGCGGAGCGCGCCACGTACCACACGCTCCACGCAGCGTCCCAGGCCGGGCAGCACCTGCGCCGCGGCCTGAACCCGGCCGGCGCCGCAAAAGCCAGCCGGCAGCTGCGGGCCCTGCTGGCCTGCGACGCCCTGGCGATTACGGACACTTCGGGCATGCTGGCCTGGGACGGCGGCGGCGAGGACATCAGGCCGCGCCTGATGGAACTCGCCGCCGGGGTCCTTGCGTCCGGGCGCACGGCAGTCCTTTCCGCCGGCGCGGACGGAACAGGGGGCCACCTTGCCGGCGTCATTGCCCCGGTGCGCGCCGGAACCCGCATGGTAGGCGCTGTTGCCGCCTTTGCTCCGTCCGCCGGGGCGGGCCTGGTCAGGGCGACAGGGGAAGTGGCCGACTGGGTGGCGGTCCAGGTGGAACTCGCCGAACTTGATGCCTCCCGGACGCTGCTGATGGAAGCGGAAGTCCGGGCGCTGCGGGCCCAGATCAGCCCGCACTTCATCTACAACTCGCTCAACGCGATCGCGTCCTTCATCAACACCGATCCGGAGCGGGCCAGGGAGCTGGTGGTGGAGTTCGCGGACTTCACCCGCTACTCCTTCAGAAGGCACGGTGACTTCACTACCCTGGCCGAGGAGCTCCGCTGCATTGACCGTTACCTTCTCCTGGAGCGTGCCCGCTTCGGCGAGCGCGTCCAGGTCAGCCTGCGTGTTGCACCCGAAGTGCTGGGCACCGTGATCCCTTTCCTCAGCCTCCAGCCGCTGGTGGAAAACGCCGTACGGCACGGACTTGAGGCCAAGGAAGGCCCCGGACACATCAGCATTACTGCGGAGGATGCCGGGGCCTTCGCCGAGGTCACCATCGAGGACGACGGCGTGGGGATGGATCCCGAGCAGCTCCGGTCGGTGCTTGCCGGCCACACAGACGGGGACCATGTGGGGCTGCGGAACGTGGATGCCCGCCTCCGCCAGGTGTACGGCAACGACCACGGACTGGTGGTGGAAACAGCGCCGGGCGAGGGAACACTGATCACCATGCGGGTGCCAAAGTCCCAGCCCGGGCATGATGCGTGAGGCGGGCCCTGCCGCTGGACGTACCCTAGGAGCATGATTAACGTCCTCGTCGTTGATGATGAGCTGCCCGCCGTTGAGGAACTGGCCTTCCTGCTGGGCAGGGACGAACGCATCGGAAAGGTGCTGCGGGCGACGTCCGGGGCTGAAGCACTCACCGCACTGTCCGCCGGAAGCATTGACGCCGTCTTCCTGGACATCCACATGCCCGCGGTGTCCGGCCTGGAGATCGCCGGCGCCATTGCCCGGAACAGCAATCCCCCGGCCGTTGTCTTCGTCACCGCCGATGAGGACCACGCCTTGGCTGCGTTCGAACTCGCCGCGGTGGACTACCTGCTCAAACCCGTACGCGCGGAGCGGCTGGCCCGCTCCGTGGGGCGGATCAGTGAACTGCGCGACGGCGGCGCGGCACCGGAGATGATCACCGTTGACCAGGGCGGGACCACCAGGATGATCCGCCGGGACGACGTGACCTACGTGCAGGCCCAGGGGGACTACGCGCGGCTGCATACTGCCGACGCAAGCTACCTCATCCGGGTGCCGCTGGCCGACCTTGAACAGCAATGGGCGGACGCCGGCTTTATCCGCACCCACCGCTCCTACCTGGTGGCACTGAAGCACGTGTCCTCGATGAAGCTCGCAGCTGACGGACCGCGCGTGACAGTGGCCGGCGCAGGCCTTCCCATCAGCCGGCGGCACCTGCCGACTGTGCGGGAGAAGCTGGAGGCGACCAGGATCAGGCCGCACGCATGAGCCGCGTCCGGGTCACGGCCCCGCCCACGTCCCCGCCCACACCGATGCGCGGCACCTCGCGGGCACTCGAATCCCGCGAAGCGGCCCAGGACTCCGAGGTGGGACAGGTGTTTGTCCGGTCGCTGATCAGGTCCCAGCTCAGGCTGGCGCTGGTGGTGGCCGGCGGCTTCCTGTTGATCCTTGCCGCCTTCCCGTTGATCCTGGTGGTGGTCCCGGGCCTGGCCGCGACCCGGATCGCCGGCATCCCCTTCGGCTGGCTCCTGCTGGGAGTCGGGATCTATCCGGTGATCGGCCTGAGCGCGTGGCTGTATGTCAGGACTGCGGCGCGCAACGAGGCCCGGTACCGGGACCTGGCGGGCGACCAGTGAGGCAGGGGTGAACGCCGGTGTCGCCCTGACAGCCGTGGCTGTGGTGTCCCTCGCCACGGCCATTATCGGGTTCTACGGGCTGCGGATCTCACGCACCACCGGGGACTTTTACGTTGCCTCGCGCACGGTGCGGCCATGGTGGAACGCGTCGGCGATCGGCGGCGAGTACCTGTCCGCTGCCAGTTTCCTGGGCGTGGCCGGGCTCATTCTGCTATCGGGGACCGACGCGCTCTGGTTCCCTGTTGGGTACACGGCCGGCTACCTGATGCTGCTGCTGTTCGTCGCCGCCCCGCTGCGCCGTTCGGGCGCCTACACCATCCCGGACTTCACCGAATCCCGGCTATCGTCCCGCACGGTCCGGAGGGTGACCAGCCTGGTGGTGGTCATGGTGGGGTGGCTGTATATCGTGCCGCAGCTTCACGGGGCAGCACTGACCATCCAGATCGCCACGGGACTTCCGTCCTGGGTGGGTTCCGTAGCGGTCGTGGTGGTGGTGTGCATCACGGTGGTGGCGGGCGGGATGCGGTCCATCACCTTTGTCCAGGCGTTCCAGTACTGGCTCAAACTGACCGCCCTCGCCGTCCCCATCCTGTTCATCATCTTCGTGCTGGCCCGTGAGGGAGCCGAGCCGCTGTCCCCTCCGGCGGTCAATCCCACGGACCTGGCGCCGGCCGGACCGTACCAGAACGTTTCCCTGCTGGTGGCGCTGCTGTTCGGCACCCTGGGCCTGCCGCACGTGCTGGTGCGTTTCTACACCAATCCGGACGGGCAGTCGGCGCGGCGCACCACGCTGATCGTCCTGGGACTGCTGTCCATGTTCTACCTCTTCCCCACCGCCTACGGCCTGGTGGCCCGCATTTACGCCCCGGACCTGGCCCGCTCCGGACAGCCGGACGCCATGGTCCTGCGGCTGCCCGGCCAGCTCGTTGACGGGATGCCGGGCGATCTGCTCTCCGCCCTGGTCGTGGCCGGGGCCTTCGCCGCATTCCTGTCCACGACCTCCGGCCTGGTGGTGTCCCTGGCAGGGGTCATCAGCCAGGACGTGCTGGGCGGCAGCGTCCGCGGGTTCCGGCTCGCCGCCGTCGTGTCCGCCGTCGTCCCCCTTGGCTTTGCCTTCATGACCGGATCCCTGGCACTGGCCGGCAGCGTGGGCCTGGTCTTCGCCTTCACTGCCTCCACGGTGTGCCCGGTCCTGCTGCTGGGCATTTGGTGGCGCGGCCTGACGGACGCCGGAGCGATCGCCGGCATGCTGACCGGCGCCGTGCTCTGCGGCGGGGCGATGATTGCGGGCTCCATGACCACTGCAGGCCTGACGCCCGCCTGGCTCGCGCAGCCTGCTGCGTGGAGCGTGCCCGCCGCCTTCGCCGTCACAGTGATCGTGTCCCGGGCCACCGCCCACCGGATTCCCGCCTCGATGCCGCGGATCATGACCCGCCTCCACACCCCTGAGCGGCCGCTGGCAACCGAACGCTGATCGGGAGGACAATAACGCCATGCCCATCGAGGACGGCGGTACGTCGCACCAGCAGGATCCGGTTCCGGCGTCCGTGCGGGCCCAGCTGCTTGCCACGGAACACTGGGGCCTGCTGGCATCCCGCAGTACCGCCCAGGGCGAGGTGCTGACCTGGATCAGCATGTTCCTCACCTTCACGTCGGCAAGCCTGGTCAGCGTGGCGCTGGTGGGGCAGGCTACAGGGTTTTCGGATGCTTTTGTCCTGCTGGCCGTGGTTGTCCTGTTCATCGACGCGGCAATCGGGTTCCTGACCCAGCTCCGGGTGATGAACGTGGCCTACGAGGACCTCATGTACGTCACCGCCATGAACAGGTTACGGGCCGCCTACGTGGACCTGGACCCGGGCGTGGCACCATACCTGATGGCGGCCCATCATGACGACGAGGCAGGGTCCAGGCAGACCTACTACTTCTTCAGCGCCAGGGGGAGCTTGAGCCAAGTGGCGGGCAGCAGCATGCTCTTCATGACGACGGCGAACGCCGCCTTGATTGCCATCCTGGCGGGCCTGGTGTTGACGCTGGCGGGCACCGGTACGGCAGCGGCCATAGTGACAGGCACTGTGTGTGGAGCCGGGTTTCTTGCTGTGTCGGTCGCACGTGGGGGCCGGCGCTACCGCGATGTGTGGCGCCGCCATACGCCGCTTTCCCCCACTCCGCGGACGGACGGGAAATAGACCGCCCGGCGGCCGTGGCAGGTCAGTCGATGGCCGCCATCAGCTCGACGACGCGGTCCAGGAAGGCGTCCACCTGTGATTCCTCGTAGCCGTCATGGCCAACGGCCGGACGGAAGACTGCGCGGCGCACACTGTCCACGCTCAACGGCTTGTCCTGTTCAAGGTAGGCAACGAGTTCCCGGCAAAGCCGGTCGACGTCGTCCGTGTTGTAGCTTCGGGCCTTTTGTTTGGTGGGCCGGCGGAAGCGCTCGCCGTCCGGCCGGTGCAGCCGTCCCCGCAGGATGCCGGAGAGGTTTCCGATTTCACGCAGCCAGGCTTCCTCGCCGCGGGCCGCGATCAGTTCGTCGCGCTCCCGGCGGGCGAAGGCGTCCTCGAGCCGGTCCAGCGCGGCGTCCACGAGGGCAGCAGAATAACCGCCCTTGACCGGGTCGAATGACACGGCCCTCACATCGGCGCTGTTGACAGGTTCGGTAGCAGCTTCCGGCGATTCCAGGGAGACCCGGGCCCGCTGCAGGAACTGGTCCACCTGCTTGGCGTTGTACCCGTACTCACTGCGCTGCACGCGCTCAAAGGACGCAGGGATCTGCCGATGAATGTCCAATGCCACTTCGATTCCTTCGATGCTCTTCAGCCGTAGTGCTTCCGCACCAGTCTAGGATGCCGGAGGTTGGTTCAGCCGCCCGGACTTTTTTGTGTCGGATACCCCGGGGACAGCGGGCTGGATGGGGTTACGCGCCGGCCACGAGTCCGTAGAGGATAAAGGCCACCGGTGAGGCGAAAACGATGGAGTCCAGCCGGTCCATCACTCCCCCGTGTCCGGGCAGGATGCTGCTCATGTCCTTGACGCCAAGTTCACGCTTGACCATCGATTCGGCAAGGTCCCCGGCGGTGGCTGCCGCCACGGTTCCAACCGCCAGCACCACGCCCACCCACCACGGCTTGTCCAGCACGAAGAGGGCTGCCAGGACGCCGATCAGCATGGCGCCCGCCGCCGAGCCCGCGAACCCCTCCCAGGATTTCTTGGGGCTGATCTTCGGCGCCATGGGATGCTTGCCGATGGACGCACCCACCAGGTAGCCGAAGGTGTCGTTGGAGACCACCAGCAGCAGCATGACGGCGATCTCCCACGCCCCGATCGGGGCCACCCCGCCGGGCCAAAGCCCCAGCGGCGTTGTGCCGGCGGCATGCAGCGGCAGTGCGGCGAAACTGATGAAGAACGGCACCCAGCCCAGCGTGAAGACACCGGCGAAAATGCTGTTTGCCGATCCGGCAGCACTCTCGATCGACCGCCACAGCAGGACCGCCACGGCGCTCAGCAGCAGGGCGAAAAGCTGGCTCTCGATGCCTCCGAAGTAGGCGGCAAACGGCATGGCCACGGTGCCAGTCATGACCGGCACGATGGGCATCCTGGTCCCGTTGTGTTCCAGCGCCCGGTAGATCTCCCACACACCGAAAATGGCGAAGGCCGTGACGACGGCTACGAAAGCCAGAGGGAGGAACAGCAGCCCGCCCAAAACGGCCAGCAGCATGGCCAGGCCCACCACGACGGCGGCGGGAAGGTTCCGCCCGGCCTTTGGCGTCGGGTTGCTCCTGGGCTGCTTCCCCCTTGTGCGCGCCCTGGCTGCGGGAGCCTGATCTGCCTGGCCCATCAGACTTCGAGCAGCTCAGCTTCCTTGCGCTTGAGCAGCTCGTCAATGCCGTCCACGTGTGCCTTGGTGAGGTTGTCCAGTTCCTTTTCGGCCCGGTTGCCTTCGTCTTCGCCGGCCTCGCCGTCCTTGACCAGGCGGTCCAGGGCTTCCTTGGCCTTGCGGCGGATGTTGCGGATGGAGATCTTGGCGTCTTCGCCCTTGGTCTTGACGATCTTGACGTATTCCTTGCGGCGTTCCTTGGTCAGTTCCGGGATGGTGATCCTGATGACGTTGCCGTCGTTGGACGGGTTGGCCCCGACCTCGGAATCGCTCAGGGCGCGTTCGATATCGCGCAGTGCCGTCTTGTCGAACGGGGTGATCAGGATGGTCCGGGCGTCCGGGATGGCAAAGGAGGCCAGCTGCTGCAGCGGGGTGGGCGAGCCGTAGTAGTCCACCAGGACCTTGTTGTAGAGGCCGGGATTGGCGCGGCCGGTGCGGATGGACGCGAAGTCTTCCTTGGCTACCTCAACCGCCTTGTCCATCTTTTCTTCGGCTTCGAGCAAGGTTTCTTCGATCACGGTCTCTCCTGACGGTTCTGGTGCAGTCCGGGGCGCCGGTTCCCTGCACTCACGTGGTTCTTTGTTGCCGTTTCCGTCCCCCGCCGGAAGGGGCGGGAACGGGACTGTCCTGAAATCATCCTAGCCGCAGCTAGGCACTGACCAGCGTGCCCAGCTTTTCGCCAAGGATGGCGCGGGTGACGTTGCCTTCGCCCTCCATGCCGAAGACCACCATGGAGAGGTCGTTGTCCTTGCACATCGTCATGGCGGTCTGGTCCATGACGCGGATGTCCCGGCGCAGGGCGTCGTCGTAGCTGAGGGTTTCCAGGCGTTCGGCGGTGGGGTCCTTCTTCGGGTCCGCGGTGTAGACGGCGTCCACCCCGCTCTTGGCCATCAGGACCACGTCGGCGTGGACTTCCAGGGCCCGCTGGGCCGCCACGGTGTCGGTGGAGAAGTAGGGCAGGCCGGCACCGGCGCCGAAAATGACCACGCGGCCTTTTTCCATGTGGCGGATGGCACGGCGCGGGATGTAGGCCTCGGCCACCTGGCCCATGGTGATGGCACTTTGGACCCGGGTTTCCACGCCTGCCTGCTCCAGGAAATCCTGCAGTGCCAGGCAGTTCATGACTGTTCCCAGCATGCCCATGTAGTCTGCGCGGGAGCGGTCCATGCCGCTCTGGGACAGTTCGGCCCCGCGGAAGAAGTTCCCGCCGCCCACTACGATGGCCACTTCCACCTGCGGGACTGCTGCGGCGATCTGCTTGGCGACGTCGCGGACGGTCTCGGGGTCGACACCCAGTTTTCCGCCGCCGAAGACCTCGCCGGAAAGCTTCAGGAGGACCCGCCGCTTGCTCTTCTCGGAATGGATGACAGTGTTGACGGCTTCCATGGTGCCTTCCCGTTGTTGACTCTGAAAAAAGGGTATCCTGCCGGATCCGGTGGTCGGAACCGGCGGGACTCCCGTGGATTGCACTTACAGTGGATTGTGCGCATGCAAAAGGGGCGGCCACCGAAGTGGCCACCCCTTGCGGAATCGACTAGGAGCCGACGCGGAAACGCGTGAACGCGGTTCCCTTGACACCGGCCTCTTCGAGGACCTGTGCCACGGACTTCTTTGCGTCCTTTGCGAATGCCTGGTCAACCAGGACCTCACCCTTGTAGAAGCCCGTCACGCGGCCTTCCACAATCTTGGTGAGCGCAGCTTCGGGCTTACCCTCGGCCTTGGCGGTCTCTTCGGCGATGCGGCGCTCGGACTCGACCAGGTCGGACGGAACGTCCTCGCGGGTCAGGTAGTTCGGAGCCATGGCGGCAATGTGGACAGCGACATCGTGCGCGGCGGTGGCAGCGGCTTCGCCTTCACCGTCGACAGCGAACAGCACGCCAACCTGGGCCGGCAGGTCCTTGGAGGTCTTGTGCAGGTAAGCGTCAACCGTGCCACCCTCGATGCGGGAGATGCGGCGGACAACAACCTTTTCGCCCAGGATTGCGCCCTCTTCGACGACGACCTCAGACAGCGGCTTGCCGTCGACCTCGGTGGCGAGCAGGGTTTCAAGGTCGGCAGCGCCGGACTCGACGGCGACGGCCAGCACCTTGTCGGCCAGCTGGATGAACTTGTCAGCCTTGGCAACGAAGTCGGTCTCGCAGTTGACCTCGATCATGACGCCGACGCCGTTGCTGACCTTGGCGGCCACGAGGCCTTCAGCGGTGGAGCGGCCTTCACGCTTGGTAGCGCCCTTGAGGCCCTTGATGCGGATGATCTCGATGGCCTTCTCGGCGTCACCGTTGGCTTCGTCAAGAGCCTTCTTGACGTCCATCATGCCGGCGCCGGTGCGCTCGCGCAGGGCCTTGATGTCCGCGGCAGTGTAGTTCGCCATGTGAACCCCTCTGTCTAGAAAATGTGTGGTGGTGTACGGACCGACAGGACGGCGGCCCACGTAGTGGGCTGCCATCCTGTCAGCAGCTCCGGCTGCTGGCAGCGCGGAGAATCCGGATTTATGTGTGTTACTTGGCGTCTTCGGCGGGAGCCTCGGCGGCCGGAGCAGCTTCCTCGGCGGCCGGAGCAGCTTCTTCGACAGCCGGAGCTTCAGCGGCTTCTGCCTTGCTGCCTTCGAGGAGCTCGCGCTCCCACTCGGCCAGCGGCTCTTCCGGAGCTTCGGTGGCGCCCGTGCCGCGGTTGTTGCGGGCGATCAGGCCCTCTGCAACGGCGTCGGCGACAACGCGGGTCAGGAGGTTCACGGAGCGGATGGCGTCGTCGTTGCCCGGGATCGGGAAGTCAACTTCGTCCGGATCGCAGTTGGTGTCCAGGATGGCCACAACCGGGATGTTCAGCTTCTTGGCCTCGTCAACGGCGAGGTGTTCCTTCTTGGTGTCGACAACCCACAGCAGGGACGGAGCCTTGGTCAGGTTGCGGATACCGCCCAGGTTGGACTCCAGCTTGGTGAGCTCACGCTTGAGGAGCAGGAGCTCCTTCTTGGTGTAAGCGGAACCGGCGACGTCGTCGAAGTCGATCTCTTCGAGTTCCTTCATGCGCTGGATGCGCTTGGCAACCGTCTGGAAGTTGGTCAGCATACCGCCGAGCCAACGCTGGTTGACGTAGGGCTGGCCCACGCGGGTTGCCTGCTCGGCAATTGCTTCCTGGGCCTGCTTCTTGGTACCGACGAAGAGCACGGTGCCGCCGTGGGCAACAGTGGCCTTGACGAACTCGTAGGCACGGTCGATGTAG
>DATIMT010000024.1:0-6936 GCA_035475035.1 Arthrobacter sp.
ACCCGTATGCCACGGAGGTCTGGAGCGTTGTTGCCAAGGGCAGCCCGCAGCCGTTCGATGAAACCAGCATGCACCTTCCGGACGACGCCGAGCGGGAACCGTGGCAGCCGGGGATCAAGGACCACCTGGTGGCCATCACCCCCACGGATATCACGGGCCGCAGGTTCGCGGTCAGCCCGCGCACCCGCTGGTGGCCGCCCGTTGATTTCTCCGCAGACTGGCTGTAGGTGCAGGGGGGCGGCTGCCAGGATTTCCGCGTCAGGACTTCAGGATCACTTTGAGCGCTTTGGTTTCGGCAGCCCGGGAGAAGGTGTCATAGGCGTCCAGGAACTGGTCGAAGCCAAAATGGTGCGTGGCCAATTTCTCCGCCCTGATCTTTCCCTGGGCCACCAGTTTGAGCAGCATGGGCGTCGTGTTGGTATTCACCAGCCCCATGCTGATGGTGATGTTTTGGATCCAAAGATTTTCCAGGTGCAGTTCCACCGATTTGCCGTGTACACCCACGTTCGCCACGGATCCGCCGGGGCGCACCAGGTCCGTGCACATCGCGAATGTTGAAGGAACGCCCACAGCCTCGATGGCCACATCCACGCCTTGTCCGCCGGTCAGGGCCATGACCTGCTCCTTCCAGTCTCCGCTGCTGGACTGGACGGCATTCGTGGCACCGAATTCCTTCGCTTTTTCTAGGCGGTTGGCATCGAGGTCGATGGCGATCACCGTGGCCGCGCCGTACAGTCCCGCTGTGGTGATCGCCGCCAGGCCCACCGGCCCGGCGCCTACCACCGCTACAGTGTCGCCGGGCTTAACCCTGCCGTACTGGACGCCGATTTCGAATCCGGTGGGAAGGATGTCCGAAAGCATGACGGCCTGTTCGTCGCTGACTCCCCCGGGCAACACGTGCAATGAGTTTTCGGCGTACGGCACACGGACATACTCAGCCTGGGTTCCGTCGATCAGGTGGCCGAAGATCCAGCCGGTGCCCGCTTGGCCCTCGTCCCCCAGGCAGTGGGAATAGAGGCCCGTTTTGCAGTTGGCACAGTGCCCGCAGGATTTGATGCAGGAAATGATGACGCGGTCGTTCACTTTCAGCCCGGTCACGGAAGAACCCGTTTCCACCACGGTTCCCACGCCTTCGTGGCCTAGGATCCGGCCTTTTTCGACGGCGGGGAGGTCTCCTTTGAGGATATGCAGGTCGGTTCCGCAGATCGTGGTGGTGTCTACTTTGACGATGGCGTCACCGGGCTGCTGGATCCGCGGGTCAGGAACATCCGTCCAGGCCTTGTTGCCGGGCCCGCCGTAGACGAGAGCTTTCATGGTGTCTTCCTTACTGTGGTTGCCGGCTTGTGGTTGCCGGCTCGGCGTCGGATTGGGCGGCCCGCGCGGACTGCGCCTGGGCGGACCGGGGATGCGCTGGTTGTGGGACTTCCGGATCCTCCCGTGGCGGCGGCTCCAGCCGAAGCCGGGCCAGATGCAGGGCTCCCAGGACAAGGAACAGCCCCGAGAGGCCGAGTGCGGGCAGGAGGGCGGCCAGGCTGGGAGCCGTACCGAACAGCGGCTTGACCAGTTCACCCACCGCCAGGGAGAAGATGAGGGTGAAGCCCAGGACATACAGGGCCGGCAGGAGCAGCAGCCCCGTGCGGTGGTTCCGGTACGTCAGGAAGGACAGGACCATGAATCCGGGCATGATGAAGCAAAGGTCCAGGATGAAGATCGAGTAGAGGGAATCGATCTGCTCGCCGCTGCGCATCAAGGGCAGCAGCATCCCGATCCAGAGGGGGTAGAAGATCAGCGGCTGGAGGATGGCTCCGGAAGCCGACACGATCCTCAGCGCACGGGAAAGGGATGGGGAGGGCACGTGGCGGTCCATGGTGGCCCCGGCGATGGCCATTGCCCAGAATGACAGGGCGAAGATGGCCATGTAGAGCAGGTACAGGCCGTTGTAGGTCCGCTCAATGACGTAGATCCCGTAGGCGTAAAACAGGTAGCCAAGGAGCCCAAGGGCCACGATCTGGTATTTGGCCCTGTCCGGCCTGGCAGCGTACGACAGGTACAGCAGCCCGAGCCCGGCCGCCACCGAAATCAGGTCCTGGGAGTAAGCACCGGGGAGGAGTTCGCGGGCTACCACCCTGTCATAGATGTCCGGACGCCAAACGCCGGTCCCCGCAGCGGCCACCGCCAACAGTCCGGCAACAGCCCACAG
Source organism: Arthrobacter sp. (assembly GCA_035475035.1). Classification (GTDB taxonomy): domain Bacteria; phylum Actinomycetota; class Actinomycetes; order Actinomycetales; family Micrococcaceae; genus Arthrobacter. The sequence continues at coordinate 2,201 of DATIMT010000024.1, forward strand.
CAGGCGGTTGGGGAACAGATGCGTCAGCATGGCCACCTTTCGCAGGAAGATCATTTTCCCGGGCGTCCCCACAGCGTCCCATCGGGCCAATTGCGTCCCAAGGGCCATAAGTCCTCCCTTTCATGCCGGGCCTTTATGCCCTTACGGCAGCCAGGAGAGTTACCTACGCTGTGCCCTATGACTGACAACACGAATGTGCCTGTGCCGGAAATCCTTGACGCGGATGAGTGCTGGATGCTTCTCGCCCAAACCGGGGTGGGGCGGCTGGCCGTCATCACCGATGGCCATCCCGATGTCTTTCCCGTCAACTACAAGGTGGACGGGAACACCCTGGTCTTCCGCACCGGCAGCGGCACCAAGCAGCAGGCCATGGAGTCGGACGCGACCGTGGCCCTGGAAGCGGATGCGGTCAGCTCCCAGTTCGGTCTCGCGTGGAGCGTGGTGGTCAAGGGAAAGGCGGCTGAGACCGTGCCCACCGGCACTGACCTGGATGACATCCGCCGGGCGCTCTTTCCATGGCAGGGCGTGGGGCAGGAACACTTCATGCGCATCACACCAGAGTCGATAACCGGAAGGCGCTTCACGATGAGTGCCCCGCTTCTGTGGCAGTCCCCGCTTGATGACGCAACCCGCGCCGGCTTCGAGTAGGCGATCGGCAGGCTCGCGGGAGACACCGTGCGCGCGTGGTGGGTGAACGCGCCGGGCCCCATCTCCACACGCCCGCTGGTTCAGGGCCTCCGGGCAACTCCCGCGCCTGCGGCCAACGAACTCCTGGTTGAAGTGACTGTTTGCGGCGTCTGCCGCACCGACCTCCATCTGGCTGAGGGAGACCTGGCGCCGCATCGTCCGCAAGCGGTGCCCGGTCACGAGGCAGTCGGCGTCGTCATTGAAACCGGGGCTGCCTGCTCCCGCTTCACGACAGGTGACAGGGTTGGGGTGGCGTGGCTCGGCGGTGTCTGCGGCACCTGCGCTTACTGCCGCCGTGGTGACGAAAATTTATGCCTGTCGCCGGTGTTCACGGGTTGGGACAGGGACGGCGGCTATGCCGAGCACCTGACGGTTGCGGAGGACTTTGCCTACCTCCTGCCGCAGGCTTTCTCTGACGAACAGGCCGCACCGTTGTTGTGCTCCGGCATCATCGGGTACCGCGCCCTGAAACGCGCCGACCTGCCTGTGGGTGGGCGCCTGGGCATTTACGGTTTTGGCAGCTCAGCCCACATCACCGCCCAGCTCGCGCTCAAACAGGGCGCCTCCGTGTTTGTCATGACCCGCTCCGAAAGTGCACGGTTGCTCGCACTGGAGTTGGGAGCAGAGTATGCGGGTGACGCCTATGATGAGCCGCCTGTACCCCTCGATTCGGCCATTCTTTTTGCACCCGCGGGAGACCTTGTCCCGGTTGCGCTGCGTGCCCTCGACCGGGGCGGAACCCTGGCCATCGCCGGGATCCACCTGACCGACATCCCGGCACTCAATTACGGCAGGGAGCTCTTTTTTGAACGACAGGTGCGCAGCGTGACGGCGAATACCCGGGCTGACGGGCGTGAGTTCCTGGCTCTCGCAGCCAGGCTTTCCCTGGCCCTCACCACCACGGCCTACCCGTTCGAGGCTGCAGACAAGGCCCTGGAAGACCTCGCCGCCGACAGGATTACCGGTTCGGCAGTCCTGCGGGTCCGGCCGGAACAATAGGCCCTGCATCACCCGGACGTCCCCGGGATCACCCGAACAGTACAGCGGCCTCCTGGTAGCGGGCATCAGGTACCACCTTCAGTTCTCCCAGCGCTTCCCCGAGGCCCACGTTGACGATGTCCGTCCCACGCAGCGACACCATGGTGCCCCATCTGCCGGCTGCCGCGGAATTGACGGCGGCCAGGCCCAGCCTGGTGGCAAGGACCCGGTCGAAGGCTGTGGGTTCGCCGCCGCGCTGGATGTGTCCGAGCACTGTGGCCCGGGTTTCGATGCCGGTCCGTATCTGCAGCTCCCCTTCAAGCAGCAGCCCGATGCCGCCCAGGCGCGGGCGCCCGAAGGTATCCAGGCCGCGGGGGGCATAGGGTGCTGGGTGGCCCTCGGGTGCGAAGGCCTCGGCCACCACTACAAGGGGCGCCCTGCCGCGGTCCCGGGCTGACAGCACCCAGGAGCAAACTTGGTCCAGGGAGACGGGATGTTCGGGTATCAGGATGGCGTGCGCGCCCGAAGCCATCCCCGAGTGCAGCGCGATCCATCCTGCGTTGCGGCCCATGACTTCGGCCACCATGCAGCGGTGGTGCGATTCTCCCGTCGTCCGCAGCCGGTCGATGGCCTCGGTGGCTGTCTGGACTGCAGTATCGAAGCCGAAGGTATAGTCGGTGGCGCCGAGGTCGTTGTCGATGGTTTTGGGCACTCCCACTATGTTGATGCCTTGGGCACACAGTTCCCGGGCGGCAGCGAGTGTTCCCTCTCCCCCGATGGCAATCAGGCCCTCCAGGTCGTTGCGGCGGAGGCAGGCACGGACGCCCTCGGCTCCGTTGCCTGTGAGCGGATTGGTCCGGGACGTGCCCAGGATGGTCCCGCCGAGGCGCGAGATCCCGCGGACACTCGTCCTGGGCAAAGGAAGAATGTCCTGTTCCAGGACGCCCCGCCACCCGTCCCGGAAGCCCAGGAATTCGTAACCGTGCTCGACGTCCCCGCCCAGCACGGCTCCGCGGATGACCGCATTCACCCCCGGGCAGTCGCCGCCGCTGGTGAGTATCCCAAGCCTCTTCACGGCACCGCCACCACTCCCGCCGCCCGGGCAGGCAACCGAAAATGCCGGGTGTCTCCGGAGGCAAGGTCCACGTCATGGCCGTCCACGTGCACCTTGATGGGGCCGGCGTCACCGGGTGCTGAGGCGATGCTCATGTCCCCGTCCTTGAGGTGCACGCGGAGGCGGTGTCCGCGGTAAAGGACCTCAAAGGCAACGGCGCGGAGGCCTGTGGGCAGGTTGGGAGCGAACAGGATGGTGTCGCCGCTGAACCGCAGCCCCGCAAAGCTGCGCTGCACCACATCGATGGTTCCGGCCATTGCGCCCAAATGGATGCCCGCCCGCGTGGTGCCGTGCTGGGTATCGTCCAGGTCGGCGTCGAGCGCTTCCCGAAAGCTTTCCCACGCCCGGTCCGCATCCAGGCCGGCCAGGACGGATGCGTGCGCAACCCGGCTCAGCGTGGACCCGTGGGCAGTCCTGGCCAAGTAGTACTCGATGGTCTGGTTGAGTTGTTCCTGGGTGAATCCGTACTGCAGCCGTTGAAGGATGGTGACCAGCCCTGCGTGCCCCAACAGATATGGGAGCATGAGGACATCTGCCTGCTTTGCCAGCTTGTAGCTGTTGGTTGCGTCGTCTTCGGCTTCCAGGATCAGGTCCAGCCGTTCGATGTCGCCGTACCTGTCCCGGTAATGCTCCCAGTCCAGTTCCTTCAACTCCCCGTAGCCCTCGAACTGGCTAATGACGCCGTCGCTGTGAAACGGGACGTACATTGCGGCCCCCATGTGCGTCCACGCGGCGGTTTCCTCATCTGTGACGCCGAGGCGTTCCATGAGCCCGGCACGCTCACTGCCGTGCAGCAGGGAGATGATGCCCGCCGCCTGGAAGCAGACCCACGCCGCCATGACGTTGGTGTAGGCGTTGTCGTCCAGCCCCGGTGTATCGCGGCCGGGATAGCCCGTGTGATACTCGTCCGGTCCCACGACGCCGCGCAGGTGGTACCGGCCGTCCTGCTGGTCGTACTGCGAAAGGGACCGGAAGAACCGGGCAACTTCGATCACGAGCTCAGCGCCCTTTTGAAGCAGCCAGATCTTGTTCCTTGTGGCTTCGAAGTACTGCCAGGCGTTGAATGCGACGGCCAAGCCGGAATGCACCTGCAGGTGCGAGTAGTCCTTGACCCATCTGCCCGACCTGTCGTTGAACAGCCATTTCGGCGTTTCCTCGCTACCGTCGCTGGCGCTTTGCCACGGGAACTTCGCCCCTGCCAGCCCGGCGACGGCTGCGGCATACCGGGCGGCGGGAAGCCGCCGCCACCTGTACTCGATCACGGCCCTGGCAACGTCGGGCGTCCTGGAGGTGAGCACTGGCAGGACAAACAGCTCATCCCAAAAGACGTGGCCGCGGTAGCCCTCGCCGTGGAGACCGCGTGCGGTGACGCCGGCGTCCAGTTCGGCCGTGTGGTGTGTCAAGGTTTGCAGCAGATGGAAGATGTGCAGGTTAAGGACCAGGCGCACCTGGACGGGGGCATCGATCTCCACCAGGAACGGACGCAGCTCACGCCGCCATGCCTCCTCATGGGCGGCCAGCAGCGAAGCGAAATTTCCCCCTGTACGCTCCAGTACCGCACGGGCCCCCGTTTCCGGAGAGGAGATGGCACGGTCACGGGATGACACCACTGCCACGGTTTTGGTAAGCCGCACTGCGGCACCGGAGTCAAGGGAAAGCTGGAGTGTGCGGAAGTGGACATCCCCTTTCCTGCCGTCCTCAATGGCCGCTGCTTTCGGAGAGGCGTGTGTTCGGTAGGCTGCGGCGATGCGGATCAGGCTCTGGGTGGTTTCCAATTCGACGACGGCGATTGCGTCCGGGGTCAACTCCAGGTCTGCGCCGCGCGGGTCAGTCCTGTCGGCCAGGTGGACGTCGGAACCTTGGGCGCGTTCGGGCAGGTTCACGTTGCGGACGCCCGCGTTGATCCCGGTGCGGACTTCCACCGCACCGCTCCAGCCGAGCGCGGTGATTACCGTTT
>DATIMT010000025.1:0-1566 GCA_035475035.1 Arthrobacter sp.
AACAGGACAGGGCTTGCGGTGGCCAACGTCATCAAGCAACTGCGGCCCCTGCGCTCAGCGACGATCGCCATCAACGGCACCAGACTGAGATTCGACCCCGACATCAGCCCCGAGCTGTGTTTCGTCAACTTTAAGTAGGCCATTTCGGCGCTAAGAATTAGGCCACCTCGGCTCGTTTTTGGGCCATTTCGGCGGTTGGCTATTTCATGAGGGCATTTTTGACTCTGTAGGACTCGCCGCGGAACTGCAGGAGCCGGCCGTGGTGGACCAGCCGGTCGATGACGGCGGCAGCCATGTTGTCGTCTCCGAACACGGTTCCCCAGCGGGAGAAACTCCAAATTGGTGGTGATGATCAGGCTGCGCTTTTCATAGCCGTCGGCGATGACCTGGAACAGCAGACGCGCACCCTCGGTGTCGATCGGGAGGTAGCCCAGCTCGTCGATGGCCAGGAGCTGGTTCTTGGCCAGTGAGGCAAGTTCCTTGTCCAGCCGGTCCTCCTCCTTGGCCCTGCGCAGCATCATGACCAGGGCGGAGGTGGTGAAGAATCTGGCTTGGATGCCCTGCCGGCAGGCGGCGGCCACCAGGGCGGTGGCCATGTGGGTTTTGCCGGTGCCCACGTCCCCGTAGAGGACGAGGTCCTGGGCCCGGGTGATGAACTCCAGGGATTCGAGAGCTTCGCGGCCATAGTCCGCGGGGAACCTGACACTGGTGTAGTCGAATCCGGTGAGTGTTTTCATGGCCGGGAGCCTCGCGGATTTCAGCAGCCGCTGGCGCCGTGATTCCTGCCGGGACTCGTGCTCGGCGGCCAGGACCCCGTGCAGGTATTCGCGCTGTTTCGGGGTGCCCTTCTCCGCCCATTCACTCAACACGCTGCCGGTCAGCGAGGCGTGCTTGCCCGCGTCGAGGATGTCCTGGACGGTGATCGGGTTCATGCGACTTCTCCGGTTCTGGTGTTCAGGGTGGTGAAGGTGTCATAGACGCTCAAGTCCACGTTGGCGGCCGCCGGTTCGGTGCCGTGCGCCAGCCGGCGGGCGAGCATGCCCACCGCTGCCATGTCCGGTTGCTCCCCGCGCCGAATCAGGGTGTCGGCGGCCTGCACTGCGGCATCGAAGCCGGTAGAGCCGGATGCGGCGTCCACCGCGTTGAGCAGCCGGCGCCGATCGGTGGCGGTGGCCGCGTCCAGCCAGTCGCGCACCGGATCGGTGACCAGCGCCCGGAGCGGGGAATGGGACCAGGATCCGGGCTTGGTCACCAGCAGGGGCAGCAGGGAAGCCGGTTCGAAGATCGTCTCGGTTTGCCGGCCGAAGGCCCGGGGGAAGGACCTGACTGCCTCGGAGTGCTCGTCGAGGATCTCGATCACGTCGTGGCGTAAACCGACTGTGAGGGTTCGGCTATGGAAGGCGGACCCGGCGGCGTAGGTGTTCCCGTCAATGAGCAGGTTACCGGTCTTGTCCGCCTTCCGGGACTCATAGCGGACCGGGTCGAATCCGACTCCCGGCAATGCCAGGGACGCCGCCACGTCTTGGGTGAACAGCTCACCCAAGGGCAGGCCCTTGCGGTAGTGCG
>DATIMT010000026.1:0-7056 GCA_035475035.1 Arthrobacter sp.
CAAACCGGGCCTGACGGGTCCACGATATTGGAGGATTTTGTGACCGAGTACGTATTGCCGGAACTCAGCTACGACTACGCCGCCCTCGAACCGCACATCTCTGCGCGGATCATGGAGCTGCACCACAGCAAGCACCACGCCACGTACGTGGCAGGCGCCAACAACGCCCTCGCCCAGCTGGCCGAGGCGCGCGACAAGGGCGACTTCGCCAACATCAACCGGCTCTCCAAGGACCTCGCGTTCCACACCGGCGGCCACATCAACCACTCCGTGTTCTGGAAGAACCTCTCCCCGGACGGCGGCGACAAGCCCGAGGGCGAGCTCGCTGCAGCCATCGAGGACGCCTTCGGCTCCTTCGATGCCTTCCGCGCCCAGTTCTCCGCCGCAGCCCTCGGCCTGCAGGGATCGGGCTGGGGCTTCCTGGCCTACGAACCGATCGGCGGCAACCTGGTCATCGAGCAGCTGTACGACCAGCAGGGCAACACGGCCCTGGGCACCACCCCGCTGCTGATGCTGGACATGTGGGAGCACGCCTTCTACCTGGACTACGTCAACGTCAAGGCCGACTACGTCAAGGCGTTCTGGAACATCGTCAACTGGGCGGACGTCGCCCAGCGCTTCGAGGCTGCCCGCGCCAACGCCACGGGACTCATCACCCTTCCGTAGTGAGCGGCGTTATACGCAGCTGTAACAAACTTCACATTCCGACTTAAACCGGCCGGGATGTGGACCGTCCGCCCCCGCACTTGCGGGGGCGGACCCAGTTAAACGTAAGATAGGTCACGGAAGGCGGTTAGCCTTCAGCAATGAGGCTGGTCGCCCTCCGTGTAAACCATCTCTGCCCAATGGCGTGCGGGATCTGTTAGTTGGCTTGATAGCCCGCTCAACTAGTAGTGCTTCTCAAAGCACCAAGGAGACTGAAAAAGTGACGACCCGTATTGGTATCAACGGCTTTGGCCGTATCGGCCGCAACTACTTCCGCGCAGCGCTTGCCCAAGGCGCGGACCTCGAGATCGTTGCAGTCAACGACCTCACCAGCCCCGAAGCCCTGGCGCACCTGTTCAAGTACGACTCCGTCGGCGGCCGCCTGAAGGAAACCATCGAGGTCAAGGACGGCAACATCGTCGTCAACGGCAACGTCGTCAAGGTCCTGGCCGAACGCGATCCGGCCAACCTCCCCTGGGGCGAACTGGGTGTGGACATCGTCATTGAATCCACCGGTTTCTTCACCAAGGCAGCAGACGCGCAGAAGCACATCGACGCCGGCGCCAAGAAGGTCCTGATCTCCGCCCCGGCCTCGGATGAGGACATCACCATCGTGATGGGTGTGAACCACAAGCTCTACGACAACGCCACGCACCACATCATTTCCAACGCGTCCTGCACCACCAACTGCCTCGGCCCGCTGGCCAAGGTGGTCAACGACGAATTCGGCATCGAACGCGGACTCATGACCACCGTCCACGCCTACACCGCCGACCAGAACCTCCAGGACGGCCCGCACAAGGACCTGCGCCGTGCACGCGCTGCCGCCATCAACATGGTTCCCACCTCCACCGGTGCCGCCAAGGCCATTGGCCTGGTCCTGCCGGAGCTCAAGGGCAAGCTGGACGGCTACGCCATCCGCGTCCCCGTGCCCACCGGCTCCGCCACCGACCTCACCGTCACGGTCTCCCGCGAGACCACGGTGGAGGAAGTCAACGCCGCCCTCAAGCGTGCCGCCGAATCCGAGGAACTCCAGGGCTTCCTGACCTACACGGACGAGCCCATCGTGTCATCCGACATTGTCGGTGACCCCGCTTCCTCCATCTTCGACTCCGGCCTCACCAAGGTCATCGGCAACCAGGTCAAGGTTGTTTCCTGGTATGACAACGAATGGGGCTACTCCAACCGACTCGTCGACCTCACGGAGCTTGTGGCATCCAAGCTGGGCTAGGGTTAGACACATGACATCTCACACCCTCAACGAACTGATCGCTGAAGGTGTCCGCGGGCGGTACATTCTGGTTCGAAGTGACCTGAATGTGCCGCTCGACGGCTCTACAGTCACTGATGATGGCCGTATCAAGGCCTCCCTGCCAGTGCTGCAAAAGCTCACGGACGCCGGTGCCCGCGTGCTGGTAACAGCCCACCTCGGACGCCCCAAGGGCGCCCCGGAGGACAAGTATTCCCTGCGCCCCGCAGTAGACCGGCTCGCCGAACTCGCGGGCTTCAAGGTCACCCTGGCTGCCGACACCGTCGGCGAGGCTGCCAAGGCAGCTGCCGCGTCCCTGCAGGACGGCGAAGCCCTGGTCCTCGAGAACGTCCGCTTCGACGCCCGAGAGACCAGCAAGGACGACGCCGAACGCGGCGCCTTCGCGGACGAACTCGTGGCGCTGACCGGCGATAACGGCGCCTACGTGGATGATGCCTTCGGTGCCGTCCACCGCAAGCATGCCAGTGTCTACGACGTCGCCACCCGGCTCCCCTCCTACCAGGGGGACCTGGTCCACACCGAGGTGGAGGTCCTCCGCAAGCTGACCACCGACACCCAGCGCCCCTACGTGGTGGTGCTCGGCGGTTCCAAGGTCTCCGACAAGCTTGCGGTCATCGACAACCTGATTGGCAAGGCAGACACCATCCTGGTGGGTGGGGGCATGCTCTTCACGTTCCTGGCGGCAGCAGGCCACAAGGTGGGCTCCAGCCTCCTTGAGGAGGACCAGATCCCTGTTGTCAAGGACTACCTGAAGCGCGCAGCCGACGCCGGTACGGAGTTCGTGGTCCCCACGGACACCGTCGTGGCAGAGAAGTTCGCCGCCGACGCCAAGCACGAAACTGTGCCGGCCGACGCCATTGAAGGCAGCAGCTTCGGCGCCCAGGGCATCGGCCTGGACATTGGGCCCGATACCGCCGCCGCCTTCTCCGAACGGATCAAAGGCGCCCGGACAGTCTTCTGGAACGGCCCCATGGGTGTCTTCGAATTCGAGGCATTCGCGCCCGGCACCCGTGCCATCGCCCAGGCCCTGACCGAGACAGACGGTTTCACCGTGGTCGGTGGCGGGGATTCCGCTGCCGCAGTACGCACCCTGGGATTCAGCGACGACCAGTTCGGACACATTTCGACCGGTGGCGGTGCCAGCCTGGAATACCTCGAAGGCAAGGAACTCCCGGGCCTCAGCGTTTTGGACCGGTAGAACCTCCGCTGCTGTCCAGCAGTACCGCCACTTCGCAGTCCTCCGGCCGGCAGGTTGCCCGCGGCAGCCTGCCGGCCGCACACATATCAAGTACTTTTGGAGATTACGTGACTTCGTCAACGAACGGCGCTTTCGACCGCAAGCCCTTCATCGCGGGCAACTGGAAGATGAACATGGACCACGTGCAGGGCATCACGCTCCTGCAGAAACTGGCCTGGACCCTCTCCGACGCCAAGCACGACTACAGCCGCGTTGAGGTGGCCGTGTTCCCGCCGTTCACCGACCTCCGCGGTGTCCAGACCCTGGTCCAGGGCGATGACCTTCAGGTCGCCTATGGTGGCCAGGACCTGTCGCAGTTCGATTCGGGAGCCTACACCGGGGACATTTCCGGGCAGTTCCTCAACAAGTTGGGCTGCAAGTACGTCCTGGTTGGCCACAGCGAACGCCGCACCATCCACAACGAATCGGACGAGGTCCTCAACGCCAAGGTCAAGGCAGCCTTTAAGCACGGGGTGACCCCGGTGCTCTGCGTCGGGGAAGGCCTGGAGATCCGCCAGGCCGGGACGCATGTTCAGCACACGCTGCAGCAGCTCCGCGCCGGCGTGGCGGGGCTCTCCAATGAGCAGGCGGCCGAACTGGTAGTTGCCTACGAACCCGTCTGGGCCATTGGCACCGGTGAAGTGGCCGGACCGGAGGATGCGCAGGAAATGTGCGCCGCCATCCGGGCCGAGCTCGGGAGCCTCTTCGGCGCCGACGTGTCAGCCAAGACCCGGCTGCTGTACGGTGGTTCCGTCAAGGCCAACAACGCTTCCGCCATCCTGCAGGAACGGGACGTGGACGGCCTCCTTGTGGGCGGTGCCAGCCTGGACCCGGCCGAGTTTGCTAATATTGTCAGGTTCGAGAGCCACCTGGTCACGGACTAGTCCCAGCCAGCCCGTACTCCCGCAATCCCAACTTCCGAAAGGCCGTCGTGGACGTTCTTCATGTCATTCTGCAGATCCTCCTGGGGATCACCAGCCTCCTGCTGACGCTGCTGATCCTCCTGCACAAGGGACGCGGCGGCGGGTTGTCCGACATGTTCGGTGGCGGGATGAGCTCGGGCCTCAGCTCGTCAGGTGTGGCGGAACGAAACCTCAACCGCTTCACCATTATCCTGGGCGTCACCTGGGGTGTGGTGATCATCGCCCTGGGCCTGATCATGCGGTTCAGCGGTACCGGGGATTCCTGATCCTGTACAAGGTTCTTTAGGCCCTGCCGCCCGCAGGGCGGGCAAATTAGACTGTGGCTGTCGGTTTACCGGCAGCCACAGTTCTGTTTAAGCTGCAGGTCCCCGCCGTCCGCTTCGAGGCAGGAGTCGCTATGGTCCATCCAGCATCAGGGTTCCGGGGCACCCGTGCCGGCGTCACGGCAGGGTCCGGATCGAGCCTGCAGTCCAACGACTCGTCCTCACGCCCCCTTCCGCGCATCCGTGTGTCGTACTGGTGCGCCAAGGGGCACGAGACGCAGCCGGTGTTCCTGAAGATGCCGGAAGACCAGATTCCCCAGACGTGGGACTGCAGGCGCTGCGGCGGACCGGCTTCCCGCGACGGCCAGGCCGCAGCCCCTGACGATCCCTTCGACGACGGCTACAAGAGCCATCTGGAATACGTTAAAGAACGGCGCTCCGGCCAGGACGCCGAAGACGTCCTCGCCGGAGCGCTGGAAAAGTTACGCGCCCGCGGCATCCTTCCGGACAAGCTGCTGGGGGACACGTGACGCGGCGTTCTCGTCGATCAGCCACAGGGTCCGGGACGTTCCACGGGGACCTGATGCAGGTACCTGCACGGGATTGGCCCCGGCCAGCGCCAGCCCAACAGCGCCGGCTTTGTCCTCCCCGGCCACAACCATCCATACCTCCGCTGCGGTATTGATGGCAGGCAAGGTGAGGGAGATCCGCAGCGGCGGCGGCTTGGGGGAGTTCCGCACACCCACCACCGTGCGGTCCTTTTCGCGGATCCCGGCCTGCTCCGGGAACAGTGAAGCGATATGAGCGTCGGGCCCCACGCCGAGCAGCACCACGTCGAGCCGGGGGAGTGACGAGGGCTCCTCCGGCCTGTCATCGGACATGTCGGCCGCGTGCTCGGCAGCTGCAGCATCCCGGAGTTGACGTGCGTAGTCCTCCGCTGCTTCCTCCGGCGTATCGAACTCATCCGAGGAACCAGGGGAATGGACGCGCTCCGGGTCCACTGGAATATGGGACAGCAAGGCGTCATATGCCTGCTTCGTATTCCGCTCGGGATCCGATGACCCAACGAACCGTTCGTCGCCCCACCAGAAGTTGACTTTAGACCAGTCGACAGCGGGAGCCGCCGGCGAGTCCGCAACAGCCTTCAACGTGCCAATCCCCACGGTTCCCCCGGTCAGCACCACGCTGGCTTCGCCGTACTTGTCCTGGACATCAACGAGTTTGGTGATCAGGCGTGCCGCGATGGCGGCCATGAGGACGGACGAATCAGGATGGATGCTTACTCGTGGGTCAACGCTCACTGGGTCGGACGCTCCTTAGATTGGTACGTGGCAGTCCAATAGTAATCACTTCGCCAAAGACTTCGTCCGGGTCCAGGCGGCGGAGCTCCTCCGCGAGGCAGTCGCGGAGGCTGCGGCGCGGCAGGGTGATCCGTTGGGCGGGCTGGCCCGGCTGGGTCAGTTCTGCCACGGACAGCCCGGGACGGAAGAGCTGGACGTCACCGCCGGGGCGGGTGAGCCGGACGCGGCGGATGCCGGTTCCGGCGGGGTCCGCCACGATGGTGACGGGTGCGTCCAGGGTCAGGGTGAGCCAGGCTGCCAGCAGGATCGTGGAGGGTGAGTCCGAGGCACCTTCGACCGCGACGGCCGTGACCGGGGAGGAATCGACTTCGTCCAGGGCCGCGGCAAGCTGGATCCGCCAGTTGGTCAGGCGCGTCCAGGCGAGGTCGGTGTCGCCGGCCTTGTACGTCTGGTGGATCCGTTCCAGGGCTGCCTGCGGGTCAGGCTCGTTGGCGGAGTCGGTGATCCTGCGGTGCGCGATCGCCCCGATGGAGGTTTCGCACGCGTTCTCCGGGGCACCGTGCGGCCACCAGGCCACGATCGGGGCATCCGGGAGCAGCAGCGCGGCCACCAGGGACTCGGACTCGTGGGCGAGCTGGCCGTAGCCGCGCAGCACAATCACCTCGGATGCGCCGGCGTCCCCGCCCACCCGGATCTGGGCGTCGAGCCGGTCATCTGCATCTTTCCCGGCGTCGGCGAGGACGATGATCCGGCAGGGATGTTCCCGGCTTGCGTCGTTGGCGGCCTCGATCGCCTCTTCCTCAAGCCCCGACTTTGTCACGACCACCAGGGTCAGGACCCGGCCCAGGGCAATCACGCCGCCCTGCTCGCGCAGGGCCATGAGTTTCTTGGACACCTTCGAGGTGGTGGTGTCCGGCAGGTTAACGATCATGGCCTTCTCCAGGTTCGTCCGTCACGGGCCAGCAGCTCATCAGCAGAGGCCGGGCCCCAGGAGCCGGGGGCATAGGGCTCGGGCTGTTTGCCCAGGGACGCCCAGTATTCCTCGAACGGGTCAAGGATCTTCCAGGACAGTTCCACTTCCTCATGCCGCGGGAACAGTGGCGGCTCGCCCAGGAGCACGTCCAGGATCAGCCGCTCGTAAGCCTCCGGGGAGGATTCGGTGAAGGAGTGCCCGTACCCGAAGTCCATGGTCACGTCGCGGACTTCCATCTGGGTGCCAGGGACCTTGGACCCGAACCGGATGGTCACGCCCTCGTCCGGCTGGACCCTGATAACCACGGCGTTCTGCCCGAAGTCATCCTCGCCGTGGTCACGGAACAGCAGGTTCGGTGCCCGCTTGAACACCACGGCGATCTCC
>DATIMT010000027.1:0-16321 GCA_035475035.1 Arthrobacter sp.
CAGCGATGATGTTCGCCACCAAGCGGTTCAAGAACAAGGCTGACGACCTGCTCGACTGAGCACACCGCACCATCACAAAGGAAAACCCATGAGCACCTCCGGCAGCAACGCAGGCAACAGGATCGGCAACGGCACCGTTTACATCGGTGTCAGCACGAAAATGTACCTGGGCTACCAGGCAAGCCTGCGCTGGCTGTCGGAGGTGCGCTCCCTTGTGGACGACAGGCCCGGACTGGCAAAGGATTCCCAGGTCCGGGTCTTCGTCATCCCGTCCTTCCCGGTCCTCGAGCCGGCTGCACGCATCCTGGCCGGCTCGCCCGTACTGCTCGGGGCGCAGAACTGCGCCTGGGGGGACGGGCCGCTGACCGGGGAAGTCAGCCCCGGCATGCTGGCCGAACTCGGCGTCACGCTCGTCGAAATCGGACACGCGGAACGCCGCAGGCTGTTCGCCGAGGACGACGCTGTGGTGGCCCTGAAGGTGCGCGCCGCCGTCGGGCATTCCCTCACCCCGCTGCTGTGCATCGGTGAGCCGGACATGCTCGACGCCGAAGCTGCCGCCGACTTTTGCGTACGGCAGGTCCGCGCCGCCACGGGCGGCGACCCGGGCCTGCTGCGCCGCCTGGTCCTGGCCTACGAACCGGTGTGGGCCATCGGCGCCGACGCACCTGCCCCGCCGCACCACGTCAACGCGGTCCTCACGTTGATCCGGGCCGCCCTGGGGGAGGACTGCCCCCTCATTTATGGCGGCAGCGCCGGGCCCGGACTACTGCCGCAGCTGCCCGCGGCAGACGGACTGTTCCTGGGCCGCTTCGCCCACGACGCGGCAAACCTGGGACGCGTGCTGGACGAAGCCGTTGCCCTGACTCAGACCCGGGCCCCGGCGAGCAATTCCTCAAGCCGCTCGTAGCCTTCGGACATTCCGCCCTCCATTCCGGACTGGGCCATGCCGTCGCGCGCCTCCTGGCTGGGGTAGACCGAGTGGCCCCGCAGCCGCGTCCGGCCATTGCCCAGGTCCTCAAACGTCATGAACTCCAGGCTGACCACATCCGGGTATCCGCCGAACTCAAAAGTCTGGATGGCGAATTCGTTCTCCCGGACCGTGTGGAAAATGCCCTTGAACTCGTAGGCCACCCCATCCGGGCCGGTGTGCAGGTAGCTGTAGCTGCCGCCGGTGCGGAAATCGTAGTGGTCGATCTCCATCTTCATGCCCCGCGGTCCCAGCCACTGGACAATCAGGTCCGGCTCCTTATGGGCGCGGAACACGTCCGCGACCGGAAAATCGAACTCGCGCTCGTAACCGATGAAGGGGACGCCCTCAGGAACGCTGAGTTTCAGTGAATTGCTCATCATGACTCCTTGGAGGATTGGCCGCGGCCGTCCGCGGTTTTTGATCTATGCGGTATTTGATCTAAGAACGGCGTCGAGGCTGCGGAACTGTTCCTCGCGGACCAGCCGGTACCGGTCGATCCAGGCGGTCAGCGCCTCAAGCCGCGCCGGGTTCAGGTGGACAGGCCTGCGCTGGGCATCCCTGCTTCGGGTTACCAGCTCCGCCTGCTCGAGTACCTGGATGTGCTTCGAGACCGCCTGCTTGGAGATCTCGAAGGGTTCTGCCAATTCGTTCACCGTTGCCGGGCCCCGGCTGAGCCGGGCGATGATGCTCCTCCGCACGGGATCGGCCAGGGCCATGAAGGCCGAATCGAGTGCCGCACTGTCAGAGTCCATCATTTGCCCTTTTGTCAACCCCTCGGTTTGTCAACCCTTCGGTTTATCAACCTTCTGGTTGTTTAACCCTAGACCCTTCCCGGCCCTGCTTCAAGAGGGCGGCCCTTGTTTCCTCAAATCCAAGTTTGTTAGTATGTAAGGACAAACTATTGAAGGAGAGACTCCATGCCACTGGTTCGCATTGACGTCAACGAAGGGCGCAGCGCCGAGGAACTCCAGCAGCTCAGCCGCGGGATCCATGAGGCGGTCCTGGCTGAATACGGCATCCCCGAGCGGGACTACTTCCACATCCTCACCGAGCACCCTCAGGGCCAGATCTTTGCCCAGGATGCGGGACTGGGGTTTGAGCGTACCCGCGGAGTGGTCATGATCCAGGTCTTCACCCAGGGCGGCCGCTCGCAGGCGGCCAAGCAGGGGCTTTTTGCCGCGGTGGCCGAGAAGCTGGCGGAAGTCGGGGTTGCGGGGGAGGACGTGTTTATTGGCTACGTCGAAAACGCTGCCGGCGACTGGTCCTTCGGCTTCGGCCGCGCCCAGTACGTGACCGGCGAATTGGCCGCCCCCGGAAAGTAGGCGCAGCATTCCTCCGTGGCGGATGGGCGCAACTTCGCCCTCGTTGTAAGTATGTCAGTACAAACTTTTGACAGGACATTCGATCTGCGGCAAAGTAGTTCCTGTGGCCCACGCCACGGCCTGCCAGTCCCGGAACTCCTGCGTTCAAAAGATTCGAGTTCCACACCAGAAAGGTCCACGATTCACGTGACCCACGAGCTTCTTACGATCGGGCGCATCAGCGTTGATATCTACCCGAACGACATCGGCGTTGGCCTGGAGGAGGTCAATTCCTTCGGCAAGTACCTGGGCGGTTCGCCGTCCAACGTTGCCGTAGCCGCCGCCCGCCACGGCCGCCGAACCGGGGTCATCACCCGCACTGGAGATGATGCGTTCGGCATCTACTTGCACCGGGAGCTGCGCAAGTTCAACGTCGATGACAGCTATGTCACGCCGGTAAAGGACTGGCCCACGGCGGTAACCTTTTGCGCAATCAAGCCGGCCACGGACGAGTTCCCGCTCTACTTCTACGGCCGCTTCCCCACGGCGCCGGACCTGCAGATCAGGGCCGAAGAACTGGACCTGGACGCCATCGGCGGGGCCGGCATCTTCTGGTCCACGGTGACGGGCCTGTGCCAGGAACCGTCCCGCAGCGCGCATCTTGCCGCCCACGAGGCCCGTCCCCGCAACGGCCTGGCCGAGGGCCAGTTCACCATCCTGGACCTGGACTACCGGCCCATGTTCTGGGCATCGGAGGAGGAGGCCCGCGCCGAAGTCGCCAGGATCCTGCCGCACGTCACCGTGGCGATCGGCAACGACAAGGAATGCGCCGTCGCTGTTGGCGAGGGAACTCCTGACGAGCAGGCCGACCGGTTGCTGGCCGCGGGCGTGGAGATCGCCGTCGTCAAGCTCGGCGCCGAAGGCGTGATGGCCAAGACCCGCACCCAACGCGTGGTCTCCGCTCCTGTCCCGGTGGAAACCCTTAACGGCCTGGGTGCCGGCGACTCCTTCGGCGGCGCCTTCTGCCATGGGCTGCTGTCCGGCTGGCCGCTGGCCCAGGTCCTGGACTACGCCAACGCCGCCGGTGCGATCGTCGCCTCACGCCTGTCCTGCGCCGATGCCATGCCGACGCCGGACGAGGTCACCGCGCTGCTGGCCGAACGCGGCCGGGCGGTGCCGGGCATCGCCGCCGCTGTTCCGGATGCCAACGCGCAGCGTGCCACCGAAGGAGCAGCACTGTGACCCTGACCCCCCTCGCCTCAAACAACGCCGTGGACGACGATCCCCGCCGCTACGAGCACCTGAGCACCATCCGACTCGAAGATCCCGAGGCTGTGGCCCGCGCGGCCAAAGCCCGGCGCCGCCACCCCGGCGTAAAAGCGGGCCGGCAGAACTTCATCGTCGCGGCCGACCACCCGGCCCGCGGCGCCCTTGCCGTTGGGCCGGACCCTGTGGCGATGGCTGACCGCCGGCAGCTGCTGGACCGCCTGCAGGTCGCGCTGGCCAACCCTGCAGTGGACGGGATCCTGGCGTCCCCGGACATCATGGACGACCTGCTGCTGCTGGGCGCCCTGGAGGGCAAGCTGGTGTTCGGTTCGATGAACCGCGGCGGGCTGTCCGGGCTGGTCAATGAGTTCGACGACCGGTTCACCGGCCACACCGCCGCTGCGCTCGAAGCCCTCGGGGCGGACGGCGGGAAGATGCTGACCCGCATCTGCCTGGGCGACCCGGACACCGTGGCCACCCTGGAAGCCACCGCCAAGGCGATTGATTCGCTGGCGGAGCGGAAGCTGATCGCCATGGTGGAACCGTTCCTGTCCGTCCGCGAGAGTGGCCGGGTCCGGAACGACCTGTCCACCAACGCCGTGATCAAGTCCATCGCGATCGCCGAAGGCCTGGGCTCCACCAGTGCCTACACCTGGATGAAGCTTCCCGTGGTGGCGGAGATGGAACGCGTCATGGCCGCCACCACCATGCCCACCGTCCTGCTGGGCGGTGACCCGGACAGCAGCCAGGACGAGGTCTTCGCGTCCTGGCAGGCCGCCCTCGCCCTGCCCGGAGTGCAGGGACTTACCGTTGGCAGGACGCTTTTGTACCCCGCTGACGGGGATGTCGCCGGGGCCGTCGCCAGCGCCGCCTCTCTCCTGCACCACACCACTGAGATCCCGGAGAACTAGCCATGGGCACAACGCGCAGAATGACGGTGGCACAGGCCGTCGTCGAATACCTTTCCAAGCAGTACACCGTGGACTCGGTCAGCGGCCTTGAGTACTGCGAGCGGCTGATCCCTGGCACCTTTGGCATTTTTGGGCATGGCAACGTGGCCGGTGTTGGCCAGGCCCTGAAGCAGTACCAGCAGCTGGACCCGGCCATCATGCCGTACTACCAGGGCCGGAACGAGCAGGCCCAGGTCCACCAGGCCGTCGGGTACGCCCGGCACACCCGCCGCCGGCAGACCTTCGCGGTCAGCACCTCGATCGGGCCGGGTTCCTCGAACCTCCTGACCGGAGCGGCGCTGGCCACCACCAACCGCCTGCCGGTGCTGCTGCTGCCGTCGGACACGTTCGCTACCCGCGCCGCCGACCCGGTCCTGCAGCAGCTCGAACAGCCCTACGCCTATGACCTGACGGTCAATGACGCGTTCCGGCCGCTGTCCAAGTTCTTCGACCGGGTCACCCGGCCGGAGCAGCTGTTCTCCGCCTTCCACCACGGCCTGCGCGTCCTGACGGACCCGGCCGAAACCGGCGCGGTCACCATCTCGCTGCCGCAGGACGTCCAGGCCGAAGCCTTCGACGTCCCGGAGGAGTTCCTGGCCGAGCGGGAGTGGCGGATCCGCCGCCCGGAAGCGGACGACGACGACATCGCCCGCGCCGCCGCAGCCATCCGCGACGCCAAGCGTCCGCTGATCATCGCCGGCGGCGGCGTCCTCTACGCCTACGCCAACGACGAACTGGCAAAGTTCGCGGAGCTGACCGGCATCCCGGTGGGCAACACGCAGGCCGGCGTGGGCGTCCTGCCCTGGGATCACCAGCTCAGCCTGGGTGCCATTGGCTCCACGGGTACGACGGCGGCGAACGCCATCGCCGCCGAGGCGGACCTGATCATCGGCATCGGCACGCGCTACGAGGACTTCACCACCGCGTCCCGCACGGCGTTCCAGAACCCCGACGTGCGCTTCATCAACATCAACGTCGCCCCGATCGACGCGTACAAGCACGGCAGCACGCTGCCGATCGTCGCCGATGCCCGCAAGGCCCTGGTCAAGCTGAACGCAGCGCTGGGCGGCTACCGGGTCGGCGCCGACCTTGAGCAGAAGGTCGCGGCCGAGAAGAAACGCTGGGACGCCACCGTGGACGAGGCCTTCGACACCCGCTTCACCCCGCTCCCGGCCCAGAACGAGATCATCGGCGCCACCAACCGGGCCATGGACGCCCGCGATGTGGTCATCTGCGCGGCAGGATCCCTGCCCGGTGACCTGCACAAGATGTGGCGGGTCCGGGACCCCTTCGGCTACCACGTCGAATACGCCTACTCCTGCATGGGGTATGAGATCCCCGGCGGCCTCGGCGTCAAGCGTGCGGCGCTTGCTGAAGCGGCGGAAAGTACGACGGCGGCGGGCGAGGGCCGCGCGGACGTCCGGGACGTCGTCGTGATGGTCGGGGACGGCTCGTACCTGATGATGCACACCGAACTGGTCACCGCCGTCGCCGAACGCATCAAGCTGATCGTGGTCCTGATCCAGAACCACGGCTACGCCTCCATCGGGTCCCTCTCCGAGTCCCTTGGGTCCCAGCGGTTCGGCACCAAGTACCGGGCCCTGGACGAGGAACAGCACAGCTTCGACGAGGGCGACACCCTGCCCGTGGACCTGGCCCTGAACGCCGAGTCCCTGGGCGTGAAGGTCATCCGGATCGAACCCGGGGAGAAGGTCATCGCCGAACTCGAGCAGGCCATCCGCGACGCCAAGGCTGCTCCCGAACGCAGCGGACCGATCCTGATCCACGTCGAATCCGACCCGCTCCTGGACGCTCCGTCCTCCGAGTCCTGGTGGGACGTCCCCGTCTCCCAGGTCTCAGAACTGGAGTCCACCCAGCAGGCCTTCCAGACCTACGTCGACCACAAGTCACGCCAGCGCAAACTGCTCGGCTAACGTCCGCTCCACTACTCAAGGAAGAGTCCCATGACTGCCACCACCACCCAGACCACCGATACACAGACCACCGTCATCAACCACTTCATCAACGGTGCCGAGACCGCAGGCGTTGGCGGCCGCACCACCCAGGTCTACAACCCCGCCACCGGCGCCGTGTCCGGTGAACTGCGCCTGGCCAACCGCGCCGACCTGGACACCGCCGTCGCCGCCGCCCGCAAGGCGGCCGACACCTGGGGCGATATTTCCCTGGCGAAGCGCACCGCGGTGCTGTTCAAGTTCCGTGAACTCGTCGCCGCCCACGTGGACGAGCTCGCCGAGCTGGTGACCGCCGAGCACGGGAAGGTCCTGTCCGACGCCAAGGGCGAGATCGGCCGCGGCCTGGAAGTGGTCGAATACGCCTGCGGGATCCCCACGCTGCTCAAGGGCGATTACTCGGACCAGGTCTCCACCGGCATCGACGTCTTCTCCTTCCGCGAGCCGCTCGGCGTCGTGGCCGGCATCACCCCGTTCAACTTCCCGGTCATGGTGCCGCTCTGGATGGCGCCGATGGCCATCGCCACCGGCAACGCCTTCATCCTCAAGCCCTCCGAACGCGACCCCTCCGCCTCGCTCCTGCTCGCCAAACTCTGGAAGCAGGCCGGCCTTCCCGACGGCGTCTTCCAGGTCCTGCACGGCGACAAGGAAACCGTCGACGGGCTGCTGACCCACCCGGACGTGGACGGCATCTCCTTCGTCGGCTCCACCCCGATCGCCCAGTACGTCCACGAAACCGCCACGAAGCACGGCAAACGCGTCCAGGCCCTGGGCGGGGCGAAGAACCACGCCATCATCCTGCCCGACGCCGACCTCGACAACGCCGCAGACCACCTCGCCGCCGCAGCGTTCGGCTCAGCAGGGGAGCGCTGCATGGCCATCTCCGTTGCCGTCGCCGTTGGCGACGCCGCCGATGCCCTCGTAGCCAAGGTCAAGGAACGCGCCGAAGCCGTGAAGGTCAACAACGGCACCGCCCCCGACGCCGAAATGGGCCCGGTCATCACGCCCGCCTCCAAGGAACGCATCGTAAAGATCGTCACCGAAGCCGAAACCGCCGGCGCCGCCATGGTCGTTGACGGCCGCGACCTGGTAGTCCCCGGCCACGAGAACGGCTTCTGGGTGGGTCCCACCGTCATCGACCAGGTCAAAACCGGAATGACCGCCTACACAGAGGAAATCTTCGGACCCGTCCTCGTGGTGGTCCGCGTCGACACCCTCGAAGACGGCATCAAGCTCATCAACGCCAACCCCTACGGCAACGGCACGGCCATCTTCACCTCCTCCGGCGCCGCCGCCCGCACATTCCAGCGCGGCGTCACCGTGGGCATGATCGGCATCAACGTGCCCCTGCCCGTCCCCGTGGCCCACCACTCCTTCGGCGGCTGGAAAGCCTCCCTCTTCGGCGACAAGCACATCTACGGACCCGAAGGCGTCAGCTTCTACACGCGCGGCAAGGTTGTCACCTCCCGCTGGCCCGAAACCCACCACGCCTCCGGCGCCTCCTACAACTTCCCCTCCAACTAGTCCCCACCGCCACCCTCGCCTCGCAAGCTCGGCCAGGGAACCCTGGCGGTGTGGGCCCACCCACCACCACCATCGATTGCTCCGTAACCGTCGTTTTGAGCGTCCAAAACGACACCTGCGGAGCAGTCGATGCAAAAGGAACAGACAATGACTGAGAACAAGCTGATCATCGGCACCGCGCCGGACTCCTGGGGCGTCTGGTTCGCAGATGATCCCAAGCAGACCCCCTGGGAACGGTTCCTCGACGAAGTGGCCGAGTCCGGCTACAAGTGGATCGAACTCGGCCCGTACGGCTACCTTCCCACGGACCCCGCCCGGCTGGCGGAGGAACTGAAACAGCGGGACCTCCAGGTCACCGCCGGCACCGTATTCACCGCCTTCCACCGCGGCCTGGACCAGTGGGAAACCGCCTGGGAGCCGGCCCGCAAGGTGGCCGAGCTGACCGCCGCCATGGGCGGGGAGCACATCGTGGTCATTCCGGCCATGTGGCGTGACGACGTCACCGGCGAAGCCGTGGAAAGCGGCACGCTGAGTGACAAGGCGTGGAGCGATCTGTTTACCGGCCACAACCGGCTGGGCAAGACCCTGCTGGAGGACTTTGGCCTGAAGCAGCAGTTCCACTCCCACGCCGACTCCCACGTTGGCGCGCAGGAGGATATCGAAACGCTGTTGGGCGCAACCGACCCGCAGTACCTGAACCTCTGCCTGGACACCGGGCACGCCGAATACTGCGGGGCCTCCAGCCTGGAACTGATCAAGAACTACCCGGACCGGATCGGCTACCTGCACCTGAAGCAGATCAACCCGGAGGTCCTCAAAAAGGTCAACGAGGAGAACATGACCTGGGCCGCCGCCAACCTGGCCGGCGTCATGACCGAACCGCCCAACGGCCTGCCGGACCTGCGCGCGGTCATCGACGCCGTGGAGGCTCTCAACCGGCCCATCTTCGGCATTGTGGAGCAGGACATGTACCCCGTGGCCTTCGACGTTCCCATGCCCATCGCCAAGCGCACCCGCAACTACCTGCTGTCCTGCGGTTCCCGCACTGCCGTCAGCTAACCCACCTCCCAGACACCAAAAGGACAGAACAATGACTGAAAACCTCCGCGTCGCCGTCATCGGTGCAGGCCGCATGGGCGCCGACCACATCCAGCGGCTCAACAAGCGCATCCACGGCGCCGAAGTTGCCGCCGTCGTCGACGTCGACCTCGCCCGCGCCCAGGCCGCCGTCGAAGGCATCCCGGGCGCCGTGGCCCTCGCCGACGCAGAGGAAGCCCTCAACAACGGTGACGTGAACGCCGTCCTGATCGCCACACCGGGCTTCCTGCACCAGGACATCCTGCTCAAGGCGATCGCCAAGGACATTCCCATCCTTTGTGAAAAGCCGCTGACCCCCGACGCCGAGTCTTCCTGGAAGATCGTCGAAGCCGAGGTCGCCCTCGGCCACAAGCGCATCCAGGTGGGCTTCATGCGCCGCTTCGACGCCGAATACGCCTCGCTCGGCCAGATCATCCGCAGCCACGAACTGGGTGAACTGCTCATGCTGCACCACCAGCACCGCAACCCCACCACCCCCGAGGGCTTCACCAACGAGATGCTGATCAACGACTCCGTGGTGCACGAGTTCGACGCCATCAGGTTCTTCACCGGCGAGGAAATCACCAGCATCCAGGTCCGCCTGGGCAAGGCCACCAGGAATGCCCCGAACGGCCAGCACGATCCCCAGCACGTCCTGCTGGAGACAGAGTCCGGCGTCCTGGCCGACGTCGAAATCTACGTCAACGCCAAGTTCGGCTACGAGGTGGCCACCCAGGCTTCGTTCGAGGACGGCATCGTCAGCATCGGTGGCGACAACGGCCCCTACACCCGCAGCGCCGGCCGCTGGGGCGGCAACGTCACCCCAGGTTTCGAGGAGCGTTTCGGCGCAGCGTACGACGTCGAAATCCAGTCGTGGGTGGACGCGGCACTTAAGGGCGGAATTGGCGGTCCCTCCGCTTGGGACGGGTACGCCACGGCCGCCTGCTGCGAAGCAGGCGTCGAGGCGCAGAAGAACGGCGAAAAGGTCGCCGTGAAATTGGCCCCCAAACCTGACCTCTACAAGTAGGACCGGAGAAGGGGACGGAGCCATCCGTTCCCTTCCCGTTTCCCTGACTGATCCACAATGGAGTGTTTACGTGAAAATCGCACTTGACCCCACGCCGTTCCACCACTCGCACAGCCTCCTGGAGTTACCCAGGGTGGTGGCGGACCTTGGCTACAAGTACATGCAGATGACCCCGCACGCGGACTTCATCCCGTTCTTCAACCACCCCAAAGCGGACGATGAGCTGGTGGGCCAGCTCAAGAAGGCCTGCCGGGACGCCGGCATCGAGATCGCCTCCGTCCTGCCGGTACTCCGCTGGTCCGGGCCCGACGAGGATGCCCGCGAAGCAGCCGTCCGCTACTGGAAGCGCGCCATCCAGATCACCGTGGACCTGGGCGTCAGCACCATGAACACCGAGTTCAGCGGCCGGCCGGAAAAGGCCGAGGAGTCCGAGCGGGCGTTCTATCGTTCCATGGAGGAGCTGCTGCCCATTATCGAGCGTGAGGGCATCGACCTGCTGATCGATCCCCACCCCGACGACTTCGTGGAGGAAGGCCTTGCCGCCATCCGCGTGATCCGTGGTGTGAACTCGAAGAACGTCGGCATGGTCTACGTGGCCCCGCACAGCTTCCACATGAAGAACTCCCCGCTCGACATCATGCGGGCCGCGGGGGACAAGTTGCGACTGGTCCACGTGGCCGACACCATGGACCACCACGCCTCCCACGGGCTGCGCTACATCACCAACCCGCCGGGCAACCCGGTCCGGGTCCACCAGCACCTGAAGATCGGCGACGGCGACGTCAACTGGGACGAGTTCTTCGGGGGCCTGAAGGAGATCGGCTTCCTGGACCGCGAGAATAGTGTGATGGTCTCCAGCGTCTTTGCCGAAAACGACAATGCCGAGGAGGTCTCCCGCTACCAGCTGGAGACCATGAAGCAGTATGTGCAAAAGGTGAGCGTATGAGGCCGGCGGATTCCGGCGAAGCAGCTCTAAAGCGGCCGGGCAACCACGCGCGGGCGCTGCGGACTGTCACCATCATCTCCACCTTCGGCGGGCTGCTGTTCGGTTATGACACCGGTGTGATCAACGGGGCCCTGCCCTACATGCAGGAGGACCTGGGGCTCACCCCGCTCACCGAAGGCCTGGTCACGTCCTCGCTGCTGTTCGGTGCAGCCTTCGGCGCCCTGTTTGGCGGCCGCCTGGCAGACCGCAACGGCCGCCGCCGCATGATCATGGTCCTGGCAGTCATCTTCCTGCTGGGCACCCTTGGCTGCACGTTCTCGCCAAACACCGAAGTGATGATCGCCGCCCGGTTCATCCTGGGCCTTGCCGTGGGCGGCGCATCCGTCACGGTCCCCGTGTACCTGGCCGAGGTATCGCCCAGCGACCGGCGCGGCCGGATCGTCACCCAGAACGAACTCATGATCGTCACGGGGCAGCTGCTGGCCTTCATCTTCAATGCCTACCTGGGCAACTCCTTCGGTGAGTCGCACGGCATCTGGCGCTGGATGCTGGTCATCGCCACCCTGCCGGCCATCGCCCTGTGGATCGGGATGAACTTCATGCCCGAGAGTCCCCGCTGGCTGGCCTCCATCGGCAGCTTCGGCGAGACGCTCAGCGTGCTGCAGCGGATCCGTTCGCAGGAAGAGGCGCGCCGGGAGTTTGAAGAAGTCAAAGCCATGGCGGTGGAGGACTACAAGTCCAAGATGGGCTCCTGGAAGGACCTGGGCATCCCATGGCTCCGCCGGATCTTCTTCGTGGGCCTGGGCCTGGCAGTCATCCAGCAGATCACCGGCGTGAATTCGATCATGTACTACGGGACGCAGATCCTCTCGCAGTCCGGCTTTGGCCGCGAAGCGGCGCTGACAGCCAACATCGCCAACGGCGTCATCTCAGTGCTCGCCACATTCGTCGGGATATGGCTGCTGGGCAAGGTGGGCCGGCGCAGGATGCTGATCACCGGCCAGCTGGGAACCACAACCGCGCTGCTGCTCATCGGCCTCTTCTCCCTGATCCTGCCGGAGGGCTCAGCCCGCGGCTTCGTCATCCTGGCGCTCACCGTGACGTTCCTGGCCTTCCAGCAGGGCGCCATCTCACCGGTGACGTGGCTGATGCTCTCGGAAATCTTCCCGCTGAAGATCCGCGGCCTGGGCATGGGGGCCTCGGCCTTCCTGTTGTGGATCGTGAACTTCCTGATCGGGTTCGGATTCCCGCAGCTGCTGGCGGCCATCGGGATCTCCAACACGTTCTTCGTGTTCGCCGTCCTTGGCGTGGGGGCCATAGCCTTCGCAGCGAAATATGTTCCCGAGACCAAGGACAAGAGCCTTGAAGACCTGGAGCACTATTTCAAGAACGTAGCCGGCAGCAACGCCAAGGCTGCTGCGGCCGCGGTTCCCTGACCGGACCAGCCACAGCCGTTCAGGCCGCAACGCCCCCTTGAAGAACCTCAAGGGGGCGTTCCTGTCCTATGCGCGGGCGTGCAGCCGCGGCAGCGCCTCCACCAGCGGTGCGAGTTCGGGGATGGCCATGGCCTCGTCGAGGGCACGCTCCAGGGTGGCGTCGTGGACGGGCCGCGCTTCCGCGAGCAGGCTGCTTCCGCTGGACGTGAGCTCGGTGTAGATGCCCCGCCGGTCGTCGTCGCACAGGATCCTGGTCAGGAGGCCGCGGTCCTCCAGCCGGTTCACCAGGCGGGTAGTGGCGCTGGGGCTCAGTGCCGTGGCCCGGGCCAGCTGCTGCATCCGCATGTGCCACCCATCCTGCCGGCTGAGGGCGTCCAGCACCGTGTACTCCACCACGGACAGCTTGGATTCAGCCTGCAGGGCACGCTCGAGCCCGTTTTCAATCAGTCCGTGGAGGGCGGCCAGGGTGCGCCACCCCTGGGCGCGGACCTCGACGGCGTCGTCCTTAACGCCCATGGTTGCTCCTTTACGTCATGGCTCCGGCAGGAGAGCCATGCCAGCCGCGAATACAAATAGTTGCT
Source organism: Arthrobacter sp. (assembly GCA_035475035.1). Lineage (GTDB taxonomy): Bacteria > Actinomycetota > Actinomycetes > Actinomycetales > Micrococcaceae > Arthrobacter. The sequence goes on from DATIMT010000027.1 coordinate 13,049, forward strand.
TTCGCGGTATATTTGCATGTGCAACAATAAATACCGCGCCTGCAACTATCTTAGGCGCCTTCCCTTTCACGGGACAACCACACGTACAGCTCAAAGGAGCACTCGCATGCCTGTTGGCCTGATAGCACTCGCCCTGGGCGGGTTTGGCATAGGACTCACGGAATTCGTCATCGCCGGGCTGCTGCCCGAGGTGGCGGCAGACTTCGACGTCAGCGAGGCGTCCGCCGGCTGGTTCATCTCCGGCTACGCCCTTTCGGTGGTGGTGGGAGCGCTGGGCCTGACGGCCGCCGTGACGCGCCTGGAACGAAAGCCGGTGCTCGCCGGACTGCTGGTCCTGTTCATTGCGGGAAACCTGCTCTCCGCCACTGCGGACGGTTACTGGCCCATGATGCTGGGCCGCATCATCGCGGCACTCTCGCACGGCGCGTTCTTCGGCATCGGCGCGGTCGTGGCCGCTGGCATGGTCCCGCCCAGCAAGAAGGCGGGCGCGATCGCGCTCATGTTCACCGGGCTGACGGCGGCCAACGTCCTGGGCGTGCCATTCGGGACGCTGCTCGGCCAGGCGGCCGGCTGGCGTGCCACCTTCTGGGCCATTACCGTCATTGGCGGAGCCGCGCTTGCCGGCATCCTGGCGCTGGTCCCCAAGCCGGCCGGCGACACGGAAAAAGCGGGGAGTCTCCGCTCTGAGCTGCGCGCCTTCCGCTCAGGACAGGTGTGGCTTTCCATCGTGGTGACCATCCTTGGCTTCGGCGGCATGTTCGGAGCCTTCACCTACATCGCGTACACCCTGACGCAGGTGTCCGGCTTCGCGGCCTCCACCGTGCCGTGGCTGCTCATCGTTTTTGGCGCGGGCCTCTTTGCCGGCAACACCCTGGGCGGCAAAGCGGCGGACCGCAACGTGGACCGGACGCTCCTGGTGGTGCTCGCCGCGCTGACGGTGGTCCTGGTGGTGTTCGCGGTGACAGCCGCCAGCCCCGTCCTGACGGTCATGTCCCTGGTCCTGATGGGCGGTTTCGGCTTTGCCACCGTGCCGGGCCTGCAGATGCGGGTGATGAAGTACGCGGCCGGTGCCCCCACCCTCGCCTCCGGCGCCAACATCGGTGCGTTCAACGTGGGCAACGCCTTGGGCGCCTGGCTGGGCGGCGTCACCATCACGGCAGGATTCGGTTACACCTCACCCATCTGGGCCGGCGCAGCCATCACCCTTGCAGGCCTGGCCGTGATGGCACTTGCTGCGGCAGGCGCCAGGCGCAGCGACAAAGGCAGTGAACTCCAGGGCCAGGCGCCGGCAGCGGCGGACGGGTTGGTCAGCCGCTAAGCGGCGGGGCCGGAGGACCGGCGCACCATCAGGGCAGGTTCGAGCTTGTGCGTCACGCCCGGGCCTGCCGTACCCGCGATCCTCTCCAGCATCGCCCGTGCCGCCACCCTGCCCAGTTCCCCGGCGTGCTGGTCTATGGACGTCAGGCCAATCAGGGGGGAGGCCCCCACTTCAATGTTGTCGCAGCCAACGATTGCCATGTCGCCCGGGACCGACAGCCCGCGGTCCGCGAGGGCTTCCATGATGCCGATGGCCGTGAGGTCATTATGTGCAAAGACTGCCGTGGGGAGGGGTGCGCCGGAGTCCAGGAACTGCTCCATCACGGACCGGCCACCGCGCTCGGTCATGTCGCTGTGGACCAGCAGCGGCTCGAGTCCGAACTGCTTCATGGCGTGCAGGTAGCCTTCCCGGCGCGCCGTGTACGGCAGCCAGTCGGAGATGTCCACGTGCGCAATCCGCCGGTGCCCCAGTTCGTAGAGGTGCTCCACGGCAAGTGCTCCGGAACGGAAGTCGTCGGTCAGGACGGAATCCACGCCGTCGACCTCCATCTTCCGGGTGATGACGACGGCGGGGGTCCCGCGCAGTGCCCCGGCAAGTTCCGCCGAGGTGCCGGTATAGCCGGCCAGCAGGACGCCGTCCACGCGCAGGTCCACGAAGGACCGGACGGCCTCCAGTTCCGTTCGGGGATCGGCGGAGCCGACGGCGACCATCACCTGGTTGCCGCTGCCCGCCAGGCCTTCGGCGATGCCGTCATAAATGTCGGCGAACACCGGGTTGTGCAAGTCAAGGAAGAGGACGCCCAGGGTTCTGGTGCGGTGGCTGGCCAGCCGGCTGGCGAGCCTGTTGGGGGAGTAGCCCAGCGCCGCCGCGCTTTCCAGCACGGCCGCGCGCTTCGCGGGCGACACGTTGGGTGACTCGCGCATGACCAGGGACACCAGGGCGCGGCTCACCCCGGCGTCGCGTGCCACGTCCTCCATGGTGACCGGCCGGGGCGCGGTGGAACTCTGCGCGGTGGAACTCTCCTTCACAAGATCCCACTATGCCAGTCGGCGGCCGCCCGCCTGCCCACGTTCTTATGCGCCGAACGGCAACCGCGGATCGATGTCCTGGCCTTCCCAGGTCTGCCGCACCCAGCCATGGTGCGGGTCGTCGCTGATCAGCCACTCCCGCACCGGGCCCGGACCTGCCATCACATTCAAGTAGTACATGTCATAGCCCGGGGCGGCCATGGCCGGGCCGTGCCAGCCGTATGGAACCAGGACGACATCGCCGGTGCGCACTTCCGCCGAAACATCGATGGGCCGCCCGTCGGAGGCGTAGACGCGCTGGTAGCCGATTGCATCGGCGTCCGAGGGCACCCCTGAGCCTGCCGCCACCTGGGTTTCGAAGTAGTAGATCTCCTCGAGGGCAGTCTCGCCGTCCTTCTCCTCGTCATGCTTATGCGGAGGGTAGGAGGACCAGTTGCCGGCCGGGGTCAGGACCTCACAGACGATGAACCTGTCGGCTTCCAGTGCCGCCGGGGTGCCAAAGTTGTGCACCTGGCGTGAGCAGTTGCCCGCGCCACGCAGCTCCACCGGGGTTTCGGCGGCTGACACCAGCCGCGTGGGGTAGGACGCCTGGGCCGGCGCCGTGGCCACGGCGACCCGGCCGCCGTCGGCTGAGCTGATGGTCACGGCACGCCCGGTGCCTGAGTAGAGGACGTCCGTAGGGCCGGTAAAGACGGAGGGCCGCCCGTCCAGGGGATGCTTGGTGCCGTCTACGGTGACGGTGAAGGACCCGTTAAGGGGCACCACAATGCGTTCCTCGTCCGCGGCGGGAAGTTCAACGGCGGCGCCCGCCGGCAGGGTGGCCACTTTCAGTCCGGTGTGGGCCCAGCCGTCGACCGTGAGGGATGAATCGGAGGTTCCGATCGAGACGTCCCACGTGCCGTCGGACGCAGTGCCCAGGGGGTAGAC
>DATIMT010000028.1:0-16807 GCA_035475035.1 Arthrobacter sp.
CGGCTGGTACGACCACGCCGCCGCCCAGCCCAAGAACGCCTCCACCGGCACCGACGACGCCGCATGGTGCCTCAACGCCGCCACGAACGGCGTCCCGGTAGCCGGCGGTTACGCCGACCGCTGCGGACCCGGCCCCCGCCAGCCGCTCGTGGTCATCTCCCCGTACGCGAAGAAGAACTTCGTGGACCACACCGAAACCGACCAGGCCTCCATCCTGCGGTTCATCGAAGACAACTGGCACACCGGCCAGATCGGAGACTCCTCAGCCGACGCGACAGCCGGATCAGTGGACGCGATGTTCAACTTCCACCACGAACGCAACGACAAGGTCCTGCTCAACGAACAAACCGGAGCCCTGGCCTCCATCAGTCACAACGGAAACATCCAGGGCAACGAAACGGACACCTCCGGCCGCTGACCACTACTGCGGACTACAGGTCCGCCTCGCCGGAAATGCGTCACTTATACGTCTGGACCAGGACATGCACCCGAATTCACCGGGCCAACACCTGCCAGGAGGCCAATAAGTGACGCATTCCGGTGGCGACGCCACGTTACCGGGCAGTTAGAGCGGGCGATGTAAAGGTTCATCCAAGGAATCCATCAAGATTTGCGCTTAACCCGTTCCCGGCAAATGGGCGAAGCTACGCTGGCCGTGCACTTCGCATCCAGCACACGCACTTGGGGGACCCATGCCTGCAATTCACACCTTTTCCGGGGCCCGCACCCACCGTCAGGACAATACGCACGCAGGACCCGCCCGGCGTAGGGGATCGACCAAGGCGCTGACCGCAGGAGCCGCCGCCGCCGTGCTTCTGCTGACCGGCTGCGGCGGGGCCCAATCCTCGCTCACCGCCGCTGCCGGGCCGGCCAGTGAATCTGCCACCGCCACTCCGACGGCAACACGCGTTTCCGACACGCCCTGCACCACCGTGAACGGGCAGCAGGTTTCCGCAGGCACCAGCTATGTCTGCACCAAGGACGAATCGGGCAAGCTGGTGTGGCTTGAAGCCGCCCAGTCCAAGCGGGTTACCGAAAAGCTGGCAGCTGCAGCCGCAGCCAAGGCTGCAGCAGACAAAGCCGTTGCCGACAAAGCGGCCGCAGATAAGGCTGCAGCAGAGAAAGCGGCCGCAGACAAAGCCGCAGCGGACAAGGCAGCCGCTGATAAAGCCGCAGCAGACAAGGCAGCGGCGGACAAAGCCGCCGCAGATGCGAAGGCCGTGCAGGACGCCGCCGCGGCCCAGGCGGCCGCAGCGGCGGCAGCGAAGGCTGCTGCACCGCCGGCCCCCGCTGCCCCGTCCGTTCCCGGAACCAATCCCGGCTGCGACCCTAACTACTCAGGATGCGTTCCCATCGCCTCAGACGTGGACTGCGCCGGTGGAAGCGGCAACGGGCCCGCTTATGTCCGTGGCCCGGTGCAGGTCATCGGCCGCGATATCTATGGACTGGATGCAGACCACGACGGCGTGGGCTGTGAGTGACCCTGCGGTCAGGCGAAGGCCTTGACCAGCTCTTCGCTCTTGTCCCACAGGCCGCGCGCCAGCTCGGCGTCGTACGCCTGGGCATTGGTCTTGGCCAGGGCGCGCTTGGCGTAGTAGGCGCCGGAGATCCAGTCGGTGCCGGCGGTGCCGTTGATGAGCCACAGCATGGTATCTGCGCCTTGGTCCGGGCTGAGCATGAAGCGGTTCAGCAGTGTCTTGTAGGCGTGCCGGAAAGGGCTGGTTGAGTCCGCCGCGAAGTTGGTGCGGACCACGCCCGGGTGGAAGGCCGCCGTCGAAATGCCCTTGTCATGGAAGCGGCGGTGCAGCTCGGAAGTGAAAAGGATGTTGGCCAGCTTGCCGGTGCCGTACGCGCGGTAGGTGCGGTACCCCTGCTCCGCGGTGAGGTCGAACAAGTCCAGTTTGCCGGAGAAGTTCGCGGCGCTGGCGGTGTTGATCACCTTCGCGTTGCTGGCAATGAGCGTGTCCATGAGCAGGTTGGTGAGCAGGAACGGCGCCAGGTGGTTGACCTGGAACGTCAATTCATTCCCGTCCACGGTGAGCGTCCGTTTGCCCATCATGCCGCCGGCGTTGTTGGCCAGAACGTCGATGCGGGGGTACTTTTCCTTGAGCGTGGCTGCGAGCGTGCGCACCTGCGCGAGGTCGGCGAAGTCGGCGAGATAGTGGTCTGCGCCGATGTCCCCGGCAAGAACACGGGTCTTTTCAGCGGAACGGCCGACGACGACCACCTGCTCCCCTGCCTTGGCCAGCGTCCGTGCGGCTGCTGCTCCGATGCCGTCGCTGGCGCCGGTGATCACGATGGTGCGAGGAGTCAAGAGGTGTCCTTTTGTTGTTGGAGTGCCGTTCCGCGCACGGTAGCACGCGCAGAGAACAACGAATGCGTGACAGTCGCTGTTCCCGGTATTAGCCTCAGGGCAACCAGCAGAACGATCTACCGACACCCGGGGGGACAGTGGGCCGAACCTACCTTCGCTGAATTTAATAAAGTCCTACTTATTCAGTACCGTTGGTGTTATAGATCATACTTAATACGGCACGCCACCAGTCTCGTGGTCGGCCGTACCCCACATCAAGGAAGCAACATGCAACCCCTTCTCCTTCCCGCCGCCACAGAGCCGTGGAACGGACACGACACGCAACTGGTCGTGGTCGCCGCCATCGGCATAGCGCTGATCGTTTTCCTGATCGTCAAACTCAAACTCCACCCGTTCCTCTCGCTGGTCCTCGGATCAGCGTTCGTAGGCCTCGCCTCCGGGGTTGAACTGGGGAAGGTCATCAGCAACTTCGAAGACGGCGTCGGTGGCACGCTGAAAGAAGTCGGCCTGCTGATCGCGCTGGGCGCCATGCTGGGCAAGCTGCTGGCGGACTCCGGGGGCGCCAACCGCGTGGTGGACACCTTGCTCGGCAAGGTCTCCCCGAAAGTCCTCCCCTGGGCCATGGCACTGGTCGCCGTCATCATCGGTTTGCCCATGTTCTTCGAAATCGGCCTCGTGCTGCTGCTGCCCGTCATCGTCCTGGTGGCCCAGCGATCGGGCCGGAAGCTGATGCGCGTGGCCATTCCCGCCCTCGCCGGCCTCTCTGTCCTGCACGGCCTGGTCCCGCCGCACCCCGGTCCGCTCGTCGCCATCGCCAGCCTTAACGCCCCGCTGGGCATCACCCTGGCCCTCGGACTCCTGATCGCCATTCCCACCGTCATCATCTGCGGTCCGCTGTTCGCCATCTACGCTGCACGCTGGGTCCCCGTGGATGCACCGAAGGTAGCCGGCGGCATCGACACCGAGCACACCCAGGCCGACCCCGACGTCAAGCGCCAGCCCACCTTCCTCGTGACCCTGCTGACCATCGTCTTCCCTGTGGTGCTGATGCTCCTCAAGGCCGTGGTGGACATCGTTGACCCCAACTCCAAGAACCCGAGCGCGGCCCGGGTCTTCTTTGACTTCATCGGTGAACCGTTGGTGGCCATGACCCTCGCAGTCCTGCTGGCCCTCGTGACGTTCGGCTATGCCGTCGGCTTCACCGGCAACAAAATCGGCAACAAAATCGGCGCCTCCGTGGGCCCCATCGCGGCCGTGATCCTTATCGTGGGTGCAGGCGGCGGTTTCAAGCAGACCCTCATCGGGGCCGGAGTCGGCGATGCCGTTGCCAAGTGGGCTACCGGAGCCAACATCTCCGTTCTGGTCCTGGGCTTCCTCATCGCGGTCGCGATCCGGCTCGCAACCGGTTCCGCCACCGTGGCAACGGTGACGGCTGCAGGTATCGTTGCTCCTCTTGCAGCGACCCTTTCCCCCGGCCACGCGGGCCTGCTCGTGCTCGCTGTGGGTGCCGGATCCTTGTTCCTCTCGCACGTGAACGATGCCGGTTTCTGGCTGGTCAAGGAACTCTTTGGCCTGACCGTAGGCCAAACATTCAAGACGTGGTCCGTCATGGAAACCCTCATTTCAGTGGTCGGCTTCGCCCTGGTCATGATCCTCTCGGTGGTTATCCCTTGATGGATACCGCACCCACCCCCGCGTCCGTCCAGCAGCCGGTTCTCGTCATCATGGGCGTGTCCGGCTCGGGCAAGTCGACCGTGGCGGGCATCCTTGCCGGCCAGCTCGGCTGGGATCTGGAGGAAGGCGACGACCTGCACCCGGCCGAAAACGTGGCAAAGATGGCTTCCGGGATCCCCCTGACCGACGAGGACCGTTGGCCGTGGCTGGACACCATTGCCTCGTGGATCATCGAGCACACGATGGCCGGCATACCGGGCATCATCACCTGCTCGGCCCTGAAAAAGATCTACCGGGACCGGCTCCGCGAAAAGAACGTCGTCTTCGTACATTTGTCCGGCTCCAAGGAACAGATCGGTCGTCGGCTGACCGCGCGGATGGACCACTACATGCCCCCATCCTTGCTGGATTCGCAGATCGCCACCCTTGAGCCCCCGGGACCGGATGAGAACACCATCGTGGTGGACGTGGGGCGGACTCCCGCTGAGGAAGCCGCAGAGGTGGTCAGGCGCCTCGGCCTCTCTCCGGCGTCCGGTTCAACCGCGCTTGGCCACCCCCACCCGGGCCGGTCGTCCGCGGCAGGCCAGCCGGAGGACCCGGGCAACTCTTAGGCCTGTCCGCACCAGAAGGCGGCAGCGCAAGCGTGCCCGGCTGGAGCAAACGCTCCAGCCGGGCACCTAGCCGGATTCACTCAATTCAAGGGACCCGGACCAGGGGAACTGGTACAGCGGGGTTAAACAAAAGCAGGACCTGCCGCTAAACGGCAAGTCCTGCTTTCAAAATTTGGAAACCTAACGGTCCCGGTTCTCTAGGAAATTAGAGAGCCTGGATGTTGGTGGCCTGGGGACCCTTGGGGCCCTGCTCGGTGTCGAAGGAAACCTTCTGGTTCTCTTCGAGGGAGCGGAAGCCGTTGGAGTTGATCGCGGAGTAGTGCGCGAAAACGTCCTGCGAGGAGTCGTCCGGGGAGATGAAGCCGAAGCCCTTTTCAGCGTTAAACCATTTGACGGTACCAGTAGCCATTATTTTTGTCCTTCGTGAAGGTGGAGGGAAAGTCCCGACTTTCGGGCCCTCCGGCGTGGGGTGTTCAAAAACCGCTACTTCAGAAGAACACGGACTTCCGACCGTGCGTACTGCCTGAACTACCAACTGCATAAACACAACAACAGGTTCCACACTACAGGAAATTGGGCACACACCTAATCCCGGCACGTAAAAGCGGGTTAGGCCTGATCGACACCCTCCAGCGCCGTGCTGTAGCGGGTGAACCCGGGGCGGAGCCGGACTGAGCGCGAGCCCACCATTTCGAGGTCCTCCCACAGCACCAGGAACGAGCCGCGGTGCCGCCACCGGAGCAGGCGGGCCAGCAGCCAGGGCCGGGTGAGGCCGTTCCGTTCGTAGCCCAGGAACGACGCCGCACTGTGCGGGCTGATCACCAGCCCTAGCAGCCGCGGCTCGGCCATCAGCTGGTGCGGGGGCCCGTCCAGCACGAACCGGGCGTCGGCTACCCGGCCCAGCCGTCCGCCGTCGGCATCGTGGACCGGGACGCCCAGCAGGTCACCGAGGATCATGGCGTCCTCCCGGGATCCGGGCGATGATCTTGTCCCGCACCCACCGTTCCACCCAGCTGGCATCCAGCGGCTCACCGTCCACGCCAAGGCGCACCACCACACCCACCTCCGCCACGTCCTTCCACGGGATCCGGATCAGCCGGGACGACGGCGCCCTGCCGCCAAAGATCCGCGTGCCCAGCACCGCGCCGGTCAGCAGGGCGGTGATGACCGGCGGCGCCGTCCCTGGCGGGATCCCGACGTCCAAAGCGGGCCCGCTCACCTCGAGGTCGTCCACGGTGGTGACCGGGACGCCGTCGTGGTCCAGCACCTGCCGGTCCATCAGGTGCAGCTGGGCGTCCAGAATGCGGCCGGCCACGTGCGGGACCGGGGGCAGCGGTGTGGCCGGAGAGGTCATGAGCCGGCTCCTGTCACGATCATGAGCGGGATGGCTGCGATGGAGGCCACCAGGATGATCACCAGGAAGACCATGCCCAGCACGTTTACCACCCGGCCGTTCACGTGCTCCCCCATGTATTGCGGATCGTTGGCCACGATCAGGATGGGAAGGTACGTCAGCGGCAGGGCGATGGCGGAAAACACCACAGAGTATTCGGTCACTTGCACCGGATCGACCCCGGTAGCCAGGACAGCGATACCAATCACCAGGCAGATGATCATCGACAGGTGGAACCGGGCGGCTTGCGCCGGGCGCCGGAACTTGCCCCAGGACCAGCCGAAGAACTGGGCCAGGGTGTACCCGGAGGAGAGCGTGGTTTCCAGTGCGGCGCCAAAAGTTGCGGCCACGAAACCCACGAGGAGGATGGCAAGGCCCAGCTTCCCGGCCCCCTCGGCCACGGGGAGTACCACCTGTGAAAGAGCCGTCACGGAGATGCCGGCCGGTAGGAGTACCACGGCGGCGCAGGCGGCGATGGACACGGACAGCAGCCCGCCGAGCGGAAACCCGACCAGGACATTGATCCGTGCCTGGCCCAGGTCTTTGACGCTCCACTTCTCCTCCACAGCCCCCGAGGAGAAGAAGAACACCTCGTAGGGCGTCATCGCGGCGCCGAACAAGGCCACAGCATAGTAGCCATAGGTCCACACCGATTCCTGGTCCGGGACCGCCGGCGCGAGGGTCTGCCCGGCCAGGGCACCCCAGTCAGGTTTGAGCATGAACAACGCCACGATGAAGGTGATCAAGCTCAAGCCCAGCAGGCCCGTGACGTTTTCCATGATGGAAAACCGGACGCGCCAGATGACCAGCCACACAGCCACTGCTGCCACCGGAACCCACAGGAGGTAGTTGACGCTGCTGGCCAGCTGCAGGGCCAGCGCAATGCCGCCCAGCTCTGCGGTGACGGTCATGAGGTTGATGAGGAATGACGCCGACAGGTTGGCCATCCCGGCCCTCGCCCCCAGCCGCTCGCGGATCACTTCGAACGTGGCGCGGCCGGAGACTGCCGCCACCCGCCCGGACATGTTGGCGAACAGACAGATGCCCACCACACCGACCACCACCACCCAGACGAGGGAGACGCCGAAGCGGGAACCGACGACGGCGTTCGTCACCAGGTCCCCGATGTCAACGAACCCGCCGATGGCGGTGAGGACGCCGAGCGCGACGCCGAGGAGCCGCTTCACTTGGATCCCATCTTGTCCTGGAGCTGCTTCAGGGCGTCCTGTGCGCCGGCGAGCGCCTTGTCACCGTCGGAGAGGGAGGGGGCGCCGCCGTCGTTCGCTGCCAGGGCGGCGCGTGCTGTGGCGAAACCCGCCGCGCACTGGTCCAGTACGTCCAGTGCCTGCTGCTGAGTATCGCGGTCCTCCCCCGTGGCCGGCGAGAGCTTCAGGACGGTGCTCCGGCTGGTCTGGACCTCCTTGAGCTCATCGTCCAGGCTGGTGGAGGCGGCCGCTTTGGTCAGCTTGCCCGCCACGTCCTGCCGGAGGGCGATCCGTGCGGTGGCCACGGCGGAGGAGCTGTCCTTCACAGCGGTGGACACGGATTCGCTGGTGCCGCCGCCGCAGCCTGCGAGGAAGGCGATCGCGGCGAGGGCCAGGAGCGTGTGCCTGGCTGCGGTCCTGGCATGGTGGCTGGCGGGGGGCGCCGGATCCATTGCGGCCGGGCAAGCGCCTGGCACGTTCAGCATTTTGCCTCCAGCTCCCGAAAATCCCAGATCGTCGCTACTTGGCAGGACAGTCAAAAGAATAGTTGCCTTGAGCTATATATAGCACTGCTCAGCGAAGTTTGACCTGCTCAGACCGCGATTTGTTGCCGGCTGCGCTGTGGTGTGCGCGGACCCTCGACCCCGGGGTCCAATAGGCATATCCTGCATCCAGATCCTGCGGATACACCCTGCCACCGGGAGATGAAGCCATGGAGATGCCCAAGGCCACGGAAGAGGAAAAAGAGCGGTTCCGGCGCGTGGTGCCGGACCATCCCGGTGTGGTGGTCAAACCGATGTTCGGCAATCTGGGCGCGTTCGTCAACGGCAACATGTTCGCCGGGTTGTTTGGTTCCACCATCGGCGTGAAGCTCTCCCGGGAAGACAGGGAGTTGCTGGAGTCATCCGAACGCACCGTGCCGTTCGGGCCGGCGGACCGGCCGATGGGCGGGTACACCGGGCTGCCGGAAGTGTGGAATGAAGAGGGCGACGGCGATGACACCCGGGCGCGGGCGTGGGCCGGGAAGGCGTTGGGTTACGTCGCCTCCCTGCCGCCCAAAGCGCCCAAGGACCCGGGAGCCCCAAAGCGGTCCAGTGCCCGGGCGCCGCGGACCGGCACCCGTGGCGCCAGCGGATCACGGCCGGCGACATAGCGATGCCCGCCCCCGCGGTTTCCCGCGAAGCGACCAACACCGTGGTGGTGGGTGCCGGGCAGGCCGGGCTGGCCACGTGCTACTGGCTGGCGCAGCGCGGCGTGGAACACCGCCTGCTGGAGCGGCGGCCCGCGCTTGGCGGCGCCTGGCAGGACCGGTGGGACTCCTTCTACCTGAACACTCCCAATTTTTCGCTGGCCCTGCCGGGGACTTCCTATGCCGGGCCGGAACCGGACGGGTTCATTCCCCGCGACGCCACCATCGACTTCTTCCGCGGCTACGCCCGGATGATTGACGCGCCCGTGGAGCTGGATACGGAGGTCACCCGGATCACCGCCACGGATCCCGGGTTCACTTTGGAGACGGACCGTGGCACCTGGACGGCCCGGAACGTGGTGCTGGCCAGCGGCGCCTTCCAGCGCCCGCGGATCCCGGCCGCCGCCGTCGGCCTCTCCCCTACCATCCATCAGCTGCACAGCCACGACTACCGCAACCCGGCCCAACTGCCGGAAGGCGCGGTACTGGTGGTGGGCACCGGGCAGTCCGGCGGTCAGATCACCGAAGACCTGCTCGACGCTGGCCGCACGGTTCACCTGTCCGTATCGGCGTGCCCGGAGGCGCCGCGGCGGTACCGGGGCCAGGACACCTTCCACTGGATCATGCACGTGAACGTCCACGGCCCCGAGTACGGGATTAATGCGCTGCTGGTGGACCACCTGCCCTCCCCCGCCGGACGCTTCCTGTGCAACCCGCTGCTGTCCGGCAACGGCGGCGGCCACAGCGTGCACCTGCGCGGACTGGGACGGCGAGGCGTCCGGCTGCACGGGCGGTTTGAAGGGATCGACGGCGGCGCGCTGGTGTTCACGGACGACCTTCCCCAGCGCCTGGCCCTCGTGGAGGCCGGGTTCGGGCAGCGGCTCAAGATGCTGGCCGATGCCTACATCAGTGCGGCCGGGATCGACGCGCCTGAAGCGGAGGTGCCGGACGCGGACCACTGGCTGCCGGCGGAGTCCGGCGCCCGCCTGGATCCCGCAGCGGAAGGGGTTACCTCTGTCATCTGGTGCACTGGGTACGGGCTGGATTTCAGCATGCTGGACCTTCCCATCCTGGATGAGTGGAACTACCCCCGCCACGTGAAAGGCGTGACGGAGCACCCGGGACTGTACGCCGTCGGGCTCCCCTGGCTCACACGGCACATCTCCGCCACCCTGGTTGGCGTGGGCCCGGACGCAGAGTACGTGACGGAACATGTGGCAGCACGGGGCTGACCGGCGCCAGCGGAAGGCATCGCCGTGAAACCGTTTCGCGTGATCCTGCTGCCGGGAAGTGTCCTTCCCGCCAAGCCTGCCTACGGCGGCCTGCTGGAGGTACTGGGACCAGACGTGGATGCCGCCGCCAAGGACCTGGAGCCCGGAGGAACAAGGCGACAATGCGGACCGGCTGTCCCGCGTCTTCCCCGACTTCCGTCTGGAAGTGTTTCCGGACCGCCACCATTTCGACCCGCCGCACCGGGCGGAGCCGCAGCGGGTTGCGGCGCTGCTCCATGAGCACTGGGAGAGGGCCGACTCGGACCTGTAGCCTCAGGGTAAGGGCGGGAAGGAACGGGAAACAGGGCTTAAAGCCCCCGCTTTCAGCCAGTCCCGTCGGTCAGCCCCGCGCATCAGCCCTGCACGGGCCGATGTTGGGACTTTCAGCCCTATAGCAGGGCCCGGGACGCTTGGCATCCTTGTAGAGGCGCCGTCCGGGTCCTCACGTTGCGAGGCCGGCGCGGCATTCCCCTTGACCCCCACGTTAAGTTCGGCCAGTGACGTTCGGCCGGGGGCAACGCAGATGATGCCCCCGGCCGGCTGCAGGCAGAACCTGCACCCTGGCTGGACTGTGAAAGGACCAGCATGCCTGACATCCGCGTGCTCCGTCATGCCCGACTGTCACCACAGGAAACCGCCCGCCTCCCGCAGGAGGAAGCCGCGCGCCGAAGGGCGATGCTCCTCCATCCTTCCAACTTCAAACCCTCGGCATCCCCGGGGAATGATGCAGGCGCAAGGGCCGAAGAACTCCGCAGCAGGTTCGAATGCCTGTACGAGGACCTGGTCTGCCGCGGATTGCCGGAAAAGGAAGCCAGGACGGAAGTGGCACGGATTGCGGCCCGGGAAGTATGGGACGGGTTTGCCCGGCAGCTGCGTCTGCACAGGGCCGCAGGCCGGCAGATGGACGCCAACGTTCTGGCTGTCGCATTGACGTCGATCAAGGGGTTGACGCTGGCACTGCTAAGGAACCAGGGCGACCTGCCTTATGCCGGCCGTGCCGTGTCCACAGCCCTCCGCCGGCTCCAGTACAACGGCGGCCTGCTGGACCGCCTGCATCCGCACGGCAGCCCGGCCTTTGACGACGCAACTGCCACCCTCCAGTCACTGGAGGCTTTCCTGTCCGCAGGGCAGCCCACGCCGTCCTGAATCTGGATTGGGAGACGGGCACCATGGCAACCGTGGACGAGTTCAGGGCAGTCTACGGCGGGAACGAACCCCCGGCGGGCCGGGCGAACTCTGCCGATCTGGGAAACGGCGGGTGCAACGTAATCGTCAAGGACACGGGCGCGGTGATCGGCCACTGGAGTTCATGGGAGATGGCCAGCCGGGCACTTAACCGGCTCCAAAAGCTCGGCGGCCTGTTCGAGTACCGGCTGGAGGAATCCCACCTCTGGGTGAAGGGGCTGGAAGGCCTCCCCACGTGCTCCCGTTGCGGCGTCACCCGCCAACGTCCCGGCGCTTCCGGAATGATCGCGGCCCCTGATGTCAGCTGGTAACACGCAGGACCGGACTTTTGACCCTGCTGCTGGGGCGGCCGGCTGCGAAATGATTGATGGAGGATCCTTCCGGACAGGGCGGCCGCGGTGACACAGCGGTTGGGGAGGCCGTCGACCGATGAGAGCGTCTTCATGCATACACCTGCAGCATCCCGGAATGAATGTCCACCCCGGGCCCGGCCTGTCCGGATCTTTATCCTCAACGACCATGAACCGGTGCGGCGGGGGCTAAGGGACCTGCTCGAAAATGAGGGGTTCGCCATCGCCGGTGACAGCGGATCGGCCGCGGAAGCCAGCCGCCTCATCCCCATCCTGAAACCGGACCTCGCCGTGCTGGACGACAGGCTGCCGGACGGAACGGGGATCGAGGTCTGCCGCAACCTCCGCGCCACGGCGCCGGGGGTCAAATGCCTGATCCTTACCAGTTGGGATGAACAGCATGCGGTGCGGGCAGCGGTTCTGGCGGACGCGTGCGGGTACGTGCTGAAGCAGGTGAGGGACAACAGCGAACTGGTGAACGGCATACGCGCCGCCGCTGCCGGCAGTTCACTGTTCGCGGCGGGGGTCAGGGAGAGGGTTGCCGAGAGCCTGTACGCAGCGTCCTCAGCCTCCTGGCTGGACAGCCTGTCCGGGCGGGAACGGAACGTGCTTGCCTTCATGGCCCGCGGCCTGACCAACCGGCAGATCGCTCAGGAGCTGCTGCTGCCTGATGAGGCGGTGGTTGCCTGCGTGTCCTCGGTGCTGCAGAAGCTGGGCTTCCGGCGCCGCAGACAACTGATCCCGGTTCCCATCCAGCTGGCATGGGAACTGCTGCACTGACGCACCGCAGGCACGCCGCAGGCCGGTGCCGCCACTTACAGCCAGCCCTCCACCCTCATTCCGGGAGGGGCGCCGTCCAGGTCACGCACGTGCCCTTACCGGGGGCGCTGTCAACGACGCAGGTCCCGCCGAGGCTGGAGGCCCGGGCCTGCATGTTGTCCAATCCGCTGATCCGGCCAGGATTGGCAAAGCCGCATCCATGGTCGCGCACAATGAGGACCACTTCGCCCTCCCGCACCGAAAGGTGGACGTAGATGTCCTCCGAGCCTGAATGCCTGACGGCGTTGCTGACGCTTTCAGAGAGTACCGGCAGCAGCTGCTCGGCCACATCGTCGTCCACAGCGTCATCGACGGGTCCGGAGAGCTGAACCCTTGGGAGGAATCCGGCAGCGTTGGCGGCTTCCTGGACAGCGCGCAGGACGCGGCCGCTCAGCAGCTCGCGGTCCTGTTCCCGGGCTTGGAGGGCGTAGATGGTGTCGCGGAGCTGATGGATGCAGTCGTCAAGCTCGGTGGTGATCCCGGCGATGCGCCGCTCATGCGCGATGGGATCCGCCGTGTAGCGGCGCAGTCCCTGGATGCTCAGCCCTGCCGCGAACAGCCGCTGGATGACCAGGTCGTGCAGGTCCCTGGCGATCCGCTCCCGATCGATGAACAGCGCGTGTTCTTCCCGCAGCTGGTTGGCCCGCAACAGGTCCAGCGTGAGGCCGATCCGGGACGCGAACACGGCGCTCTGTTCAACGTCAACATCCGAATAGCGTGCTCCCGCCGACGGCCTTGCCAGGATCAACACGGTGTCCCGGTGGGCAATGTTGTTACCCAGGGCAGCCAGCAGGACCGGCCCCAGCTTTTCGGCGGATGCGCTGTCAAACACCTGGAGCGGATCCGTAAGCGTCCTGGACTCCCCCGTGGCCAGCACCTGGGCTACGGCATCACCAACCGGCAGCTCCTGCCCGGCGGGTATCGACTGGACGCCCAGCGAGGTCCGGCACCGCAAACGCCCGTCCCCGCCGACCGTTGCGATCACTGACAACGCCGAGGCTGAGGCGTGGAGCGCACGCTCGGCAATCATGTCCATGTTGTTCTTATCTGACCGCGGATGGGCCTTGAGCCGGTCGCTGACCTCCATGCCCGCTTCCAGCCACCGCTGGCGGCTGTTGCTGTCTTCGAACAACCGTGCATTCTGGATGGCCACGCCGGCGGCAGAGGCGAGCGCAACGGCCAGGTCCTCGTCCTCGGCCGTGAACTCCTGGCCGTCGTTTTTCTCCGTCAGGTACAGGTTCCCGAAGATCTCGTCCCGGACCCGGACCGGGACGCCCAGGAACGTCTTCATGGGCGGGTGCTCGGGCGGGAAACCCACCGCTATGGAGTGCCCGCCAAGGTCATCGAGACGCAACGGGTTGGGCTCACGGATGAGATGCCCCAGCACACCATGGCCGGTGGGAAGATCACCAATAACCCGGGCACCTTCTTCATCGATGCCGACGGTGATGAAATGGCTGAGCTGCTTGTCTTCACCGATGACGCCCAACGCCCCATACCGTGCGCCGACCAGCTCGCAGGCTGACTGCACCACCCGGTCCAGCACCGCTTCCAGGCTCAGGTCTTCCGCCAGGGAAACTACCGCGCCGAGCAGGCCTTCCACATGTTCCTGGGTGCGGACCAGTTCATCTGCCCGGTCCACGAACTCGCGGAGAAGTTCCCGGGTCCGCCGCCTGATCGGTTCACGCCACATAAGAAAACACCTCAGTCATAGATCAGGATCACCCACGGCGGGCTGCATCGCCCTGGATCCAAAATGTGACAGCCCCCAGTGTCTCTCACCACCATGCTAACAACCTGGGGAACCGGGTGGCTTAATCGTTACGGCCTCGATGCCTCCGGCTCCGCCGGGCGTGCCCGCCGCCGGGTTGTGGGCCCCGGGGACGGGGGCACTTTGACGGGAATACTGAACCTGAAGGCCCTGCGGGCGATGTGGTGCGTTTCGTGGCGCCGCCGGACCGGCGCAGGAACAGCGTCCACCTGCTGCGCTGCGCGGGCAAAGAACCAGGCCTTCGCCAACTCCACCAGCACCAGGTACACCACGATCATGCCGAGCAAAGCCAGGAAGAACGGGACCGGCAGCGGGTCGAAGCCGAGCAGGCCGGCCAGCGGCGAGAGCGGCAGGAAAATCCCCAGGGCCACCACGCCCAGGGACGCGGCAATCAGCCCGGCCGAGGGCCGGCTGCGCAGGAACGGGACCCGCCGGGTGCGGATGGCGAAGATGATCAGCGTCTGGGTGGCGATGGATTCGATGAACCAGCCCGCGCGGAACTCCCCCGGCGCCGCGGTGAACACGAACAGCATTAGGGCGAACGTGGCGAAGTCGAACAGCGAACTGATGGGCCCGAACAGAAGCATGAACCGCCGGATGAAGGCGATGTTCCAGTGCGACGGTGCCCGCAGCTGCTCCTTGTCCACCCGGTCCCCCGGGATGGCCAGCTGGCCGGAGTCATAGAGCAGGTTGTTGAGCAGGATCTGGCCGGGCAGCATGGGCAGGAAGCTCAACACCACGGAGGCGGTGGCGGCGCTGAACATGTTGCCGAAGTTGCTGGACGTGCCCATCAGCACGTATTTGATGGTGTTGGCGAAGATCCGCCGGCCCTCCATCACGCCCTCCGCAAGCACGCCCAGGTCCTTGTCCAGGAGCACGACGTCGGCCGCGTCCTTGGCAACGTCCGTTGCGGTATCCACGGAGATGCCGATGTCGGCCTTGTGCAGCGCCAGGGCGTCGTTGACGCCATCGCCCATGAACCCCACCGACCCGCCGCTGAGGCGAAGCAGGCCGATGATCCGCGCTTTTTGTTCGGGCGAAACGCGGGCAAAGATCGTGGCCGTGCGTGCGGCGGCGGCAAGGTCGGCGTCGGACATTCCATCAACCTGGGCGCCGGTGATGGTGCCGCCGGAGAGCACGTCCAGGTCTGCACAGACCTTTTCGGCCACCTTGGCGTTGTCCCCGGTGGCGATCTTTACCGAGATGCCCAGCGCCTCCAGCAGGTCCAAGGACTGCCTGGCGTTCGCCTTGGGCCGGTCCAGGAACACCAGGAATCCGGCCAGGGTGAGGTCCCGCTCGTCGGCCGGACTGAGCCGGGCCAGCCCCACGGCCGGGCGGGTGGCCACCGCTACAACCCGGGAGCCGGCATCGAACTGTTCATCGAGCAGTGCCTGCACGGCGGGCGGGGTGGGGCCGCAGAGGGCCAGGACGTCTTCCGGCGCCCCCTTGGTGACCAGCCGCGCCGGACCCCCGGCGTCGCGGACCAGGACGGTGGTGCGGCGGCGCTGGTGGTCAAAGCCGATGAGGTCCAGCCGCTCGTGACGGGACGGTTCGAAACCTGCGGCGCCGGGGCTCTGCCACAAGGCGGTGTCCAGCGGATTCTGCCCTGCGGAGGAGGTTTTCGCCTCCGCGTAGTCGGTCTCCGTGGCCAACAGGCCCAGGCTGAGCAGGTCGCGGTCGGACACGTCGGGGGTGGCGGGGAGGGCGGCGGTGAAGCTGATCTTTCCTTCCGTCAGGGTGCCTGTCTTGTCCGTGACCAGGATGTCCATGTCCCCCAGGTCCTCGATGCACACGAGCCGTTTGACCAGCACTTTCCGCTTGGCCAGCTGCCGGGTCCCGGTGGCCAGGCTGGTGCTGACGACGGCGGGAAGCAGCTGGGGTGTGATGCCCACGGCGATAGCGAGTGAGAACAGCAGGGACTCGATGAGCGGACGCTGCAGCAGCAGGTTGGCGACGAAGATCAGTGTGGTGAGCACGATGGCCACCTGCAGCAGCAGGAACGAGAAGCGCTTGAGCCCCAGCTGGAACTCGGTCTGTGGCTGCCGTTCACCCAGGCCCAGCGCGATCCGGCCGAATTCCGCCCGCCCGCCGGTGGCCACCACCACGCCGGTGCAGCCGCCGGACTGGACCACGGTGCCCATGAAGGCGCAGGATGCGAGGTCGGCCAGGGCTACACCGCCGGGAACGGGGGCGGGGTCCTTGGCGGCGGGCTGGGACTCCCCGGTGAGGATGCTTTCGTCGCAAAGGAGGTTGTTCGTGGTGAGGAGGCGGATGTCTGCGGGGATGATGGCGCCCAGGGAAAGATGGATGACGTCGCCCGGCACCAGCGCGGTGACGTCCACTTCCTTGGTGGCACCGCCGCGCAGCACCACGGCACGGTGGGTGACGCGGTCGTGCAGCGCTTCAGAGGCACGCTCGGCGCGGTATTCGTTGCTGAAGCCGAGGCCTACGCTGACCAGCAGGATCGCCCCGATGACGATCGAGTTGGTGGCGTCCCCCAGGAAGAGGGACAGGCCGGCGGTGACGATCAAGAGGATGAGGATGGGGCTGGCGAACTGCCGGCCCAGCACCGCCCAGGCGTTGGCGCGGTGCGTGCGGACGGCGTTGGGGCCCAGGGTTTCGAGCCGCACGGCCGCTTCTTCCTCAGGGAGGCCAGCCGGGCTGGAGACCAGGCGTTCCAGTGTCTCCCCGGCGGTCAGGCCCGCGGCATCAGTGATCGGCACCTGGAGGGAGTTCCGCTCCCGGAGGTTGAGCTCTGTCATGCCGGATCCGATCGGACGCGTCGATGTCGTACCGCTACCTTAGGGCAAGGGTACGACGCCGGGGCCGGGCCCACAGCCCCGGTTTGGCCGGGTGGGCGGAACCGGGGCTGCGGCTGCGTCAGCCCGGGACTATCCGGGGCTACAGGCAGCTGGGCTGGTAGGCGGGGTCCGCCGGGCCGGAGGCCTGGCCCAGTGCGTTCGCCACGAACTGGTGCACCACGGGGTCGTTCGGTGTCTGGTCGTGTTCGAAGGCATCGGCCGGG
>DATIMT010000029.1:0-3302 GCA_035475035.1 Arthrobacter sp.
GTCCTCGCTGTGGTCACGGAACAACAGGTTTGGTGCACGCTTGAAAACCACCGCGATCTCCGGCACGCGCCGGCCCAGCCGTTTTCCCGCCCGCAGGTAGAACGGCACACCAGCCCAGCGCCGGGTGTGGATGTCCACCCGGATCGCAGCAAAGGTCTCCGTGGTGGAGTCGGCGGGGATGCCTTCTTCCTCCAGGTAGCCCTGCACCTGCTCGCCGCCCTGCCAGCCCCCGGCGAACTGCCCGCGCGCTGAATGGGTGGACAGGTCCTCCGGCAGTTTGACCGCCGCGAGGACCTTTTCCTTCTCCGCCCGCAGGTCATCGGCATTGAAGGAGATGGGCTCCTCCATCGCCGTCAACGCCAGCAGCTGCAGCAGGTGGTTCTGGATCACATCGCGGGCCGCGCCCACGCCGTCGTAATAGCCCGCCCGGCCGCCCGTGCCGATGTCCTCGGCCATGGTGATCTGGACATGGTCCACATAATTCGCGTTCCACAACGGCTCGAACAACTGGTTCGCGAACCGCAGCGCCAGGATGTTCTGGACCGTTTCCTTGCCCAGGTAATGGTCGATCCGGAACACCGCATCCGGCGGAAACACCGACTCCACGATGGCGTTCAGCTTCCGCGCCGATTCCAGGTCGTGACCGAACGGCTTTTCGATCACCACGCGCCGCCACTTGTCGCCCTCGGCCTGCGCCAGGCCGTGCTTGGACAGCTGCCGGCAGACCTGCTCGAACGCCTTGGGCGGAATGGAGAGGTAGAACGCATGGTTGCCGCGGGTGCCGCGGACGTCGTCGAGTTCCTTGATGGTCTCGCCGAGCCGCTCAAAGGCGGCGTCGTCGTCGAACTCGCCCTGGACAAACCGGATGCCCTCCGAGAGCTGGTTCCAGACCGCCTCATCAAAAGGAGTGCGGGCATGGGCCTGCACCGAAGCTTTCACCTCGGCGGCGAAATCCTCCTTGTCCCACGCCCGGCGGGCAAACCCCACCAGCGCGAAACTCGGCGGCAACAACCCCCGGTTGGCGAGGTCGTACACAGCCGGCATCAATTTCTTCCGGGCAAGATCCCCCGTTACCCCAAAGAGCACCAACGACGACGGACCGGCAATCCGGTTCAAACGGCGGTCACGCGGATCGCGCAGCGGGTTACGCCCGCGGCCCGTGCCCTTCCTGCCGTATTCAGTTTCTGGCATGGTTGCTTCTGCGCCTTAGCTTTCGGTAGCGGATGCGCGGGTGGACAGGGCAGCGACAATGTCCTGCAGCTGGGCCACGCCGGCGGCACGGTCGGTGAGGTGGAGGCGCAGCACGGGGCGGCCGTGCTCTCCCAGGACCTGGGCGTCGCCTGCAGCCTGGGCGGCGATGAGTTCGCCAAAAGTGAAGGGCCGGTCCGGAATCCCCAGGTCCTCCGCCGGAGCAGCGGTGACCTGCAGGAACACTCCGATGGCGGGACCGCCCTTGTGGAACTGGCCCGTGGAGTGCAGGAACCGGGGTCCCCAGCCAAACGTCACCGGCCGGCCGGAAACGGCAGCCAGTTCATCCCGGATACCCTCAAGGCCGGCGAAAGCCAGGCGGTCAAAGTACGCCTGGACGCTCAGGTAGCTGTCCGAAGCCAGGGTGCCAAGCAGCGCCTTGACCGCGCCCTCTGCCGTGGCAGCCTCGCCCAGCCAGTCGCCGCCGCGCACCTCAATGGCACCGTCAACGAAGGCTGCGGGCGTGGGCTCCGGCTGGGCGTCCAGCAGCCCGCGGGCTGCCACCTTGGCGGCCTCAACGTCGGGCTGGTCGAAGGGGTTGATCCCCAGCAGACGCCCGGCAACGGCGGTGGCGAACTCCCACACCATCATCTGGGTGGCAAGGCCGCCGGCGATTGCCACTTGGTTGTCGCCGAGTTCGACGTCGGCATCCGCAGCCACGAGCCGCACCACCAGGACGTCGGGGGCATCGGCAGTTACCTCAGGGGCCTTCGGACCTGCGACAACCGGAAGGACGCCCTTGCCCAGCTTGCCGGTGGATTCGGCGATAAGCTGTTCAGCCCAATCGGCAAATCCAACGATGCCGGAGCCATCCTCAGCAATCACGATCTTGTTCCGCAGCGGGCTGGTCCCCCCCAGTGCCGCGCCCAGGGCCAACCCAATGTTCTCCGGAGCGTCGTCGTTGAGGATTTCGGCAGCTTCCTCAGCCTCGTCCAGGAAAGCCTGGATATCCACGCCGGCCAGTCCTGAGGGGACCAGGCCGAACGCGGTCAGCGCCGAGTAGCGGCCGCCCACGTTGGGGTCGGCGTTGAAGACTGCCCGGTAGCCGGCTTCGCGGGATGCCTTGTCCAGGGGTGAGCCCAGGTCTGTCACGATGATGATCCGGCTCTTGGCGTCGACGCCGGCCTCGGTGAAGGCCTGCTCGAAGATCCGCCGCTGCGAGTCGGTCTCCAGGGTGGAGCCGGACTTGGACGAGACCACGATGGCGGTCCCGGCCAGCCGGTCCGCGAGGGCAGCCCTGACCTGGTCCGGGTCCGTGCTGTCCAGCACTGTCAGCTCGACGCCGGCGGTGCCCGCGATGACCTCGGGGGCCAGCGAGGAGCCGCCCATGCCGCAGAGGACGATCCTGGTGACGCCCTCGGCGCGCAGGGCGTCGCGGAGTTCCAGGATGTCTTTGACCAATGCCTGTGAGACGGTCGCGGCCTCTACCCAACCGAGGCGGACGGCCGACTCGGATTCGGCGTCGGGACCCCACAGGGTGTGGTCCTTGGCGAAGATCCGCGTTGCGATCCGGTCCTCGACGAGGGCGGGAAGGTGCTGTTCAAGGGCCTGCCGGGCAGCGCCGGTGGCGTCGAAGCTGAGAGTGCTCATAGGTGTTAGGAAGCCTTCCGTGCAGAGTCGAGGGCGCCTTCGACGTCGGCGAGGAGTTCCTTCCAGCTGGCCACGAACTTATCCAGGCCCTCGGTTTCCAGGAGTGCCACGACTTCGTTGTAGGAGACCCCGAGCTTTTCCAGGGCGTCCAGGGTGGCGTTTGCGTCGTCATATGTGCCCCTGACGGTGTCACCGGTCAGCACGCCGTGGTCGAAGGTGGCATCCAGCGTCTTCTCCGGCATGGTGTTCACCACGCCGGGGGCAACGAGTTCTGTGACGTAAAGGGTGTCCGGGTAGGCCGGGTCCTTCACGCCGGTGGAAGCCCACAGGGGACGCTGGGGGAGTGCACCGGCATCCGCCAACAGGGCCCAGCGTTCGGTGGCGAAGAGCTCTTCGTACACCTGGTAGGCCAGGCGGGCGTTGGCCAGGCCGGCCTTGCCCTTGAGTGCCTTTGCCTCGTCAGT
>DATIMT010000030.1:0-4726 GCA_035475035.1 Arthrobacter sp.
GAGGCCAGCTGTTCCAGCTGTTCCTCGGTCAACTCGTTCAGGTCCTGCGGATTCCGGATGGTGTCCAAGATTCCCAATGACCCCTCCTTCGGGTGGTAGACGTGCCGTTTAACTCTAACGCCTTGCCCCGCAGGACCAGACTCACCTGCAAAGCCGAAGCCCCGGCTGGTCGGTGACCGGCCGGGGCTTCGGACAGGATGTTGCCTGCGCAGCAGTTTCCGCTAGTTCGCGGAGATCTGGCGCAGCACGTACTGCAGGATGCCGCCGTTGCGGTAGTAATCCGCTTCACCCGGGGTATCGATGCGCAGGACGGCGTCGAACGACTTCGAGGAGCCGTCCTCGGCGGTGGCGGTGACCTTCAGGGTCTTGGGCGTGGTGCCCTCGTTGAGGGCGGTGACGCCCTCCACCGAGAAGGTTTCCGTGCCCGTCAGGCCCAGGCTGGCAGCGTTCTCGCCGGCCGGGAACTGCAGCGGGAGGACGCCCATGCCGATCAGGTTCGAGCGGTGGATACGCTCGTAGCTCTCGGCGATGACGGCCTTGACGCCCAGCAGGGCGGTACCCTTGGCTGCCCAGTCGCGGGACGAACCGGAACCGTACTCCTTGCCGGCCAGGACGACCAGCGGGGTGCCGGCTGCCTGGTAGTTCTGCGCGGCGTCGTACACGTAGGCCTGCGGACCGTCGGCCTGGGTGAAGTCGCGGGTGAAGCCACCCTCAACGCCGTCCAGGAGCTGGTTCTTGATGCGGATGTTCGCGAACGTGCCGCGGATCATCACCTCGTGGTTGCCACGGCGTGAACCGTAGGAGTTGAAGTCCTTGCGCTCCACCCCGTTGGCCAGCAGGTACTGGCCGGCAGGGGTGTCGGACTTGAAGGAACCGGCCGGGGAGATGTGGTCGGTGGTGACGGAGTCGCCGAGCTTCAGGAGCACGCGGGCGCCGCTGATGTCCTTGACCGGCTCCGGCGTCGCCTGCATGCCCTCGAAGTACGGGGGCTTCCGGACGTAGGTGGAGTTCGGATCCCAGGCGAAGGTGTCGCCCGCCGGGGTGTCCAGTGCCTTCCAGCGGTCGTCGCCGTCGAAGACGCCCTCGTAGCCCTTGGCGAACATGTCCTTGTCGATCGAGGAATCGATGACCTGCTGGACCTCAACCGGGTTGGGCCAGATGTCCTTCAGGAAGACGTCGTTACCGGCCTCGTCCTTGCCCAGCGCGTCCGATTCGAAGTCGAAGTCCATGGAACCGGCCAGGGCGTAGGCGATGACCAGCGGCGGGGAAGCCAGGTAGTTCATCTTCACGTCCGGGTTGATCCGGCCTTCGAAGTTGCGGTTGCCGGAAAGGACGGCGCTGACGGCGAGGTCGTTGGCCTGGATGGCCTCGGAGATCTCGGGTTCCAGGGGGCCGGAGTTTCCGATGCAGGTGGCGCAGCCGTAGCCCACGATGTAGAAGCCGAGCTTCTCCAGGTAAGGCGTCAGGCCGGACTTCTCGTAGTAGTCCGTGACAACCTTCGAGCCGGGGGCGACGGAAGTCTTGACCCACGGCTTGGCGGTGAGGCCCTTTTCGACGGCGTTCCGCGCCAGGACGGCGGCGGCCAGCATGACCGACGGGTTGGACGTGTTGGTGCAGGACGTGATGGACGCGATGGTCACCGCGCCGTGGTCCAGCTCGAACTCGCGTCCGTCAGCCATCTTCACGGGAACCGGCTTGGAGGTCCGTCCGGCGCCGCCGTGGGCAGCCGAGTACTTCGGCGGTTCGCGGTCGGTGTCCGAGATGTGGGTTGCTCCGCCCGTGAAGGACGGCGCGTCGGAGGCCGGGAAGCTTTCTTCCAGGGACTCGTCCAGGGTGCCGGCGTTGGCGTCGTGGGAGACGTAGTTGAGCAGATCGTGGCGGAACTCGTCCTTGGCCTCGGTCAGCTCAATACGGTCCTGCGGGCGCTTGGGCCCGGCGATGGACGGGACGACGGTGGACAGGTCCAGTTCCAGGTACTCGGAGAACTTGATCTCGCGGGACGGGTCGTGCCACAGGCCCTGTTCCTTGGAGTAGGCCTCCACCAGGGCGACGTTCTGGTCGGACCGGCCGGTGAGGCGCAGGTACTCCAGGGTGACGTCGTCGATGGGGAACATAGCGGCGGTGGAACCGAACTCGGGGCTCATGTTGCCGATGGTGGCGCGGTTGGCCAGCGGCACAGCGGCAACGCCTTCGCCGTAGAATTCCACGAACTTGCCCACGACGCCGTGCTTGCGCAGCATTTCGGTGATGGTCAGCACCACGTCGGTTGCGGTGGCACCGGCAGGGATGCTGCCGCTGAGCTTGAAGCCCACCACGCGCGGGATGAGCATGGAGACGGGCTGGCCGAGCATTGCTGCCTCGGCCTCGATGCCGCCCACGCCCCAGCCCAGCACGCCCATGCCGTTGACCATGGTGGTGTGCGAGTCGGTGCCGACGCAGGTGTCGGGGTAAGCGCGCAGCGCACCGTCCACTTCGCGGGTCATCACGGTGCGGGCCAGGTATTCGATGTTGACCTGGTGCACGATGCCGGTTCCCGGGGGGACCACCTTGAAGTCGTCGAACGCGGTCTGGCCCCAGCGCAGGAACTGGTAGCGCTCACCGTTGCGCTGGTATTCGATCTCCATGTTGCGCTCCAGTGCGCCGGAGTTGCCGAAGGCATCGATCTGGACCGAGTGGTCGATGACCATTTCGGCCGGTGCCAGCGGGTTCACCCGTTTGGGATCACCGCCCAGTTCCTTGACCGCTTCACGCATGGTGGCAAGGTCCACCACGCAGGGAACGCCGGTGAAGTCCTGCATGATCACGCGTGCCGGCGTGAACTGGATTTCTGTATCGGGCTCCGCATTCGGATCCCAGCCTGCCAGGGCGCGGACGTGATCGGCAGTGATGTTCGCGCCGTCCTCGGTCCTCAGCAGGTTTTCAAGCAATACCTTGAGGCTGAACGGAAGGGCTTCTGCACCTTCAACGGAGTTCAACCGGAAAATTTCGTATTCGGTTCCGGCTACATTAAGTTTGCCTTTTGAACCGAAGCTGTCCACAGTGCTCATCGCAGGACTCCTCTCGCAACAGTTTCATCTTTGTCGCGCGGTTGACCGCCTGCTAGTTAGGACGCCCTAAGTAGTGACAGGGCCCGAAAATTGCACACGGCCGGCCGAGAATACGGGCGCGACGTGGGACTACTACGGCCATCGTAGTCCAAAACCGCCGCCGCATCATGGAGCCGGAACGAGCAGCGCCACCGTCTCGAGGTGGTGGGTGTGGGGGTAAAGGTCGAAGGCCCGGAGTCCGGCGAGGTCCCATCCTGAACGGCGGAAGTAACCCAGGTCACGGGCAAACGACGCCGGATCGCAGGACACATAGGCGATGGCCCGGGGCGACGATGCCATGAGCTGGCCCACCACGGCCTTTCCGGCCCCGGCCCTCGGCGGGTCCAGGACCAGCGCATCGAAATTCCGCGGTTCCTGGCGCAGGACCCGCTCCACGCGGCCCTGGACCACCTCCACCTGCGGCGCTGAGTGCAGGTTCTTCCGGGCGTCGCGGCTGGTCCCCGGCGCCCCTTCGACGGAGAGTACGGATCCCGTCTCCCCCACGGCGTCGGCCAGGACGGCGGTGAAGAGCCCGGCGCCGGCGTAGAGATCTGCAACCACCGCGCCGGGATGGAGGAAGTCCCCCCGCTGCAGGAATTCTGTGACAGCCCCCACAAGACTCCCGGGCGCGTCGCGGTGGATCTGCCAGAAGCCTTCGCCGGTGACCCGGAAATCGTGGCCAGCTGCGGATTCCTGCACCCAGGTGCGTCCCCGAAGCTGCCTTACGTCGCCTGTCAACGGATCAAAGGCCGCCACGGAAGCGTCCCCCGGCAGTTCCGCCGCTATTGCCCGCAGCCGTTTGTCCTTGGTGTTGGGCGCCGGGGCCAGGAGCACCAGCGGGCGGGAACCGTTGGCCGGCGCGGCCACCTCCACGCGGTCGATGCCCTGCAGGTCCAGGTCCCACAGGCGCAGTGCGTTGATGGCGTCGCTGGCGAGCGGCATCTCCCGGACCGGGACGATGTGGTTGGAGCGGTGGGCGTGCATCCCGAGTTTGCCGCCCGGGGTGACCGAAAAGCTGGCCCGCGTGCGCCACCCGAGGCCGCTGCCGCCGTCGTACTTTTCCCCCACCGCTTCCACGGCACCGGTCCAGACAGGCGGCGCCTGCTCAAAGCCGGCCAGCCGGGTGAGCTGTTCGGCCAGGACGTCCGCCTTCAGGCTGCGCTGCCTGGCCAGCGTCATATGGCCGAACTCGGCACCGCCCACCGGCGGGTGGCCGTGGCCCCACGCCCGGAGGGAATCGGCCGGACGCCACATGTGCTCCACGCGGTCCGGGGAAGCCTCGAGCACCTCGATGACATCCGCCCGCCAAAATTTGGCGTCATCTCCTGCGTCGGTGAGCCGGACACGGACCTTCTCCCCGGGAATGCCGTGCCGGACAAACACCACCCGGCCCTCATGCCGCGCCACGCAGTGCCCGCCATGGGCTACCGGGCCGACGTCGAGAACGGCCTCTTCGCCTTCGTGGCCGGCGGTGTCCTGCACCTGCGGCGTGCTGGCTGAAGTTTTTGTGGTCACAGGACGTCCTGGAGGTTCTTTGCTTCTTCGGATGATTTGAGCTGCCAGGGAACACTGGCCACCATGACTCCCGGCTCGAAGTGCAGGCGGGTCTTGATGCGCAGGGCGGTCTGGTTATGCACCAG
>DATIMT010000031.1:0-3220 GCA_035475035.1 Arthrobacter sp.
AAAGGCCGCCCGCAGTCCTGCCAGCGACTCAACCGAGGTATTCGGGCGGACGCCCTCGTCGGTATCCACCACCAAGGGCTCGCCTTTCCGCTGCTTGACGCTGATAGGTGCGATCTCGCCGTCGAACGTTCCGTTCTTTGCCGCCAGTGCCGCGCGCTGGTGGGACTGGGCCGCAACGTTGTCCTGTGAGGTGCGGTCGATGCCCAGGGTAAGGTTCCGGGGCTCGGTGGACAGGCCCATGGACTGCCCGTCAAAGGCATCGGTCAGTCCGTCATGGGCGGCGGCGTCCAACGCCTGGATGGAGCCGTACGTCCAGCCCTGGCGGGACCCCGGGAGCAGGTGGGGAGCACGGCTCATCGATTCCTGGCCGCCCGCCACCACGACAGCGGCCTCGCCGGCGCGGATCATCCGGGCGGCGTCGATCACCGCCGTCAGGCCGGAAAGGCACACTTTGTTGACTGTCACCGCCGGGACGTTCCACCCGATGCCGGCGCCGATGGCACTCTGCCGCGCGGGATTCTGCCCGGCGCCTGCCTGGAGCACCTGGCCCACGATCACGGCCTCCACGTCGCCGGCGTCGACGCCGCTGGACGCGAGGGCCGCCCTGATGGCGTGGGCACCAAGGTCCACTGCGGTGAGGCTGGAGAGTTGGCCGTTGATCCGGCCCTGCGGAGTCCGTGCCGCCCCGAGGATGACAACGTCACTGCTGTCGGGAGAGTTGCCCATGGTTATCACTTTCAATCCGGTTCCGGTGTAAGCCACCAAGGCTATCGTGAGCCTGGTCACCCAACTATTCAAACGCTTGGACCGCTATGTGCATTCCTCGCGGCGCTTAGCTTCGGCGTTCCGGCATCGGGCCAGGCGGGCCGGGCCGGATTTTGTCGGCGGCAGGGGAGAGGTCCCCATCTGTGCGTTGTGCACGACGGCGGCTGCTTGCGTAGGGTGGACGGCGAGGCTTTGCAGGGGGACATGCTTTGCAGGGGGACGTAGGTCCGGAGCCGGGACGGACGGAGCGGGATCATGAACAAGGCACTGACCGCGGCGGCAATCGCGGCCATGGCCGCGCTGACCGGCGTCGCAGTGGCCGGCTGCTCGGTGTCCGCACCGGCCCCAGCAGAATCGGTCCAGCCCACGGCATCCCCGGAGAAGGCCCCGGATGCCACAGCCAGCAGTCCCACAGCCAGCGGCGGCACCGCAAGCCAGGGCGCCAAGCCAACCGGAACGCGTGAAGCCTGCGAACTCTTCAACAAGCTGGTGGCAGACTATGCCGCTGTTGCAGCCACCGACGCCACGGGCTACGAGGACGTGTACCTGAAGGCCCAGGACGCCAAGGACGGCGTCTCCGGTGACCTTCAAGGCCTGTTCGCGTCACTGGGCCTGCTGGCCATCGACCACTCCTCGGCGGCAGAGTCCGGCGGGAAGCCGGCCCAGGAATCCCAGGACGCTGTCCGGGACGCCGTCTTCGCGAACTCCGCGGCGTGCACCGCGGAAGGCGTAACGCTCAGGCTCTAGGCTCTAGGCTCTAGGCTCCAGCGCTCCGAGGGCGGCTGCGGGAGTGCGCGAAATCAGGTGCTTGCAATCCGGCCGGATGTGGGGTAGACACGTAGGTTGTTTTGCCGTATCGTAGATATTTGCGTCTTCCCTGTTTACCTTCAGCCTTCATATAGCGGTGGGCTTTGCCTGGCAGCTGGCAATCAACGTGCCGTAACAACGGTCACAGCATAGTCAGTCCAGGCCCCGGGTCATATAGCGGAACCGGATGGTAGCGCTGCGGAGTCACTCCGCAGGGTGCACAGCGGGGGAGATCTGAAAACGCCTGAAGGTCTGTGGAAGGATCCCTCTTGGTCGCCTCGAGCACCTCTAATGTAAACAACCCTGCAACCGCTATCGCATCAGATACCACTGATGGTGCCACTCGCCGGCTCTCATTCGCAAAGATTCACGAACCTCTTGACGTTCCGAATCTGCTTGCCCTGCAGACGGACAGCTTTGACTGGCTGGTCGGCAATGAGCGCTGGCAGGCACGCGTGGCAAAGGCTGTCGAAGAAAACGATCTCAGCGTCGCCACCACGTCCGGCCTGTCGGACATCTTCGAAGAGATCTCCCCGATCGAGGATTTCCAGGGCACCATGTCCCTGAGCTTCTCCGATCCGGAGTTCGCTGACCCCAAGTACACTATGGCCGAGTGCAAGGACCGGGACGCAACGTACTCGGCTCCGCTGTACGTCAAGGCCGAGTTCATGAACAACAACACGGGCGAAATCAAGCAGCAGACCGTGTTCATGGGTGACTTCCCGCTGATGACCGAGAAGGGCACCTTCGTCGTCAACGGCACCGAGCGTGTCGTCGTCTCCCAGCTGGTCCGTTCCCCGGGCGCCTACTTCGAGCGTGCCGCTGACAAGACCAGCGACAAGGACATCTTCACCGCCAAGATCATCCCGTCCCGCGGTGCCTGGTTCGAGCTTGAGATCGACAAGCGCGACCAGGTCGGTGTCCGCCTCGACCGCAAGCGCAAGCAGTCCGTCACTGTCCTGCTGAAGGCCCTCGGCTGGACCGAAGGCCAGATCCTCGAAGAGTTCGGCCAGTACGACTCCATGCGGGCAACCCTGGAGAAGGACGCCACCGAAACCCGCGAAGACGCGCTGCTGGACATCTACCGCAAGCTGCGTCCGGGCGAGCCGCCCACCGTCGAGGCTGCCCAGTCCCTGCTGGACAACCTGTACTTCAACTCCAAGCGCTACGATCTGGCCAAGGTTGGCCGCTACAAGATCAACCGCAAGCTGGGCATCGACCGCTCCCTTGGCGACAAGGAAGCCTCTGTCCTGCACGTTGAAGACATCGTTGCCATGATCAAGTTCCTCGTCGCGCTGCACGCCGGCGAGAAGACCATCAAGGGCACCCGCGATGGCCAGGAAGTGGACCTGCGCGTCGAAATCGACGACATCGACCACTTCGGCAACCGCCGCATCCGCGCCGTCGGCGAGCTCATCGAGAACCAGGTCCGCACCGGCCTGTCCCGTATGGAGCGCGTTGTCCGCGAGCGTATGACCACCCAGGACGTCGAGGCCATCACGCCGCAGACGCTGATCAACATCCGGCCCGTGGTCGCAGCCATCAAGGAGTTCTTCGGAACCTCCCAGCTGTCGCAGTTCATGGACCAGAACAACCCGCTCTCGGGCCTGACCCACAAGCGCCGCCTGTCGGCCCTTGGCCCCGGTGG
>DATIMT010000032.1:0-6709 GCA_035475035.1 Arthrobacter sp.
GAGCCTGTCGTTGCTTACCTGCGCAAGCAGGGCCCCGGAGTCGTCACCGCCGCGGACATCGCTCCTCCGGCCGGCGTCGAATTCCACAACCCGGATCTGCACATTGCCACGCTGAACTCGAAGGGCAAGTTCGAACTCGAACTGACCATCGAGCGCGGCCGCGGCTACGTTTCGGCAGCTCAGAACAAGTCCGGCGACGCAGAGATCGGCCGCATCCCGGTCGACTCCATCTACTCGCCGGTGCTGAAGGTTACTTTCCGTGTGGAAGCAACCCGTGTTGAGCAGCGCACCGACTTCGACAAGCTGATTGTCGACGTCGAGACCAAGCAGGCCATCGCCCCGCGCGATGCCGTGGCTTCCGCAGGTACCACCCTGGTGGAACTGTTCGGTCTGGCCCGTGAGCTGAACACCGCAGCTGAAGGTATCGAGATCGGCCCGTCGCCCACCGACGCTGCCCTGGCAGCCGACATGGCACTGCCGATCGAGGATCTGGACCTCACCGTCCGTTCCTACAACTGCCTCAAGCGTGAGGGCATCCACACCGTGGGTGAACTCGTTGCCCGCTCCGAGGCTGACCTGATGGACATCCGCAACTTCGGTGCCAAGTCCATTGACGAGGTCAAGGCAAAGCTGGTTGAACTGGGCCTGTCCCTCAAGGACTCGCCTCCCGGTTTTGACCTCGCAGCACGCGCCGCAGCAATCGAAGAGGACGACGCCGCCTTCGGCGACGACGAACTCTAAACCAGACCTTGGCCGGCGGGCAGCACCATGGTGTGCGGCCCACGGCTTCCACATGAGGAGAAACAATTATGCCTACCCCCACTAAGGGTCCGCGCCTCGGCGGCGGCCCGGCTCACGAGCGCCTCATGCTCGCGAACCTGGCAGCATCCCTGTTCGAGCACAAGCGGATCACCACCACGGTCACCAAGGCCAAGCGCCTGAAGCCGTACGCAGAGCGCCTGGTGACCTTCGCCAAGCGTGGCGACCTCGCTTCCCGCCGCCGCGTTCTCGGCCTGATCAGCAACAAGGGCATCGTCCACGAGCTGTTCACCGACATCGCCCAGGCTGTGGAGAACCGCGATGGCGGCTACACCCGCATCACCAAGATCGGCAACCGCAAGGGTGACAACGCTCCCATGGCTGTCATCGAACTGGTCCTCGAGCCCGTTTCCGCCAAGCAGGCCGTCGTAGCCGAGGCTACCGCTGCCGCCCAGCGTGACGCTGAGAAGGCTGCTCCGGCCGCCGAGGAAGCACCGGCTGAAGAAGCTGCTGCAACCGAAGAGGCACCTGCTGCTGAGGAAGCTGCAACCGAAGAGGCTCCTGCTGCTGAGGAAGCTGCCGAAGCTCCGGCTGCCGAGGAGAAGGACGCGAAGTAATTCGCTGATTCTCTTCGCATAGACTTAGGTCTGTGAACCACCAAAAACCCGCGGCCCCCGTTTCAGGGGGCGGCGGGTTTTTGCGTATCCGGCTTGATCTTTCGTACGACGGCGGTCCCTTCAACGGGTGGGCCCTGCAGCCGGGCCTGCGGACCGTCCAGGGCGTCCTGGAGGAAGCGATCGAGCTCCTGGTCCGCCGTCCGGTGCGGGTCACCGTTGCCGGCCGGACCGACGCCGGCGTCCACGCCCGCGGCCAGGTAGTCCAACTGGACCTCACCGAAGCCGAGTGGCTGGGACTGCCGCGCGGGCATGAGCTGGATCCCGCCGTCGCCATGCTGCGCCGGCTCCGCGGGGCACTGAACCGCGCCCTCGGGGACCTCCACGGGGCCGTGGAAGTGCACGCCATTTCGCTGGCGCCGGTGGGCTTTGATGCCCGGTTCTCGGCTCTCTGGCGGCGCTACAGCTACCGGATCGCGGATGGCCCCGCACTGTGGGACCCGCTGGGGCGGTACTTCACGCTGTGGCACAAGAACCCGCTGGACGTGGAGCTGCTCAACCAGGGTGCTTCGCAGCTGTTGGGCCTGCAGAACTTCCTGTCCTTCTGCAAGCCGCGCGAAGGCGCCACCACCATCCGGGAACTCCAGCGCTTCGAGTTCACGCGCGGTGAGGACGGCGTCATTGTGGCCACTGTCCAGGCGGATGCCTTTTGCCACAACATGGTGCGGGCCCTGATCGGTTCCGCGCTGTATGTGGGGGAGGGCGTCGTAGAGCCCGGATGGCTGCATGAGCGGCTGCTGCTGCAGAAGCGGGACGCCAAGTCCGTGCTGGCTGCCCCGCACCCCCTGGTGCTGGAGGAAGTGGCCTACCCGTCCGACGGCGAGCTGCTGGCCCGGGCCGAACTGACCCGGGCATTGCGCCAATAGTCACCTCAGAACGCCTGAGGTGGGCCTTCGGCGGGCAAGGTCACGGTGAAGGTGCTGCCCTGGCCCTCATCGCTCTCGCACGTGATGGTGCCGCCGTGCCGTTCCACGATCATCCGGGTGATGGAAAGCCCCAGGCCGGCGCCGGGGATGTCTGCGCTCAGCGCTGACTCGGCGCGGAAGAAGCGGTTGAAGGCCCTCACCGCGTCTTCACCGGACATGCCCATCCCGGTGTCCGTGACGCTCAACCGGACCCACTGCAGGTCCGCGTCGGCGCTGATCCTGACCTTGCCGCCGTCGGGAGAGTACTTGATGGCGTTGGAGACCAGGTTGTCCAGCACCTGCCCGATCCGGAGCGGGTCAGCGTAGGCCCATAGGGGCGAGGGGACGTCCGCGGCGATCTCCACGTGGGACCGCAGCGCGGAGGCCTGGGCAGAACTCAGGCTGGTCTCCACCAGGCTGGCAAGGTCGGTCCGCTTGGGGTGGACGTTCAGGGTGGTGGAGGCTGAGGCCGTCAGGTCGGCCACCAGGTCCAGCAGGCGTTCCGCGTTTCGCTGCACCACCACCAGGCGCTGGGCTACTTGCGGGGGCAGGCTGCCGGCGTCGTCCAGGACCAAGTCCACGTTGCCGATGATCGAGTTCAGCGGATTCTTGAATTCGTGCGAAACATTGGACACGAGCTCCTGGTTTGCGGCCAGGGATTCGACCCAACCCGTGACGTCGTTGTAGACCACCACGGCTCCGGTGAGCTGGCCGTCTTCGTTGGCCAGGGGTCGGGCGGCGGTGGAGACGGCGCGCTGCTCGGAGCCTTCGCCGGCCCACACCAGATAATCTGCGAAGGACTCGCCCGCCATGGCCCGGTTGATAGGCCTCCGGTCCCGGGGGAGCAGGGTGCGGCGGTCCTGGCCGAAGATGAGCTGGTGCCCCTGGCCAGGAAGGGCCTCATCCGCGCCTGTGGTGCGGCGGAAGTTGCGCTGGCGGGTGTTGGACACCAGGAAGTGGCCGGAGCGGTCGACGGCGGCAATACCGACGTCGGTGGCGTCCAGTACGGTTTCGAGCAACTTCTCCCGTTCCCGGCTGGCGGCCAGCAGTTCCCGGAGTTCACGGTCCTTGTCCGCGAGCTCGGCCTGCTGCTGCCGGAGGCTCACGCTGGCAAAACGGATAGCCAGGGAGACTGCGAGCATCATGACGGGGAAAAGGGCGGCGCTGGTGATGTCGGAGGCCGTGACGGCCGGGAAGTGGGTCACCACTGACGGGACCATGATCAGGAACGGCCCCAGGAAGCTGAGCACCAGGCTGCTGCGCGCCAGCATTCCGGAAGCGGAGAGCCAGATGATCGGGAAAACCACCAGCACCGCCAGGCCCGGGAGGAGCGGTGCGGCGCCGTTACGCAGGAACCCTATCGCCGCGAAGTCCAGCACGGGAATCAGCAGGTACGGACGGTGTGCTAAGCGTTCCCAGGGAATCAGGCAGCAGCCAAGGAACAGTATTGCGTTCATGACAATCCCGGCCATGTACACCGGGCTGTGCATGAGCGAGGGCCAAGCGAAGGGCGTGGCTACGGAAATCGCAGCCACAATGAGGGTAAGGGGCAGCTGGCACAACACCACCTGGGCGCGCGTCCCCAGCCTGCGGAAGATGCGGCCGGGTCCACGATGGAACAACGGCTCAGCCATGTTTTTGACTCGTACCCCTCTGCGTTCGAAAAGCAGCTACTGCCAAGGTGTTGCAATTCCCCCCAGTTACCTTGGCATCCACCCTTTCCTTTGGATATTGCACACGTCTTGTCATAATAATTGACTTTTCAATTTTCAGCGCGGATTCGGCTGTCATCAGCCGGGCTTACTAGTAGCGTATAAAGGGTTGGAGCGGGATAGGCATTGGCGCTGGGCCAATGGGGGGCCATCTCCGCCTGGCGCAGGGATAGCAATGGACGATCTTGGTGTAGCTGTAGTCATCGAAGATGACGCCGATGTGCGCAACCTTCTTGAAGGAGTGTTGACACAGGCGGGCTTCGAAGTGCATACGGCAGAGGATGGGCGGGCCGGGGTTGAGGTGGTCCGCAGCAAGCAGGCGAACGTTGTAACGCTCGACATTGGCCTGCCGGATATTGACGGGTTTGAGGTCTTACGGCGGATCCGGAATTTCAGCAATGCCTATGTCGTGATGCTGACGGGCCGGACAGAGGAACCGGACCTGCTGTCCGCGCTCAACGCGGGTGCGGACGACTACATCGCCAAACCTTTCAGGCCCAGGGAACTTCGGGCCAGGGTGGCAGCCATGATGCGCCGGCCACGCCACGAGGTGACGGGCCATCCGGGGTCCCCTTCCTTCCCGGGAGAGGCCACGGCTTCTGCCGGCGGTCACGCCGAGCCTGGAGTCCTGCAGCACAACGGGCTCCGGCTGAATCACCG
Organism: Arthrobacter sp.; assembly: GCA_035475035.1. Lineage (GTDB taxonomy): Bacteria > Actinomycetota > Actinomycetes > Actinomycetales > Micrococcaceae > Arthrobacter. The sequence continues at coordinate 4,711 of DATIMT010000032.1, forward strand.
GACGCGCACGGTGGAAATCAAAGGTGAGCCGCTGGGGCTGACCCGCAGTGAGTTCGACCTGCTCCACGTGCTGCTGAAGGGCGGCGGTGCCGTGTGCACCAGGGCCGACCTGGTACGCGCGGTCCGGGGTGATTTCTATGACCAGGACACGTACATCAGCGAGGCGGACGAGCGTGCGGTGGAGGTGCACGTGGGAAACCTGCGGCGCAAGCTCAAAGAGGACCAGGTTTCCCCGCGCTGGCTGCAGACCGTCCGCGGGGTGGGATACCGGCTGGCGCCACGGCGGCCGGACGATGCGTAGCTGCTAGCCGTTTTCCAGGATGTAGGTTTCCTGGAGCTCGGACACGGTGCGTGCCCCGTCCTGGGCTACGCCGGGCATCATGGCTTGGCCCTGGACAAAGTCACCCTGCCGGATCAGGCCTTCCAGGAACTCGGCGAGCTTGGCCAGGCGTACCCCGCCAACCATCGCGGAGCTAATCTTGAGGCTGATGACCGCGTCCAGCGCCAGGTCCTCGTCCTGGCTGTCCACGGCTGTTTCCAGCCGGGCCAGGCGCAGGTCCCACATGGCGGCGTAGTCACGGGCGAAGCGCTGGGCCAGTCCGGGGCCGGCCAGTTCTTCTTCGAGTTCGTGCAGCACGGCTGCATCAATCAACGGCAAGAGAGCGGCCGCTTCCAGTAAGGGGGCCGCACTGGCGGCCGGAGTGGGAGCAGCAGGCGAAGCGACCCTGGACAGCGGGGAGTCCGCAGCGGGGCTCTTTCCGCTGGAACCGGGATCGGGACTGTGCATTGTTCAAGGCTACTTCCTGGAAATCCTTCGGCGTCCTATTTCTTCTCATTCTGTGTAAACCTTGAGGCAACCTTGCCGCGGTACTGAGTATCCTTACTGTCCGGTGAAGGTAGCTATGGTGTTGATGACGGCCGGTCCCAGGATGGCAATGAAGAGGACCGGGAAGATAAAGAACAACAGCGGAAAAAGAATCATGACGGGCAGTTTCATGGCCTTTTCCTCAGCCCGCTGGCGCCGCTTGACGCGCATGACCTTGGCCTGGACGCGCAGGACCCGGCTGATGGCGATCCCGTAGGTATCGGCCTGGACCACGGCCTGCACGAAGCTGCGCAGTTCCGGGATGCTGGTCCTCTCGGCCAGGGCGATATAGGACTCGCGCCGGCTGCGTCCCACCTGCATGTCCTGCAGGGTGCGGACCAGTTCCTCGGCAAGGGGGCCCTTGCCGTTCTCGCCCGCGCGCGCCATGGCACCTTCGAAGCCCAGCCCGGCTTCCACTGAAATCAGCATCTGGTCCAGCGTGTTGGCCAGCTCCAACTGCATCGCCTTCTGCCGCTCCTGGCCCTTGCTGTACAGGAGGAGGTCGGGGATGAAGTAGCCAAGGAACAGGACAAAGAGCCCGGCGAGTTTCATGATGGGGCTGCCTCCCACTGCTGCCAGGTAGCCGCCCAAAGCGACGCCCACGAGGCCGAGACCGAGCTTTGAGCCCAGCACTTTGCCCAGCGGCATGGAGGCGGGCCGGCCGGCGAGGGAAAGAAGCCGGTCCAGGAACGCGACGTAGGCCGGGGGAGTGAGCCGCCGCCCCAGGGCTTCCAGCCGTCCGGGTGCTCCGGCCGGAGCAGCGGCAAGGGCAGGGGCGCCGCGGGAGAGCAGGTCGGTGACGGCCAGGCGGCCCTGCTTGTCCACGGTGAGGATGGACCAGGCCAGTGCGGCCACGGGGACGCAGACCAGGAGTACCGAGAGGAGGACGATCAGGTTCACGGGTCCTCAGAACTTCAGGTCGATGATCTTGCGCATCCAGAGCGCGCCGATGGTCATCAGGACAAAGGAGGCGCCGATCATCGCCCAGCCCAGGGGATGGGTGAACATCGCATTCATGTAGTTCGGACTCACCGCCAGCAGCATGGCCACGATGCCGAACGGCATGGCAATGAGGATGTAGGCGGAGAACTTGCCTTCGGCGGCGAGGGCCTTGATGTGGCCCTTGATCTCCGC
>DATIMT010000033.1:0-9598 GCA_035475035.1 Arthrobacter sp.
CGGGCTCCGCCCGCTGGGTCGTTGTGCCGAACGGGAGTCCCAGGGCGTTCACCACCACCAGCGCCCCAACAACAACGCCGCTATCGAGCGTGACCGACGCCGTGCCCACCCCACCCTTGAACTGGCCGCGGCCGATGACTGCTCCGGTGCCGGCCCCTGCGTTGCCGCGTCCGACGTCGTGCCCCTCCTTCTCAGCAGCAGCGGCGGCGGTCGCCGAGTAGCCCATGTCCGGCGTCGGACGTGCGGAAAAGTCACCGCCCCTGCCAAGGTCGAAGATGGCGGCAGCGGGGACGATGGGCACTACTCCACCGGGGACGGCGAACCCGCGCCCGTTTTCCTCGCACCAGCGCTGGGCGCCTGCCGCGGAAGCAAGCCCGTACGCGCTGCCGCCGGTGAGCACCACGGCATCCACGGCGCTGACCAGGGTAGTGGGGTCAAGGGCGTCTGTTTCGTGTGTGGCAGGTCCACCGCCCTGGACGTCCACCGAGCCCACAGTGCCCGGCGGCGGGAGGACCACCGTGACCCCGGTCAGCCAGCCGTCGGTGTCCTTTTGGACATGGCCAACCCGGATGCCCGGAACGTCGGTGATGCTTCCCATGCCCCTATTCTCCCCTCTGCCCGCGTGAGACTGCCGTATCCGGAAACTTTATGCGAGACTGCATTCAACACAGCGTTAACGGGCGACGAAGCCTTGGATAACAGTCCCCTGGCAAGGGCATATGCGGGTTTCAGCCCCCTGACGGTCTGGTGTAGTAGTCCCTAGATCAAGCCAGGGCCCGCCACAAGCAGGCTCCCAACCCGGGAGAGAAACGCATGACCCGTCAACTCGCCCCGCACCCGTCCGCCAAACCCAACAGGCCTCCGGGGCGGTCCGGCAAAGTTCCAAAGCGTCGATGGACCGCAAGGACCCGAAGGGACTTCTTCGTATTCCTTGCCATGGCGCTGCCCAACCTGGTGCTGATCGCCGTCTTCACCTACCGTCCACTGTTCAGCAACATGTACTACTCCACGCTGGACTGGACCCTTGGCTCCCCCACCGCCACCGTGGTTGGCTTCACCAACTACGTCACGTTCTTCACCAGCAACGATGCGCCCAAAGTCCTGGGGACCACGGCGGTGTTCACGGTGGTGACGGTGGGCGGCTCCATGGTGCTGGGACTGCTGGTGGCGCTTGCCCTGAACGCGAAGGTGCGGGGAACCACGTTCGCCCGCTCCGCCGTGTTCGCCCCCTATGTGCTTTCCGGCGTCGGCGTGGGCCTGGTGTGGCTGTTTATCTTCGACCCCGGCTATGGCGTCCTGGCCTGGCTGCTCAGGGGCATCGGACAGCAGAGCCCGCAGTGGATCAACGACCCCCAGCTGTCGCTGGTCATGGTGATCCTGGTCTACGTCTGGAAGAACCTGGGCTACTGCGCCGTGGTGTACCTCGCCGGGCTCCAGTCCCTCCCGCAGGACGTCATGGAGGCGGCCTCGCTGGACGGCGCCAACGGGTTCCGCCGTTTCCTCAGCATCTCGCTGCCGCTGCTGTCCCCCACCACGTTCTTCCTCCTGATCACCACCATGCTCAGCTCACTGCAGGCCTTCGACCTCATCCGGATCATGACGCCGCTGGGTACCGGCACCAGCACCCTGATCTATGAGGCATACCTGCAGGCCTTCGGCGCCTACAACAGGGCCGGTTACTCGGCGGCCATTTCGGTGGTCCTGTTCGCCATCCTCCTGGTGATCACCGTGCTCCAGCTGCGGTTCGTGGAACGAAAGGTGCATTACTCATGACGTCCCTGTCACCGGTCAGCCCTGACCCCACCGCACCGGCAGTCACCCCACCGGACCCCGACCTCCGCGCGGACCGTCCGTTCTCCCGCCGCAACCTGGTCCAGACGATTGTGGGCGGCTACCTTCCACTGCTCGTGGCCACGCTGGTGGTGTTCCTCCCCCTGCTGTGGATGGTCCTCAGCTCCTTCAAGCAGTCCGGCGAAATCGTCACCACGGACCTGAAGATCCTGCCGGAAAGCCTGAACCTGGAGAACTACCGGACGGCCATGACCACGGTCCCGTTCGGGCAGTTCTTCCTCAACAGCACCATCGTCACGCTCGCAGGGGCCACCATCAAGGTGCTGCTCGCAATCCTGACGGCATATGCCCTGGTCTTTGTCCGCTTCCCGTTCCGGAACTTCATCTTCCTGCTGATCCTGGTGGCCCTCATGGTGCCGCCGCAGGTGTCCATCCTGCCCAACTTCATCCTGATCGCCGGGATTGGCGGCAAGAACACCCTCTGGGGCATCATCCTCCCCGGCCTTGGTACCGCGTTTGGCACGTTCCTGCTGCGCCAGCACTTCCGGACACTGCCCGCGTCCATCCTCGAATCGGCCGAGATGGACGGGGCCGGCCACTGGCGCCGGCTCTGGCAGATCGTGGTACCCGTCTCCGTCCCGTCCATCGCCACCGTGGCACTGGTAACGATCGTGACTGAGTGGAATGACTACATCTGGCCGCTCATCATCACCGACCGGCCGGAAACCATGACCCTGCCCGTGGGGCTGACCCTGCTGCAAAACAACGAGAGCAACGCTGCCGGCTGGGGCGTCCTCATGGCAGGCGCGGTCCTGGTGATCGTGCCGATCCTCATCATCTTCGCGGCCCTGCAGCGCTACATCGTGGCGGGCCTCACCCAAGGCAGCGTGACCGGCTAAGCCGCCGCCCGCCGTCGTACTTCAACCCTTCCAAAGGCAACAACCGAAAGGAACTGTGATGACACTTCACCTGGACCGGAGGCATTTCCTGGGCCTGGCAGGGGTAACCGCCTCTGCAGCTGCCCTGGCCGCATGCGGCGGACCCTCAACGACCGGCGGCGGCCAGGCCACGTCCCAGGCTGCCGAGATCGACTTCAACGGCGTGAAGCCGGCGGCCAAGATCGACTTCTGGTCCAGCCACCCGGGCCAGTCCCAGGACGTGGAAAAGAGCCTGATCGACAAATTCCACGCCAAGAACCCGGACATCACCGTCAACCTGGTGACCGCCGGAGCGAACTACGAAGAGATCGCCCAGAAGTTCCAGACTGCCCAGGCTGCAAAGTCGGGCCTCCCGGGCGTGGTGGTCCTGTCCGACGTCTGGTGGTTCCGCTACTACACCAACGGCAGCATCATCCCCGTGGACGGCCTGACCAAGCAGCTGAACATGAAGATGGACGACTTCCAGCAGTCCCTGGTGAATGACTACAAGTACGACGGCAAGCAGTGGGCGCTGCCCTATGGCCGCTCCACGCCGCTGTTCTACTACAACAAGGACCACTTTGCCGCGGCCGGCCTTCCCGACCGCGCACCCAAGACCTGGGACGAATTCCGGGAGTGGGCACCCAAGCTGAAGGCCAGCTCGGGCGCCCAGTACGCGTACATCTATCCCGCCCTGGCCGGATACGCCGGCTGGACGCTGCAGAACATGCTGTGGGGCTGGGGCGGCGGCTGGTCCAAGGAATGGGACATCACCTGCGACTCCTCCGATTCGGTGGCGGCGCTGCAGTGGGCCCAGGACTCGATCTACAAGGACAAGTGGGCGGGCGTCTCGTCCAAGGAGGCCGCGGACGACTTCTCCGCCGGGCTCACGTCCACCACCATCTCCTCCACGGGTTCCCTGTTGGGGATCCTGAAGTCAGCGAAGTTCAACGTGGGTGTCGGCTTCCTGCCGGGCGGCCCCAAAGCAGAAACCAACGTGTGCCCCACCGGTGGCGCCGGCCTGGGCATCCCCAGCGGGATCACCAAGGAGGAGCAGCTTGCCGCAGGAATGTTCCTGGACTTCGTCACGCAGCCGGAGAGTACCGCGGAGTTCTCCGCCGCCACCGGCTACATGCCCACGCGCAAGTCAGCAGACATGACAGCTGTGCTGGCCAAGACCCCGCAGATCAAGACCGCCATGGACCAGTTGGCCGTCACCAAGGTCCAGGACAACGCCCGTGTATTCCTGCCGGGCGCGGACCAGGAGATGGCCAAGGCCGCAGCAAAGATCCTCACGCAGCAGGGCGACGTCAAGTCCACCATGACGGACCTGAAGAGCACGCTGCAGGCAATCTACGACCGCGACGTGAAGCCAAAGCTCAAGGCCTGACACGTTGCGGCGCACATAGTCGCCGGCGCTACGCAAAATCCCTGCCGACCCCGTTATTTCGGGGTCGACAGGGATTTTCTGCGTCGCAGGGGAAGACGTGCTTCGCTTACGGGATGGGCACGGGGGTGACGCCGAGGGGCACCAGGTGCTCCGCGCCGCCGTCGGGCGCTGACAGCACCCAAATGCCCCTCTCATGTACCGCCACGGAGTGCTCCCACTGGCAGGACCGCTTGCCGTCGGTGGTGACCACGGTCCAGTCGTCTTCCAGGACTGCAGTGTCAATGCTGCCCCGGACCAGCATGGGCTCAATGGCAAGACACAGGCCCGGCTTGATTTTGGGGCCGCGATGATTGGTGCGGTAGTTCAGGACATCGGGCGCCATGTGCATCTCGGAGCCGATGCCGTGGCCCACGTAGTCCTCCAGGATGCCCAGCGGCTTGCCCGGGACCGATGAGACGTAGTCGTCGATGGCGGCGCCGATGTCCCCCACGTGCGTGCCGGTGGCCAGCGCCGCGATCCCCCGCCACATGGCGGCCTGGGTGACGTCGGAGAGCCGCTGGTCCTCAGGGTCCGCGGTTCCCACGATTACCGTGCGTGCGGAGTCCGAGTGCCAGCCGTTGACGATCGCCCCGCCATCGATGGAGATGATGTCGCCGTCCTTCAGCACCCGGCTGCCGGGGATGCCGTGCACCACTTCCTCATTGACCGAGGTGCAGATGGTGGCCGGGAAGCCGTGGTAGCCCAGGAAGTTGGACTTTGCACCTGCCTCATTGAGCACGGCGGCGAAGACGTCATCCAGGTGCTTGGTGGTGACCCCCGGCACCGCGGCGGCAACGGCGGCATCCAGTGCACGGCTGAGCACCAGGCCGGCCTCGTGCATGGTGCGCATCTGGGCGTTGTTCTTGAATTCGATGCGGGGCTGGCCGAAGGCCATGATGTGTCCTTTCAAATGGCTGAGGCTCCTCCCGGATGCCGGGAGGAGCCTCTGATAAACCGGGTGCGCCTGCGGTCAGGCAGCCTGTGCGGCCTTGATGGCCTGCATCACGCGGTTGGTTACTTCATCGATGGGGCCGATCCCGTCGACCTGGGTGAGGATGCCGCGCTCGGCATACTTCGCCACTACGGCTTCGGTCTGCTCGTGGTAGAGGTCCAGCCGGTGGCGGATGACGGCTTCATTGTCGTCGCTCCGGCCCGTTTCCTTGGCCCGGCCCAGGAGGCGGTGGACCAGCTCCTCGTCGTCGGCGGTCAACTGGAGTACCACGTCGAGCTTCTCGTCGCCGTCGGCGAGGATCTCGTCAAGGTAATCCACCTGCGCGGTGGTGCGCGGGTAGCCGTCCAGCAGGAAGCCGTTGTCGACGTCGGACTCGCCCAGGCGGTCGCGGACCATCTTGTTGGTCACACTGTCCGGAACGAAGTCTCCGTTGTCCATGTACTTCTTGGCCTCGAGGCCCAGCGGGGTTTCACCCTTCACGTTGGCACGGAAGATGTCGCCGGTGGAGATGGCCACAACGCCGAGGCGTTCTGAGATCCGCTCCGCCTGCGTTCCTTTTCCGGAACCGGGAGGTCCAATAATCAGCATTCTCGTCATCGCAAAAGCCCTTCGTAGTGACGTTGTTGTAGCTGCGCATCAATCTGCTTTACGGTCTCCAAACCAACGCCCACCATGATCAGGATCGAGGTGCCACCGAACGGGAAGTTCTGGTTTGCGTTGATCAGTACAAGTGCCACCAGCGGGATCAGTGCCACGAAGCCCAGGTAGAGGGCGCCGGGCAGGGTGATCCGTGAGAGCACGTACTGCAGGTAGTCAGCGGTCGGCCTGCCGGCGCGGATACCTGGAATGAAGCCGCCGTACTTCTTCATGTTGTCTGAGACTTCTTCAGGGTTGAAGGTAATCGCGACATAGAAGTAGGTGAAGAACACGATCAGGAGGAAGTAAACCGCCATGTAGATCGGGTGGTCACCGCGGGTCAGGTTGTTGTTGATCCATTCAACCCACGGCTGCAGTGGCTCGCCGTTCCGGGGCTGGTTGAACTGCGCGATCAGCCCGGGAATGTAGAGCATGGAGGAAGCGAAGATCACCGGAATGACGCCGGCCATGTTCACCTTGATGGGAATGTAGGTGCTGGTGCCGCCCACGGTGCGCCGGCCGATCATCCGCTTGGCGTACTGGACCGGAATGCGCCGCTGCGACTGTTCCACGAAGACCACCAGTGCAACGGTGAGCAGGCCCACGGCCAGGACAATGAAGAAGGTTCCGGGGCCCTGCGAGGTCCAGATGGCACCCAGCGAGGTGGGGAACTGTGCAGCGATGGAGGTGAAGATGAGCAGCGACATGCCGTTGCCCACGCCCTTCTCCGTCACGAGCTCACCCATCCACATGATCAGGCCGGTGCCGGCCGTCAGCGTGATGATGATCAGGATGGTGGTGATGATGCTGGAATCCGGGATAATCGGCAGCTGGCAGCCGGGAAGCAGCTGCCCGGAGCGGGCCAGGGACACCAGGGTGGTGGCGTTGAGCAGGCCCAGCGCGATGGTGAGGTAGCGGGTGTACTGGGTCAGCTTGGACTGGCCCGACGCGCCCTCGTCGTAAAGCTCCTGGAACCGGGGAATGACCACCCGGAGCAACTGGACGATGATGCTGGCCGTGATGTAGGGCATGATGCCCAGGGCGAAGATGGACACCTGGAGCAGCGCACCGCCGCTGAAGAGGTTGACGAGCTGGTACAGCCCGCCGGCGGTCTGTCCGTTGTGCAAGCATTGCTGGACATTCTGGTAGTTCACACCTGGCGAGGGGATGAAAGCGCCCAAGCGGAAGATGGTGATGATTGCCAGCGTGAACAACAACTTGCGTCGCAGATCAGGCGTGCGAAAGGCCCGGCCAAATGCGCTAAGCAAGCGTCCTCCTGTGGTGTCAATAAGAGTGGGGTGCCGGAACTTGATGAATGCCGACAACCGAGTCTAACGGTTCTACCTGCCGTGCGAACAATCCGCACCAGCGGGCATGCGCCGGAAGGCGGGAAAAATTCGTCCGGCGGATATGAAAAACTCCCGGTATCCGGGGCCGAAGCCTGCGGATACCGGGAGTTCAACAGCTGGCGCCGTCCCTTACAGGGCGGTGGTGCTTCCGCCTGCTGCAGCGATCTTTTCAGCGGCACTGGCCGAGAATGCGTGGACGGTGACGTCAACCTTGACGGTGATGTCGCCGGTGCCCAGCACCTTGACGGGCTGGTTCTTGCGAACGGCGCCCTTTTCGACCAGGTTCTCCACGGTGACTGCGCCACCTTCCGGGAACAGCTCGTTGAGCTTGTCCAGGTTTACCACCTGGAACTCAACCCGGAACGGGTTCTTGAAGCCACGCAGCTTCGGCAGGCGCATGTGCAGCGGCAGCTGGCCGCCGGCAAAGCCAGCCTTCACCTGGTAGCGGGCAGCCGTACCCTTGGTACCACGGCCAGCAGTCTTACCCTTGGATGCCTCACCACGACCAACGCGGGTCTTGGCGGTCTTGGCACCCGGGGCGGGACGCAGGTGGTGAACCTTCAGGGCGTTCTGCTTCTCAGCAGCCTGTGCCTTATCAGCAGTGTTCTCTGCCATTTACTTCGCCTCCTCTACCTTTACCAGGTGCGGAACCGTGTTGACCATTCCAACGGTCACGGCGTCGGCGGTGCGGACAACGGTGTGTCCGATCCGCTTCAGGCCGAGGGACCGCAGGGTGTCGCGCTGGTTCTGCTTGCCGCCAATGGCGGACTTGATCTGAGTGATCTCCAACTGAGCGTCGGAGGGGATCAGGTTCTTAGCCATGACTAGACACCTGCCTTCGGGGCGAGGAGGGCCTTCACCAGTGCTGCCGGGGCAACCTCGTCCAGCGGCAGGCCGCGGCGTGCTGCCACGGCTGCCGGCTCTTCGAGGCGCTTCAGGGCATCAACGGTCGCGTGAACGATGTTGATGGCGTTGGAGGAACCGAGCGACTTGGAGAGGATGTCGTGGATGCCCACGCACTCCAGTACTGCACGGACCGGACCACCGGCGATAACACCGGTACCGGCGGAAGCCGGACGCAGCATTACGACGCCGGCAGCGGCTTCACCCTGAACGCGGTGCGGGATGGTGTTGCCAACGCGGGGAACGCGGAAGAAGGACTTCTTGGCCTCTTCAACGCCCTTGGCGATAGCAGCGGGAACTTCCTTGGCCTTGCCGTAGCCCACGCCGACCATGCCGTTACCGTCACCAACGACGACCAGTGCGGTGAAGCTGAAGCGACGACCACCCTTGACGACCTTGGAAACGCGGTTGATGGTGACAACGCGCTCTACGAACTGGTTCTTCTCGGCTTCACGGCCACCGTCGCGGCCGCCACGGCCACCGCGGTCGCCGCGGCCCTGGCCACGGTCGCCACGCTCGCCGCGACGGGCGCCACCACGGCGGTCCTCGGCAGCGGGGGCAGTGGTCTCAGCAGCTGCGGCTTCGGGCGCCTTCTGATCTGCAGACACAGTGTCCTTTTCCTTGTTTGCTTCGGTCACAGTGACAACCCACCTTCGCGTGCACCGTCAGCGACGGCGGCAATCCGGCCGTGGTACTTGTTACCACCACGGTCGAATACAACAGCCTCGACGCCGGCAGCCTTGGCACGCTCGGCAACGAGCTCGCCGACGCGCTTGGCCTTGGCAGTCTTGTCGCCGTCGAATGCACGGAGGTCAGCTTCCAGAGTGGACGCGCTTGCTACGGTCTGGCCAATGCTGTCGTCGACAACCTGGACAAATACGTGGCGTGCGGAACGGTTGACCACCAGGCGGGGGCGGGCAGCCGTACCGGAGATGCGCTTGCGGATACGAAGCTGGCGGCGGCTGCGGGCAGCAGCCTTGCTCTTGTTCGTACGCTTCTTGTTAATGGAGATGGCCATGGTTACTTACCAGCCTTTCCGACCTTGCGGCGGATGACTTCGCCGGCGTAACGGATGCCCTTGCCCTTGTAGGGGTCAGGCTTCCGCAGCTTGCGAATGTTGGCAGCAACTTCGCCGACCTGCTGCTTGTTGATTCCTGAGACAGAGAGCTTGGTCGGTCCCTCTACTGCAAAGGTGATGCCGGCCGGAGCCGAAACGCTGACCGGGTGGCTGTAGCCGAGAGCGAACTCAAGGTCAGATCCCTTGGCCTGAACGCGGTAACCGGTACCAACGATTTCAAGCTTCTTCTCGTAGCCTGCGGTGACGCCCTGGATCATGTTGGCGATCAGGGTGCGGGTCAGGCCGTGGAGTGAACGGGAGGCGCGCTCGTCGTTCGGGCGGCTGACGGTCAGGGTGTTCTCGTCCAGGGCAACCTCGATGGGGCTGGCCACAGTGTGGGTCAGCTCCCCCTTGGAACCCTTAACGCTGACGACAGAGCCGTCAACCTTGACCTCAACGCCGGCAGGAACGGTGATGGGGAGACGTCCAATACGTGACATTATTCTCTTCCTTTCCCGTTACCAGACGTACGCGAGGACTTCGCCGCCCACGCCCTTCTTGCCG
>DATIMT010000034.1:0-7366 GCA_035475035.1 Arthrobacter sp.
GCGCCGAGTTTCCCGCCCATGGCAGGGCTCCGCCACGTGAACAGGTAGGCGAAGTTTTTCCCGGGAGCGCCGCCACCGGCAGCCATGTGGCGTGCGGCCAGGAGCCGGTTGCTGGGCTGGCGGTAGAGGGAATCCGCAATGGCCGCTTCCAGGAGTTCCTTGCCCGCCGGTTCCCTGCCCAACACGCGGGCCAGCGCGTCCGCGTAGCCGGAGGCGGCCGCCGGCGGAACCCCGGAGCCGGACAGCACGGCGGCGGCGCGGTCCGGGTAGTCCGGGTCACCAGGGGTTGCCGGCCGCATCTCGACGGCGAAGGAGCCCTCGTTCAGGTTGGTGCCGATCAGCAGGTCCACCCCGCGGTTGACCCCGTTCCGCACGCTTTCGAGCGGCGGCCCCGGCAGCGACGGCGTGCCCACCGTGGGCTGGAACGGCAGCGGCACCGCGAAGGATTCCGCCGCGGCACGCCTCTCGAGTGCTGCCTGGGCTTCCAGCAGCCGCTCCACCGGGAGTGTGAGCAGCTGTTTGGCGGAGGAGACGTCCAACCCGCACAGTTCAAGGAACGTTGCGGTGACACGGGCTGAGTCCTCCGGCCGGCGGTAGCGTTCGGCCGTGCCGCTTTGCATGATGGCCCGGCGGAAGAGCCCTTCCGACGCCGGCATGCCCAGCAGGGTGCCGATGGCTGCGGCGCCTGCGGATTCCCCGAAAATGGTCACGTTGTGCGGGTCGCCGCCGAAGGCAGCGATGTTTCGGCGGATCCAGCGCAGGCCCTCCAGCTGGTCCAGCAGGGCAAGGTTGGACGAATCCCCGTAACCGGGCCCCAACAGGTCCGCCAGGTGCAGGAAACCCAGCGCGCCGAGGCGGTAGTTGACGGACACCAGCACCACGCCCGCCGCTGCGGCGAGCCTGGCGCCGTCGTACATCGCATCACTGTTGGCGCCCGTGAGGTACGCGCCGCCGTGGATCCAAACCATCACCGGCCTGGCCGGACCATCCGTCCCCGGCGTCCAGACATTCAGGTTGAGGCAGCCACCTTCGCTCCAGGAGCGCGGCGTCGAGCCGGGAGGTGCAGGGGATTCGGGGTTCTGGGGCGCAGCCGGCCCAGGAGCCGTGCAGTCAAGCACGCCCGCCCAAGGCAACACCGGTACCGGCGGCTGGAACCGGTTGGCTCCCGACGGCGGCTCTGCGTACGGGATGCCCAGGAACCGCTGGATGGTGGTCCCGTCAGTTTTCAGGGAACTGCCACCGACGGATCCGCTGGGGGTGGAGAGGCGCGTCATGGTTGACAGATTACGACACCGGCACAGGTAGGCTGGCATCACCGTTCGGCAGTGGGCGGCCACAGTGGTGTGGCTTTTAACTAATGTCCGGGAGGTAAGACGCGTGCCCCACGCCGGCGTGCCTGAAGACGAAGACTTCGCTGACGTTGCCCTGCATCTCCAGGAGTCCTTCCTGCAAAACCCCGAGGTTGAGGCATTTCTGCAGGATCTCGCGGCCTACGCGGCGACCCGCCTCGGCGGGCAGGGCCACGAGTGCTGCTGCGAAATTGTGGTGCTGCGGCCCAAGAAGCCTGCGGCCAGAGCCGGCAGCAATCCCAGCGCACAACTGATGTCGCACCTCGAATCCGAACTCGGCGATGGTCCGGGCATCACTGCCATGCGGACACAAACCACCGTGCGGATTCCAGACCTCCGGCGGGAAGAGCGCTGGCCGCAGGTCGGCCAAGCCGTCCTGGAGCAGGGCTTCCACTCAGTGCTGAGCATCCCCGCAGTGCTGGAGGGGGATTCGCAGGGCGTGCTCACGTTTTACTGTTCGCAGCCTGTCGCATTCGGCAGCAACGGAATTGGCGCCGCGGAAGCGTTCGTGCAGCAGGCCTCCAAGGGCCTGAAACTTGCCTTACGCATGCTGAAGCTGGAGGAGACCAAGGACGGCATGAGTGCCGCGATGCAGACACGCACAGTGATCGATCTGGCAACCGGGGCCATCATGGCACAGAACCGGTGCAGCCAGGCCACGGCCTTCAAACTGCTGCGGGACGCATCCAGCACCCGGAACATGAAAATCCGGGATGTTGCCGCCGCGGTGGTCGCGTCCGTTGCCGGCACCACGGGCACCTTCACCTACTTTGACGAGTAGGGGTCCTTCCGCTCCGGATCATGCCGTTCCGCGGGCCGAAGGAAAAAGGCTGAGCCGCTGAGGGGAGCACGCAGCGGCAGGCCGACGGCCTCGCAGTGTTCGTTGACGGCCTGCGCCAGCGCGTCACGTTCCTTTGCCGAAAGCGCGGCTTCGCCCGCGCAGTAGTCACGGATGAGTTGTTCCGAGGCGTCGCCGCCCAGCCCAACGAACTCCAGCCACAGTTGTGCCAGATCCAGCCGGTACTCCTTGATGACAGCACCCGTCAGGGCCTGCTGGTCCATGGCATCCATAGCCCGTCCTTGCCTTAGGTTGCAGTACTACGGCTGGGGTTCGGAACGGGCGGCGCAGTGGATGGGAAAAGGCAAAGAAATCTCCCCGGCAATGGACGTATGCCTCGGGGACCTTTGTCCCTAGGCAGGAGACCCCTGGAAGCAGTCCACTGGAGTGTCTGGGTCAGGCGAGTGCAACAGGAGGCAAAGACCATGGGCTCATGCGATGTCTGCGGCAGCAGCGAAGGCCGAATGTTCACCGTCAGTATGGGGCAACAGACAGGAACGTTCGACAGCTTCGAATGTGCAATTCATATGATGGCACCCGCCTGCGAGCATTGCGGCTGCCGGATCCTGGGCCACCCTGTTGAGAGCGACGCAGGCATCTACTGCTGCTCCCACTGCGCCAGGGAAGCAGGAAATCCCCACAAGGCCGCCAAGCCGGAGCACTCCACGGTGGCCGTGCCGGGGCAGGGCGGGGCAACGGGCCAGGGCTAGTCCCGCCGGAAGACGACAAAAGGAAAAGGGGACCCGTGGCTGCCAGCGAAAGCTTCAGGATCGTGGTTGGCGTGGACGGTTCTGACCAGTCCCGCGCTGCGATGGACTGGGCGATTGGGGAATCCAGGCTGCGCAAGGGCGAGGTCCAGGCGTTGACCGCCTGGAGCTTTCCCTACGTCAGCGATGCCATGGGGACGGCCTGGGACTACGAGATATTCCAGAAGGACGCGCAGGCCATCCTTGAAGCGGAGCTCGAACGCGTCAAGGACCGGGGTGTGCCCGTCACGGGGAAGATCGTGGAAGGCAATCCGGCATCGGCGCTTATTGGTGCCTCCCGGGATGCAGACCTGGTGGTGGTCGGATCGCGGGGCCACGGCGGATTCACCGGAATGCTGCTCGGCTCTGTTTCCCACCAGACCATCCACCACGCACACTGCCCGGTGCTGGTGATCCGGGAACCCGAGGCCGGGTAGGCCCGGACTTCCCTGGGAAGTCCGGGCCGTTCAAGGCTCCTAAGCGGGCTGCGGCGCCGCCACCAAAGCATGCTCCCGGGCACGGCCGCCCAGCCAGCGTGCGCTGTCCTTCGGAGACCGTTCCTGCGTAGTGCGGTCGACGGCGATCAGGCCGAACTTGGGCCGGTAGCCGAAGATCCACTCGAAGTTGTCGAAGGCCGTCCAGGCAATGTAGCCCCTGACGTCGATGCCGTCGGCAAGGCAGGAGGCAACGCCGTCGACAGCGGTCTTCAGGTACGCCACACGCTCGGCGTCATCCTCCGTCGCCAGCCCGTTCTCGGTGACGATCACCGGAATGCCGGCAACCCGGTGGGCCTCCCGGATGGTCGCTTCCAGGCCCTCCGGATAGAGTTCTTCACCCATCTGGTTGGTGGGCACCCCTCCGGGGGCCTGCACATGGCCGTCCGGGCCGTAGACCGTGCGCCCGTACGTCTGGATACCCACGAAGTCGTCCCCGCGGGAAGCTTCCAGGAAGCGTTCGTTGACATCCCGGCGTACCCGGGCAGCGATTTCTTCGCCGCCCTCGATCGACTGGATGTCCGAATTTGCAAGGGTCCAGCCCACCGGCAGGTCCGGACGCCTCGCCTTGATGGCCGCCGTAGCGGCGCGGTGGGCCGCCAGCTTCACCTGGAAGCCCGCATCCGTGGAGCAGAACTGGAAGGGGGCAACAGTGCTGGCATCAACGCCAAGGCGTTCCGCGGCCGCGGCCCACATCGGCACCGATCCCCGGTTCTCCGGTGCTTCTCCGCCGATACCGAACGACTCAAGGAGCCAGGGAAGATTGGGCTCGTTCAAAGTGCAGGCGACGCCGATCAGGTCACCGAGGTGGGCCATCACCCGGTCGCAATAGCGCGCGAAGAGTTCCGGCGTCCGGGCCCCTTCCCAGCCGCCCACCTGCAGGAGCCAGCGGGGTGAGGTGAAGTGGTGGAAGGTAACAACGGGCGTCAGGCCATGCTCCACGCACGCTTCCAGCACCCGCTTGTAGTGGTCCAGTTCCGCGAGCGAGAAGTGGCCTTCCTCCGGTTCGATCCGGGCCCACTCCACCGAGAAGCGGTAGCTGGTGAAACCAAGGCCGGCGATCAGGGCGATGTCCTCCCGGTAACGGTGGTAGTGGTCCACCGCATCCCCGGAGGCTTCCGCGAAGATCGTCCCCGGCAGGTGCTCCAGAAACCAGGTATCGCTGTTGACGTTGTTGCCTTCCACTTGGTGGCCGGCGGTGGCCACGCCCCAAAGGAAGTCGCGGGGGAACGGGTTGGTCATGGGGTTCCTTTCGTCATGGACGCGTGCCGCGTCCCAGGCTGCGCTGCCCTGTATCCATCCTGCGGGCCGGGGTGACGGCCGCCACAATACTTTTTCAATCAATGACATTGACATGTTTGGTGGGACGGGCCGGGGCCGATTCTTGAAGGGAGCCGGGCACCTCCGGCCCCAAAAAACTCTTCCGTTGCAGTCATAGAAGAATGCGAAGGCGCACCACATGAAACTTCTGACCACCACCGCACGCGGCAGCGCTGCCGTCCTGACCGGTGCCCTGCTGATGGGTTCCCTGGCCGCCTGCGGCGGCGGGTCCAGCCAGGCGGCAGCCAAGGCAGACACCAGCAGCCTCACGCTCGCCATCGACAGCGACTCGGCCTCGTTCGGCTTCGACCCGCTGCGTGTCTCGGCAGCCCAGCGCCAGTTCTTCGAAGGCCTCTACGACAGCCTGATGACGCTCCAGCCGGATGGTTCCGCGGGTCCTGGCCTCGCCAAGGATTTCAGCTACAACGCTGACAACACCGTCCTGACGCTGACCCTCAAGGACGACGTTACGTTCACCGACGGCTCCAAGCTCGACGCCGCACTGGTCAAGGCCAACCTGGACCGCCGCGCCGATCCCGCGCTGAGCGCCTACTCGGCCGTGGCCAAGGGCGGCGCCCAGGAAATCACCTCCGTTGACGTGGTCAGCCCCACCCAGGTGGCCCTGACCTTCGCCAAGCCGCAGCCCGGATTCGAGAAGAACCTTGCCTCCACCACCGGCATGATCGTGGGCAAGAACGGTGTCACGGATACCTCCAGCCTCGCTGCAACGCCGGACGGTTCCGGCCCGTACACCCTGGACCCCTCCACTGTGAAGGGCAACAAGTATGTCCTGGTGAAGAACGACAAGAGCGCGGACGCCTCCAAATACGCCTTCAAGAAGGTGGTCTTCAGCGTTGTCCTGGACCCCCAGGCCCGTGCCAACGCGCTGGTCTCCGGCCAGGCGGACGTTGCCATGCTGACCTCGAACACCGTTGACTTCGCCAAGTCCAAGGGCGTCGGCGTCTCCCAGATCGGCGGCACGGTCAACACCATGATTTCCTTCGACAAGACCGGCAAGACCGCCCCGGCGTTCGCGCAGGAAAAGGTCCGCCAGGCGATCCAGTACGCCATCAACCGCCAGGCCCTGGTGGACGCCCTGCACAAGGGGGACATCCCCGCCTGGAACGCCCTCCCCAAGGATTCGGCAGGCTTCACCAAGGACCTCGAAACCAAGTTCGCCTACAACCCGGAGAAGGCAAAGAGCCTGCTGGCCGAGGCCGGCTACCCGAACGGCTTTGACTTCACCATCATCGCCGGAGCCCAGACCCAGACGGACCTCCAGGCAGTCCAGAAAGACCTGGCCGCCGTCGGCATCACCATGAACGTGAAGATGGCCGCCTCCACCGACGAAGCCTTCGCCGCCGTCGCCACCACGCCGCTGGGCTACGCGCCCCTTAACTGGGACAACCCTGTTGGTGTGATGTACGGGGCAATCCTGAACGGCTTCACCAACGTGCAGAAGGCCACCGATGACCAGCTCAGCGCCGCCACCGGCGAGCTTGCCGCAGCCAAGGACGACGCCGCTGCCAAGGCCGCTGCCACGAAGTTGAACACCAGGCTGGTGGAGTCCGGCTGGATGATCCCGCTGTACGAGGCGCTGACCAACCAGGGCTACAACACCAAGAAGGTAGCCCAGGTGAAGTTCGCCGGCACCAACGCCTACCCGCTCCTCTCGTCCTACACTCCGGCCAGCTAATACCCGCACCTGTCCGCGGGGCCCACGCAACAAGTGGCCCCGCGGACAGGGCCTGACCGATGGAGGTCACCATGGCACTATTCATCACTAAGCGCCTGCTGATGGCGCTGGCCACCGTGCTGGTGGTTGCGGTCCTGGCATTCCTGCTGGTGCACGCAATGCCGGGCAGCCCGGGGGCCGTGTCCCTCGGCGCCGGCGCCTCCCAGGAAGCCATCGACCAGGTCAATCAGCGGCTGGGCTGGAACGATCCGCTGCTGACGCAGTTCTTCACCTGGCTTGGTTCGGCGGTCCAGGGCGACCTGGGCATCTCGCTCATCGATGGCCGTTCGGTCAGCGCCGACCTTGCCAGCCGCCTGCCCGTCACTGCCTCGCTTGCTGCCGGCGCCACCGTCCTCAGCGCGGTCCTGGGCATCGCCCTGGGCGTCACCGCCGCCGTTCGCGGCGGCCTCCTGGACCAGGTGATCGGCGGCTTCGTGGGCCTCCTCGTTGCCCTGCCGGCGTTCTGGGTGGGCGTCCTCTTCGTGTACCTGTTCGCGGTCCAGTCCTCCATCTTCCCGGCCACCGGCTACGTGCCGTTCGAGGTCTCGCCGCAGGACTGGGCACTCTCCCTGGCGCTGCCGGTGATCACCCTTGCGGTGGGCGGGGCGGCATTCATTGCCCGCCAGACCAGGGCGTCCATGCTCGAGGCCCTGCAGCAGGAACACATCCGCACGCTGCGCGCCACAGCCACCCCTACCTGGAAAATCCTCTACGTCCACGCCCTGCGCTACGCCAGCCTGCCCATCGTGGCCGGCATCGCGCTGCAGTTCATCGGCCTGTTCGGCGGCTCCGTCATCGCGGAGCAGCTGTTCGCCATGCCCGGCCTGGGCCAGGCCGTCCAGACCTCCGTCAGCACCCATGATGCCCCCGCAGTCCAGGGTGTG